>JBOGEB010000088.1:0-16147 GCA_050743125.1 Egibacteraceae bacterium
GCCTCGATCCGCGACCGGCTGCTGACCCTGCCTCCCGACACCATCGTCCACACCGGCCACGGCGACGACACGACCGTGCGAGCCGAGGCCCCCCACCTCCAAACATGGATCGACCGCGGCTACTGACCCACGTCGTGCCGCCGGCCCGACACCGTCCCGGCGGCGTGGGTGCTTTGGCGCTGCCACACCGAGGTCGTAACGTGCAGGGCATGAGCACACCGATGACCGTCCAGCAGGCGCAGGGCATCTCCGCCGACTACGACCCCCAGCGTCCCTACCGGGACTACCCGGCGGTGGAACTCGTTGAATGGCTGGAGGCACAACACCGCCGGGGGGAGTACAGCGCCGCGGTGGTGTTCGAGCTGGCCGCTCGGGCGCTCGAGCTGGAGGCGCTGAGACGTCCGGGCGACGCCTAGCACGTGAGACCGCCCAAGGTCGTCCATGTCAGTCCGATTCCCGCGCCGACGCCGTTCTTCACCGAGAAGCGGGACGCCGAACTCCGACGCATCTTCGGGCCGGACGTGGCGATCGTGCATCTGTCCGATGTTGGCCACACCCCTGCCGAGCTGATCTACGCCATTCGCGAGCACGATCCCGACGCCGTCGTAGTGGCATCCGCCAGCCCGGAGCACCTCCAGGCCCTGGAGGTGCTTGCCGCCGAGACGCTGTTGCTGCACCCGGCGTACGAGAGGTTCCGTACCGTCCGGGGAGAGGTCCAAGAGCGCCTCACCGGCTTCGGGCTCCTGCGCGAGGAAGGACAGGTGCCCTCGCCAAGCGCTCAGCCATCGAGCGAGCGTGGCAGCACCAACGCGAGCGGGGGGAGTAGAGCACTGGCGGGCGTCTGCGTACCCGTACCTTGCCGAGCGGCACCAGGCGCCCCTCGACCCAAACTTGAGCCGATCACTTGCGGAAGGCCGTCGGTGACCTGCCGGAGCACGCGGTGGAGTCGCTCTGGGTCAACCACGGCGATGGGCTCGAGCAAGGTCAGCTCAGGAGCGATCGATCCGGGGACGCTCGTCGAGGTAGGTCCTCCGCGTGGTCGCCTCCCAAGCGACACGGGCTTTCGGGTCGCAATCCAACAGGAGCCGACCCCGCGGCGCGACACGGCCGGCCAGCTCGAGCGGCGCGCCGTCAAGCACGAGCAGGTCGACGGACCTGGGCAGGCGAGCCGCAACCGCGAGCCCGTCGATGCCCTCGCGCCCGAACCATGCAGCCACGTCCACATCCGATGCGGGCCGGGCCCTGCCCTCCACCCAGCTGCCATGCAGGTAAGCGAAGCGCGCGCCCGCCGCGCGGAGGCGCTCACCACCTCATCAAGGTCTGGCCGGGCCAGTCCATGAGGCGATTGTGCCGCACGCGCGAGCGCCTCACGTCGCCAGCGTTGTGGGGCGGCGTCACCCCGGGCACAAGACGCAAGATGGTTCGGTGAGCGCTGACTACGATCTGTCTCCTCAGCTGGCCCGGGCACAGACCACGCCGACCTTCTCCGACGTCCTTCGAGCGCGCCTGCGGATCCGGCCCTATTTGCGGCCGACCCCGCTCTACCGGTACCCGGCGCTGGACCAGACGGTCAGCGCCGAGGTCTGGGTCAAACACGAGAACCATCAACCCATCGGGGCGTTCAAGGTCAGAGGGGGGATCAACCTCGCCTCGCGCCTCAGAACATGTGTCAAAACTCCCCAGGGCTGTGTCGCGGAGTCGCCGCCGAAGGCTCACCAGGACGTCTCACCGCTGGAAAACCCAAGCATGACCAGCGAAACCCGCCCAGGGCGCCCACCCCGGCCCACGTTTCGACATACGCCCTCGACGAGGATGAGCGCCGTCGCGGGGTGATCACGGCCTCCGAGGCCAACCGGTGAAGGTCGAGTCGACGCGGGCACTCGGCGCAGAGGTCGTGTTCCACGGTCGTGACTTCGCCGGAGCCTGCATCGTCGCGAACGCCGTCCGCCCGTCGATCGCGGTGATCGGCGTCCAGTCCGACGCCGCGCCCGCCGCCTACCGGTCGTGGAAGGCCCGCCGCCTGCTCACCGACCGTATGGAGACAAACGCCCGAGGGAATCGCGACCCGTACCGCGTTCGAGCTGCCGCAGCGCATCCTGTGGGACTCACTCGACGACCTTCTCGTCAGCGAGGCCGAGCTTCGGACGCGGCCCGGCTCATGATCTCCAAGACGCGCAACTTGGTGGAGCTCTCGGGCGCGGCAGCCCTGGCCGCAGTCATGCACGCGCCCGCGCGCTTCGCCGGCAGGCCCGTCGCCGTGATCTGCAGCGGCGGCGACGTCAGCCCCGACCAGCTCCGAGACCTGTTGGCCGACCCGCAGCCCTGACCCCACCCTCGTCGCCGGCGAGCTGAAACATATTCGCAACCTACTTGCAATTGATACCCGACCGTGGCAGGATCACTTCACCCGATCAGGGGATGCGATCGGCGGAGGCGCGGGAGGGTGTTATGCGGGGCTCGTCGCGAATCGCTGGGCTATTGCTCGCGCTGCTGGTCACGGTCAGCGCGTGCGCCGGGGGAGGCGCGGGCACGCAAAGCGCGACGAGCAAGCCGGCCGACACCGTCGTCATAGGCGTGCAGAGCGAGCCGGACACGCTCAATCCGATCCTGGGCTACGCGCCGGACGGGGCGTCGAAGCTGTTCGACGGGCTCGTCTCCCGCGACGCGAAGCTGAACCTCGTCCCGGCGCTCGCGGAGGCGCTGCCAACGGTCGGCGACAGCGGACGCACCTACACGTTCAAGCTGCGCCCGGGCGTGAAGTTCCACGACGGCCAGCCGCTGACCGCCGACGACGTGGTCTTCACCTACCAGGCGATCCTCGACAAGACCACGGACACGACGCTGCGCAGCGACCTCGACATGATCACCGCGGTCGAGGCGCCGGACGACCGGACGGTCGTGTTCCGGCTCGCCTACCCCTACACGCCGTTCTCCCAGCGGACCACGGTCGGCATCGTCCCTCGTCACGCGTTCGCCGGCCAGGGGGCAGGGGGGACGCCCCCCATCGGCCAGGGGGCAGGGGGGACGCCCCCCATCGGCCAGGGGGCAGGGGGGACGCCCCCCATCGGCCAGGGGGCAGGGGGGACGCCCCCCATCGGCCAGAACGTCAACACCGCAAAGTTCAACACCGCGCCCGTCGGGACCGGCCCGTTCGTGTTCGAGCAGTGGACGCCGGGGGACCGGCTGGTCCTGCGCGCCAACCCCGACTACTGGGGCGGGGCGCCGGCGATCGCGCGGCTCGTGCTGGCGTTCGTGCCGGATGACAACGTCCGGGCGACCCGAATGGAGCGGGGCGACTTCGACGCCACCCACCTCCCGCCGAAGGCGGCTGCCCGCTTCCGCAACCGCGACGGAGTCACCGTCTACGACGTGCCCTCGGCGGACTACCGCGGGGTCATGCTCCCGCTCGAGCGCCCAGTAACCGGGGATGTCGCGGTCCGGCGCGCGCTCGACCATGCGATCGACCGGAACGCGATCGTCGCCGGCATCCTCGACGGCAAGGGAACTCCGGCACACAGTCCGATCTCGCCGAGCACGCCGTGGTTCAACCCGGCGGTCGTTCCCGCCCGTGAGGGGGATCTCGCCGAGGCGAAGCGGATCCTCGACGAGGCCGGCTGGCGCCCAGGGCCGGACGGGGTGCGCGCCCGCGGCGCGCAGCCCGCGCGCTTCACGCTGATGTACCCCGCGAACGACAGCCTGCGGAAGGATCTCGCCCTCGCCGTGGCCTCAGCCGGCTCGCAGATCGGCGTCGCGATCGAGGTCACTGGCCTGGATTGGGACGCGATCAGGCCGCGGATGGTCGATGACGCGCTGATCATGGGCTGGGGGTCACCCTACGACCCGGATTTCACGAATTACGAGCTGTTCCACTCCCAATTCGCGCACCAGGACTTCTTCAACCCCGGCGGGTTGCGCGACGCCGAGGTCGACCGGCTGCTCGACGAGGGCCGCAGGACGTCCGACCCGCAAACGCGCAAGGCCGCCTACGACGAGCTCCAGAAGCGCCTGAGTGACCAGGTCGTGTGGACGTGGCTCGTCTACCTCGACCATGTCTACGTGGTAAAGGACCACTTCGACGGGATCGAGGTCCAGACCGAGCCGCACGCCCACGGCGCCACGCACGGGATCTGGTGGAACATCGAGCGCTGGAAGCCCAAACCATGAGGCGGCTGCACGGCGTGGGCCGGCTGGTCGCCGTGCGCGCCGCGCTGGCCGTGCCCCTCGTCGTGCTCGTGACGATCGGGTTGTTCGCGCTCGGCAAGGCCTCGCCGTTCGATCCCGTGCGCCAGTACGCGGGCGAGCGCGCGTTCACGACCAGCAAGGAGAACCTCGACGAGATCCGGCACAACTGGGGGTTGGACCGTCCGGCCCACGAGCAGTACCTCGCGTGGGCCAGCAACTTGGCGCGAGGGGACCTCGGGCCGTCACGGTCCCAGCACCGGCCCGTCACGCAGGTCATCAGCGAGCGGATCGGCTGGTCGCTGCTGCTCGTGGTCCCCGCGCTCGGGCTGCTGCTGGTCGGCAGCCTGGTCGTCGGCACCCTCGCCGCGGTCCTGCGCGGCAGCGTCGTCGACCGGGTGGTGACGGGCGCGGCTTACGTCCTGGCCGCAGCGCCGATCTTCTGGCTCGCGCTCGGCGTGCTGTGGCTGTTCGCCGTGCGGCTCGGATGGCTCCCTGCCGCAGGCGTCAGCGACGTCGCGGCGAGCGGTCGCACGCCCACCGACGTGCTCATGCACCTGGTTCTGCCGGTCGCGGTGCTCGCGGTGTCGCAGTCGAGCTGGTTCGTGCTGTTCGTCCGTGAGACCGTGCTCGGGACCCTGCGTGAGGACTTCGTGACCGCCGCCCGTGCCCGTGGGCTTCCGGAGCGGACCGTGGTGTCCCGCCACGCGCTCCGGTCCGCTCTGCTGCCCTGGATCACGCTGGTCGGCACGCACATGCCCGAGCTGATCACCGGGTCGATCCTCGTCGAGACCGTGTTCAGCTGGCCGGGGTTGGGCGCGACCGCGGTGGAGGCCGGGCTCGCGTTCGACTTCCCGCTGCTCGCGGCGATCACCGCGCTCGGCACGCTCGCCGTCGTCGGCGGCAACCTCCTCGCCGACCTCGCGTACGCCGTCGCCGACCCACGGGTGGCCTTGGATGGCTAAGACATCGATCACCGACTTGACCCCATTGGCCCCGCCGGCGTGGAGACCGGTCCACGCCACACGGCGCGCCTCTCCTGTGGCCGGCCAGCGGCGGCGGGCGGCGGCGCTGGCCGCCGCAGGAGTGCTCGTGGCGCTCGCGGTCGTGGCGGTCGTCGTGCCGCTCGCGGTGCCGCTGAACCAGCGGCTGGTCGACCTCACACAGGTGAACGCCCCACCCAGCCTGACCCACCTGTTCGGCACCGACGAGCTCGGCCGGGACGTGCTGTTGCGCTGCGTGTACGGGCTGCGGATCTCGCTGGCGATCGGGGCGGCCGCCGCGCTGACGTCCACCCTGATCGGCGGAGCCGTCGGGCTCACCGCGGCTGCGTTCGGCGGCTGGGTCGACCGGGCGCTCATGCGTGTGCTCGACGGGGTCGCGTCGCTGCCCCACCTGCTGCTCGGGATCTTCATCGTCGTCCTGTTCCGCCGCGGCGCGTTGCCAGTGATCGCCGCGGTGGCGCTCACCCACTGGCTGTCGACCGCCCGGATCGTGCGCAGCGAGGTCCTGTCACTGCGCGAGCGCCCGCTCGTCGATGCGGCGATCTCCGGCGGCGCGAGCCGCTGGCGGGTCGTGCGCCGACACCTCGCGCCGAACATCGTCCCCCATGTCGCGCTCGCCACCGTGCTCATGCTTCCCCACGCGATCTGGCACGAGTCGGCGCTGAGTTTCCTCGGCCTCGGCCTGCCGCCGCACCTCGCCTCGCTCGGCAACATGATCGCCGACGGCCGCCGGTCGGTGCTCGCCGGCGCCTGGTGGCCGAGCTTCTTCCCAGGACTGGCGATCGTCGTGCCGACCCTGGCGGTCAGCGCCTGCGGCGGGTGGCTGCGCGACCGGATCAACCCACGCTGGCGCTCGGAGCTGCAGCTGTGACGGCCGCCTTGTCCGTGCGTGGCCTGGGGGTGCGCTTCCACGCCGCCGACGGCGTGGTCGCCGCGGTCACCGACGTGTCGTTCGAGCTGGCCGCAGGCGAGCTGCTCGCCCTGGTCGGCGAGAGCGGCTGCGGCAAGTCGGTGCTCGCCACCGCGCTGCTCGGACTGTTGCCCGGAAACGCCCAGGTGCGGGGCCAGGCGTGGCTCGACGGGGTCGACCTGCTCGCCGCACCCGAGCGTGTCCTCGCCCGCCGAGTCCGCGGCCGGCAGGTCGGCTGGATCCCGCAGAGCCCCGCGTCCCACCTGACCCCGGTGCGCACCGTCCGCGCGCAGCTCGCCGAGGCGCTGCGAGCGCTCGGCGGGCAGCGCAGTCAGGCGGACGGGCTCGCACTCCGCGCCGGCCTCAAGCCGGCTGACCTCGACCGCTACCCGCACCAGCTATCCGGTGGCCTCGCGCAGCGGGCCGCCAACGCGATCGCGCTCGCGGGTGACCCGCGCGTGCTGCTCGCCGACGAGCCCACGAACGGCCTGGACCGCCCGCTCGTCTGGCACACGATGGACGCGCTGCGCCGCCTCGCTGACGACGGCCACGCGGTGCTCCTCATCACCCACGACCTGGACGCCGTCGAGCGCGCCGCGGACCGGGTCGCGGTCATGTACGCGGGCCGCCTCGTCGAGATCACGTCCGCAGACCATTTCTTCGCCAGAGGGGGACCTACCCCCGGCTCCCTAGCCCGGCCCGGCCCCCCGGCCGGGCCGCGGCACCCGTACGCCCAAGGGCTGCTGGCCGCCCTGCCCGACCACGGGTTCACGCCGATCCCCGGCCTGCCGCCAGAGCTCACCATGCTGCCGGCGGGCTGCGCCTTCGCGCCCCGCTGCCCCCTCGCGGGATCGCAGTGCACAGCCCGCCCGGCGCTGCGCGCCGCCGACGCCGACGCCGAGACGTTCGTCGCCTGCCATGCTGTCAGCTGAGCAGATCACCGTCCGCTACGACCGGCACGGACCCGCAGAGGTCCCGGGACTGTCGGTCACCGTGCCGCGCGGAGCGGCGATCGGGCTGGCCGGCCCCAGCGGCTGCGGCAAATCGACGCTCGCCCGGGTCCTCGGCCTGGTGCTCACCCCACAGTCCGGCACCGTCCGCATCGACGGCGCCGCGGTCACCGCCTGGCGCTACCGGGCGCCCCGGCCCCTGCGCGCCAAGATCGGGCTGATCTTCCAGCAGCCCCGCCTCGCGGTCGACCCGCGGCTGCGGCTGTCCGACCTCATCGCCGAACCCCTGCGGGCCACCAAACGCGGGGACGAGGCCGCCGCGCGGGTCGCCGCCCTCACCGAGCAGGTCGAACTCACCGCCGAGCTGCTCGACCGCCGCCCCCACGAGGTCAGCGACGGCCAACTCCAACGCGCGTGCCTCGCCCGCGCCCTCATAGGCGAGCCCCGCTACCTCGTCTGCGACGAGATGACCTCCATGCTCGACGCCTCCACCCAAGCCCGGCTCGTCGGCGTCGTCGAGGACTACCGTCACCGCACAGGCGCCGGCGTCCTCGCCATCAGCCACGACGAAACCCTGCTCGCCCACTGGTGCGACGACATCCTCCGACCCTGGGCATCCTGACTTTCCCGTTCATGCGGGAGGACTTCCAACCGGGTATCAGGCGGCACTGAGATGAGTTCGCCCGGCATTTCGGGCCAGCTCTGCTCAGCGTGCGACGGTCAGGACCCGCCGCGGCCAGGTTGGCCGGACAGCCGCCACCCCGTGCCCTCGGGGGTGTCACGGACCTCGACGCCGGCGGCGGCCAGGCGCTCCCGGAGCATGTCGGCGAACTCCCACGAGCGCTCTGCGCGGGCACGATCGCGCAGGTCAACGAGCAAATCGACGAAGGGTGCGATCGACTCCCGGGGATCACGGACACCCTCGACCGCGGCCTCCCCCAGCCGCACCACCATCCGGCGTAGCACTGTGCGGGCCCGCTCCATCTCCTCGGTCTCGTCCGTGTCGGCCGACCAGTCGAACATCACCTGCTCAAGGTCGAGCATGGCGGCCACGGCGGTCGCCACGTCACGGGAGGCGAGCCCACCGTCGAACGCGCGCTCTGACCGCTCGGTCTGGGCGAGCAGCGACGGCATCGGGCTCGCCACGGGCTCGTCGTCACAAGCCTGGAGGGGGGCGGTGCGCTCACCCTCCACCGCAGCGGTGCGAAGGTCGTCGATCCCGACGGTGGAGCCGGCCTCGAACCGAGTGCTTACGCCAAGACGGCGGACCGTCACTCCCCCATGGCCGAGGATCGTCATGGTGTCGGCGGCGAGGTCGAATACTCCCGCGGTGTGCTCATCGACGCCGAGGATGAACGCGCCAGCGGGAAGCAGAGGCTCCAGCAGCGCCAGCCGCCGCTCGCCGAGGTAGCAGAAGCGCGTGTCGTGGTTCCCGCCCTCGGCGTTGTCGTAGTGCGGGATGACCGCAGCGCGCAGCCCAATCTCCGCGAGCAGGTCAAGCCCGTCGAGCCAGTACGGCGCGGCCCCGACCTTGTAGATCTCGTAGACCGGGATCGCAGCGATCCCGAGCGTGACCGCCGCGGCGCTCGCGAAGGTCACGCACGCTCGGCGCGCCAGCCTCTCGGCGAGGACGTCCCGCAGCGGGGTGTCCCTCCACACCTCGAGGGCGTAGCTGGGGCTGCCGGGGCCTGCGAAGACGTAGTCGGCGTAACGGATCCGCGCCAGGGCCTGCTCACGGCGCAGGGTGTCATCGGCGGCCGAGCGCCACGTGGCCACGCTGAAGGGTGCATGAAGGTGACGGCCGAAGTAGGCAAGGGCGCGTTGGGAGATCTGGTCGGCGTTCTCCTGGAACCCGTAGGGCGTGTCGAGCAGCACCCCTTCGGCGGCTCCCGGCCCGAGGCGCTCGAACAGCACGCGGTGGACCTTCGCCATCGTCGGAGCGGTCTCGCCGGAGCCCATGATGGCCAGTAGCCGCGGACCTTGCGTCACGCACTACGCCTCTTCACCGTGGTACGGGTTTTCATGGTACCGCCAGCGACTCGCAAGAAGCCCGGTCAAGCGTGCGTGATTGCACTACGGAGACAGCGGAATCACGCACGCTGCATGGTGATCGTGCAGACCGGCCGGCAGCGGGTGCCAGCGCGCCAGCATCCTGTGCCAATCGGCCGACAGGGCGCCAGCGATCGCCGCGTCGGTGAACCGCAGCAGCGCGAAGTGGTGCAGCCCGTGAGCGAGCACGTCAGCCACGAGAAGGTCGCCCCGCTCGGCGACGCCATCTGCATGGCCGATCCCTACCGGTTCGACCGTGAAGCCCGGTGGTGGACTCACCAGCCCTTCCGGCGGCTGCAGGATGGCCACGTAGCTCAGGACCAGCGCCCCGTGGCGAGGTTCATACCGCCACGACGTGGAGTGCACGATCGACGTGGACGGGTCGAACAGTCCCTCCAGGCACTCGGCAAGCGCATGGACGACCGCCTGCGTAGGGTGCAGGCCGGGCGGGAGCTCGGCCCACCAGGCGGGTAGGGGCCGTCCTGCGGTCGCGTGCCGCCGCAGGTGCACGATGTTCCCGTCGGCGCACGCGACTGGAAGGATCTCGCACCGTACGCAAGCGTGAGTGGACAAGGGGGGCTCGCCAAGCATGGGGGGGCTGGGCATCCCGACTGCGTGGTGCCCAGTGGCCATGTCACCTCCTTTGGTCCCAGCCGAAGACCACTGCGAACGAGCCTGCCTCGACCGCAAATAAGATGCAACTGCGGATACATCGCATCTCTGGAGAGGGTGGCAGTTGCGGACCCATGAGCGTGCTAGCCGGCGAGGGTGGACAGGGTGACACCGCCCCCAGACGCCCCGCCCCGCCTCCTCGCGCTCTTCACAATCCTGACTTACGGGCGGATACACCCCTGACCCGGGAGTGTGGCCTCCCGCAACCCGCCTCCCACGGGAAAGCTTATTGCAAATCTCTCGCAATAAATGGCCCTCTCGGGTACAGTCTATCGCAAGCGACTCGCGAGAGGACTTGGGAGGTTCTCGATGGCCGAGCCCTACACGCTGCCCGACCTGCCGTACGACTACGGGGCGCTGGAGCCGTACCTCTCCGGCGAGATCATGGAGCTGCACCACGGCACGCACCACGCCGGCTACGTGAAGGGCGCAAACACGGCGCTGGACCAGCTCGCCGAGTCCCGGGAGCACAGTCGCTACGACACCGTCCGGATGGTCGAAAAGGACCTCGCCTTCCACCTGTCCGGCCACGTCAACCACAGCGTCTTCTGGCAGAACCTCTCGCCCCAGGGCGGCGACAAGCCCGATGGCGCCCTCGCGACCGCGATCGACTCGGACTTCGGCTCGTTCGACGCGTTCCGCGCTCACTTCACCGCGGCAGCCTTGCAAGTGCAGGGGTCCGGCTGGACGGCGCTCGCGTATTCACCCGCCGGGGGCGGACGGCTGCTCATCACCCAGATCTACGACCACCAGAGCAACGTCGTCCACGGCGGCTGTCCGCTGCTCCTGCTGGACATGTGGGAGCACGCTTACTACCTGCAATACCGGACCGGCAAGACCGAGTATGTCGAAGCGTTCTGGCACGTCGTGAGCTGGGCTGACGTGCAGGCCCGCTCTCTGGCCGCCGCCGAGCAGCTGCACGCGCTGCCGTGATCACCGCGGGTGCTCGCGCCGTAACAGGCGCAGCCGTCGAGGTACGGACGGCGACCGCCGTCGAGGTGCTCGAGCTCGTTGGAGAGCTGAGCCACGTCTACGAGGCGACGTTCAGCGAGCCGCCCTACTTCGAGACCGCCGGCCACGTTCGCCGGTTCGCCAACCGGCTGCCCCGGCGCACGTCGGCGGCAGGCTTCCGCTGTGCCTTGGCCCGGGGGGCCGATGACCGGCGGCTCGTCGGCTTTGCCTTCGGGATGACCGCCGACCCGATCCTGGACCCGCCGTTCTACGCGGAGCTGATCGACTCCGTCGGTCTGTGGACCGCTGCCTGTTGGCTGCTCGACCAGTTCGAGCTTGTCGAGCTGGCGGTCCTGCCCAGTTGGCAGGGATGCGGGATCGGTGCGCTGCTGCACGACGAGGTGCTCGAGGGGGCCACGCACCGCGCGGCCTGGCTGCTCACGCACCCCCTCGCGCCAGCGCGGGGCTTCTACCGGGCGCGTGGTTGGCGCGAGCTCGGGCACTACGACACCGGCCAACGCACGCTCGTGGTCATGGGACGCCCGCTCACAAAGGTCGAGCATGGCCCCTGACCGGTCACACTTTATGGCGGCTTTGCCCCAGCGGGTGGGGCAAAGCCGCCACGAAGTCGGGCAGACCGGGTCAGGGGTCGTGCTCGCCGATGAGGGGGGCGCCGAACAGCCGCTGTGACACGCCGGTCTGGTCGAGGTGCTTGCACACACCACCCATGAAGAACGGCCAACCGGCGCCGAGGAGCATGCAGGTGTCGACGTCGCGGGCGTCGGCGACGACACGCTCGTCCAGCAGGTGGCGGATCTCGTCGGCGACCGCGTCGGCGACCTCAGCACGGATCTCGCCGGAGGTCGGCTTGGGCGCGCCCTCGTCGACCTGCCAGCGCTCGCGGATCTCGTCGTAGGCCACGCGGGGATTGCTCCAGTCGTAAACGGCGGGCAAGCCGACCTCGCCGAGCATCTGGAAGTTGGGGTCGAGCGGGAAACGGTCGCCGAAGGCCTCGTGCATCGTGTCGGCGACGCGCGCGCCGACCTCGAGGCCGACGAGCCCGAGCAGCGCGAACGGGCCTATCGGCAGGCCGAGCGCCTGGACGGCGTCGTCGACCTCGGCGAAGTCCGCGCCCCGGCTCACGGCGGTCGCGCACGCGCTCATGAGCCGGGCCAGGATCCGGTTGACGACGAACCCCGGTGCGTCAGCGCACCCGACCGCGGACTTGCGCAGCGCCTTGGCGACCTCGAACGCGGTCGCCACCGTCGGTGCGCTGGTCTGTTCAGTGCTCGCGACCTCGACGAGCGGCATGACCGCGACGGGGTTGAAGAAGTGGAGCCCGACGACGCGGCCGGGGTGCACAAGCTTGGCGGCCATCGCGGCGACCGAGAGCGAGGACGTGTTCGTCGCAAGCACGCAGCCCGGGTCGACGACCGCCTCGACGTCGGCGAAGACCCGCTGCTTGAGGTCGAGCCGCTCGAACACGGCCTCGAGCACGAGGTCGGCACCAGCGAGCGGCTCATAGTCCAGCGTGTACTCCACGAGCGAGGAGAGAAAGGCGGCCTTGCCTGGCTTCATCCGGCCTTTGGCCACGCGCTGGCCCAGCGCGGCCTCGACGTGCGCGCGCGCCCGGTCGAGCGCACCCTGGTCGACGTCCTTCATCACGAGCGGAACCTCCAGCCGCTGGAGGAACAACGCGCCGAGCTGCGCGCCCATGAGCCCCGCCCCGACGATCCCGACCTTGCGCACCGGGCGTGGGTCGGCCGCCGGCCGGGGCGGCTGGCGGCGGACGCGTTGCTGGGTGAGGTGGAAGCTGTACACGGCGGCCTGCGCCTGACGCGCGGGGAGAAGCTCGGCGAGGGCGTCCTCCTCGCGGCGCAGCCCCTCAGCGAGGTCGCCGCCGCGAGCGGCGAACTCGACGAGGTCGATCGCCAGGTACGGCGCCGGGGTCGCGCCGTGGACCCGGTCGTCGGCGGCCCTGCGGGCGCTGGCCAGCGCCCTGTCAAGCCCCTCTCGGGTCGGCTCGGCGCGCTCGATCAGCTCCTCGCCGGTGACGAGCCGCTCCAGCAGCCCGCGCGAGGCGTCGAGGAAGTCGACAGCCGGGATCAGCCGGTCGACCAGGCCGAGCCTCAGGGCGTCCGCCGGCCGCATCATGCGGTTGCTGCTCAGCGGGTTCCCGACGATCGCCCGCAGCGCGTTCGCCGCCCCGGCGACGCGCGGCGCGAGCTGTGTCCCGCCCCAGGCGGGGACGATCGAGAGGAACACCTCAGGGAACGCGATCGCCGCAGCCGCTGAGGAGACGGTCCGGTAGTCGCAGTGCAGCGCGATCTCCAGTCCGCCCCCCAGGCACGCGCCGTTGATCGCCGCGAGCGTCACCAACCCCAGGTCGCTCAGGCGGCCGAACAGCTGGTGCCCTCGCCGTGACGCCTCGCGGGCGAAGCTCGGCGTCGCGCCGACGAACGCGTCGAGGTCGGCGCCGGCCGCGAAGACGAACGGCTTGCCGGTCAGCAGGAGCCCTTTGAGGTCCGGCTGGGCCTCGAGCACGTCGAGCGCCGCCGCGAGGGATTCCAGCGCGTCCGGGCCGAACGTCGTCGGCTTCGTATGGTCCGCGCCGTTGTCCATCGTGAGCAGCGCGAGCCGACCCGCCGATGACGAGTCGTGATAGGTCAGCTTGAACTGCGTCGGCAGGGCCATCAGATCCGCTCCCAGAGGACCGCGGCGCCCATGCCCAGGCCGACGCAGAGGGTCACGAGGCCGTAGCGGGCGCTGTGGTGGCGGTCGAGCCAGTGGGCGAGCTGCTGGGTCAGGCGTGCCCCGGACATCGCGAGCGGGTGGCCCAGCGCGATCGCACCGCCGTACGGGTTGACCTTGGGAGTGTCGACCGGGAGGCCGAAGTGGTCGAGGAACGCGACGCACTGGACGGCGAACGCCTCGTTCATCTCGATCACGTCGAGGTCGTCGACCTCGAGGCCGGTCCGCGCGAGCAGCTTCTCGGTGGCGGGGATCGGCCCCCAGCCCATCGTCTCGGGCTCGACCCCGACGAACGCGTAGTCGACGAGGCGCATCCGCGGGCGCAAGCCCAGATCGTCAGCGGCCTCGCGGCTGGTCAGCAGCACGCAGCCGGCACCGTCGTTGAGCCCGGCGGCGTTGCCCGCGGTCACCCGGCCGCCGGCGCGGAACGGGCTGGGCAGCCTTGACAGATCCTCGAGCGTCGTGCCCGGGCGGGGATGCTCGTCGGCGCTCACCACCCGCCAGCCCGGCGGAGACCACACGGTCATCGGCACGACGTGCCCGTCGAACACCCCGGATGCCTGAGCTTTCGCGACCCGCTCCTGCGACTGCACCGCGTACGTGTCGGCCCGCTCACGGGTGATCGACGGGGCCTCGTCGTGGAGGTTCTCGGCCGTCGTGCCCATCACGAGCGCCGAAGGGTCGACGATCCGCTCCGCGAGGAACCGAGGGTTCACCTCGACGTGGGAGGCCATCGGATGGTGGCCCATGTGCTCGACCCCGCCGGCGATCACGACGTCCTGCGCGCCGACCCGGATCGCGTTGGCGGCGTTGGTGATCGCGGTGAGGGCGCCGGCGCACATGCGGTCGACCGCGTAGCCGGGCACGGACGTCGGCAGCCCGGCGAGCACCGCGGTCGCCCGGCCGATCGTCAGCCCCTGATCGCCGACCTGGGCGCTGGCAGCCCAGACGTTGTCATCGACGCGCGCCGGGTCGAGGGTGGGGTTGCGCTCGAGCAGCGCCCGGATCGTGCGGACCGCCAGGTCGTCCGCGCGCGTGTGCGCGTAGTACCCGTCCGGCCTCGCCCGCCCGATGGGCAACCGCACCCCGTCGACGTAGACGGCGTCTCTGAGTTCGCTCATGCGCTCATGTTACCGATCGGTAACCTCGAGCGCGGCGGCCTGCGGTCAGGTCGGCGACGGGTCTTCGGCCTTGCGGCGTCGCCGCTGGAGCTGGCGAGCCATGAACGCCCGCAGCCCGAACGCCAACGCTGCCGATGCCAGCAGACCAAGCACTGCCGGTACCGCCTGGTCCCTGCTGAGGATGCTGGTGCGGGTAATTCCCACGTCTTCGGGCTCGCTTTCTGCGCCTTCGGGTCTGCTTGCCGACGTCCCCACGATCACGTCGGACCCCGGGCGCTCGGATGGTCGCGAAAGCGTGATCGCCTGCACGCCCGCAGGCCCTGCGGTGTTGGCCACCGGGGCACAGTCGCCGCCTGCGGTACCGGGAAGGGACCCGTAGAACTCGTAATGCCACGGCTCGAGCGACATGCCGGGCCGCTTGGCCCAGGCTGGGTTCACCCAGCCAAAGCGAACAGCGCTGCGGTCCAGCCACGGCCGCAGCGCCGGGCTGCCGAGATCGATGTCAACCGCCTTCCCCCAGCCGTGGACACTGGTTCCAGGCGTGGCCGTCGCCACGAACGCACCTTTGCGGCTGCGCAACTCCACCTGCGCCCCGAAGCTGCGGTACGAGTCGGTGATCGGGATCCTGACGCCGTCGCGCTCCGCCGCAGCGCGCATCTCGACGAAGGCGGCGGCGGCCGCGCTCTCGAGCACGTGGCCCGCGCTGATCGCGACCATCTGGTTTGCGGGGACGTGGCCGTTGAGGAACCCGCCCCACGCCATCGCGCCCTTGCACCCGCTCGGCAGGGACTCGGAGGTCCGCTGCGAGACCGCCTGCCAGACCGGCGTGGCCAGCGCGACCTCGGCCTTGCCCTCCGCCGGGTGGACGTGGATCGTCACGGTCGCCGAGTCGCAGCGGCCGGGCAGGTCGCTCCGGCACAGGCTGTACGAGAGGCTGTCCGACCCCACAAAACCGGCCTTGGGGGTGTAGCGGAGCAGACCCTGGAGGACCTCGACCGAACCGTGGGCCGGCTGCGCCGTGACCCTCGCGTCGGCCTTCCCGCTCGGGTCGATGTCGTTGGCGAGGAAGGCGACGGGAACGGCCACGCCCGCCACCGTGTCGACGGCGTCGTCCGTGGCGACCGGGGCGCGCACGTCCGGGGGCTCGGTGTCGCCTGCCGTGGGTGGGGTCGGCAGCGGGCGGACGGCGACGTCGAAGCCGATCGAGGACACGTTCCCCGCAGCGTCCGCCGCCCTGCACGACACCCGCGTCGTCCCGACCGGGAAGACCCTGCCCGACGGCGGGTCACAGACCGGCGTGAGCACCAGCCCGCCGTCCGTCGCAGTGACCGCAAACGTCACCACCGCCCCGTGAGCGTCAGTCGCATCGACAGTGATCGGCGGCGGCGTCCGCATCACCGGAGCTTCTGTGTCCTCCGCTGGAGGCTTGGTACGGCTCCGCGGAGGCTCGCCGTCCCCCGCCGGAGGCACGACATCACCCGACGGGGGTTTGGTTTGGCCCGGCGGCTTGGTGTCCCCCGGCGGCGGCACGGCCTCGCCGGGCGGCGGCACGACAGCCGG
>JBOGEB010000089.1:0-16068 GCA_050743125.1 Egibacteraceae bacterium
CGCATGCGTCGCGGATCCAGCACACAATGCACCCTGCGGTGCGCGCATCGTCTGCGAGACTGCTCGTGTGATTCACGAGACCTCCGAGATCGGCGACGCGCTCGCAGGGCTGGAGCCAGGAATTGCGGCCGACGCCGCGGCGGCGTTGGGCGGGCTCGTCGGCGACGAGGGGCTGCGGTCCGTCACCCAGCGAAGGCTTCAGCAGTTCCTGTGGTACGAGCTGCCGATGAAGTGGTCGCGCGCCGAGCCAGGGCAGCTGGCGGTCGCGCTCAGCCAGCTGTTCGACCTGCTCGGGCGACCTCTCTACGCCGCAATCTGCCGGTCCGCGACCACGGCGAAGGTCCTCGCCGCTTACGACCGCGACCCTGAGGAGGGCTTCCGGGCCTTCCAGGACGCCGAGCGGGGCTCAGGCATCGTGCCGCCCGACCTGGAGGGCCTCGTCTGGGGCTCGGTCATGGGTGTGGAGGAGGCAGCCGCCTACGAGTCATGCGCGAGCGCGCTCGAGTTCGCCATCGCCTCCGGCACCCTGCGCCCGAAGATCCCTGGTTGGCGCCTGCGCCAGCGCGACATCGTCGCCGACCACCTCGTCGCCGAGCGCGACCATGAGGCCGGGCCAAGCCGCCTTGACGCGATCATGCGTGAGCGCGCCTCGAGGTGGAGCGAGGGCACAGGCGAACTCCGGCGTCGGCTCCTCGAACCGCTCCTCGATCAGCTCCTCGGCGAGGTTCTGACCCCATCCGGGGGAGCCGAGGCGATCGAGCCGCTCCGCTGGCTGCTCCACGAGATCGGCCACGGCCACACGCTCACGCAGAGCGGGAGGCTGAGCCGCACCCTGGTCGTCCGCGCTGCGCAGCGCTTCGGCTGGCGTCAGGAATCCGAGCCAGGCAGCGCGGTCGAGGTCGTCGAACTCCTCGACCTGTATCGGGTCGCGTGGCGGGTCGGCGCCCTCCGTCGCTCCGCTCACCGGCTGTTCCTGACCCCTGTCGGGCGGCGGTTCATCGCCCTCCCCGACGCATTGTGGCGCGCTGTGGCTGGCCAGCTCACCATGGGCGGCGACATCGAGGCGGCGGTCACCGAGCTCGCGCTTGCCGTGATCCTCGACGCTGGCCACACGGCGCAGGACGACCTCTGCGCCCGTCTCACCGAGATCCTGGCCGACGCCGGGTGGCGCGACGCCGAGGACGGGGGGACGGTGCGCCACGCGCTCTTGATGCTTCTCCGCCCCGCGCGCCTGTTCGGCTTCGTGTCCGTGCAGGACGCGCACGTAGCGCTCACTGACCTCGGGCGCGCTGGCGCTCTTGTCGCCTTGCGGGACCGGGCCACCCGGCCCCTGTAGCCAGATGAGGCTCCAATGACCGAGGTCGTCGGTGTCGATGGCTACCCGGGCGGCTGGGTCACGGTCGCGCTCGAGGACGGGCGGTTCGCAAGCGCGGGAGCCTTCGCGACGTTCCAGGAGGTGCTGACCGCTCACCCCGACGCGCAAGCCATCGGCATCGACATGCCGATTGGCCTGCCCACGGCGCCCGAACGCCGCCGCGCGGACCTGGAGGCGAAAGCGTTCGTTGGCCCCCGGCACCGCAGCGTCTTCACGACCTGTCCACTTGTGGTACTCGAAGCTCCGACCTACCAGGCGGCCCTGACGCGCTGCAAGGAGATGACTGGCCGGGGACTCTCAGCGCAGGCATACGGGCTGGCGCGCAAGATCCTGGAGCTCGACCGCATCGCTGACGGACGCGTGTGGGAGGTCCACCCGGAGGTCTCGTTCTGCGCGCTTGCAGGTCGGCCGCTGGCAACGGGGAAGGAGACCTACAACGGCCTCATGGCACGCCTCGGCCTGCTCCGGTCGGCAGGGATCCGCCTCCCCTCGGACCTCGCCCGGACAGGCCGGGCACGGGCGGACGACGTCCTCGACGCGGCAGTGGCCGCGTGGACCGCGCAGCGGATCGCCGACGGCACCGCCAAGAGCCTGCCCCATCCTCCAGAGCGCATCGGAGACCGGCAGGTGGCGATCTGGTACTGAGTACGTGTTTGAGAATCGCGGCCTTGCTGCCGGCAGGTGGGTGACTTTCCTCCGGATCCGAAGGAAAGCTGCGACCGGCGCGGCGGGGTGGGCACGCAGCGGCGCCGACGCCCGCGCCAGTCCGCGTGGCGCTCGCAGACCGCAGGTCAGGCCGCGCAAGCGGGTGCCGGACGCGGCCTCGCGCGGCTGCGAAGGAAAGCCGCACGGCAGCGCGCTCCAGCCGCACCCCGCGCCATTACGCGAATTCTCAAACACGTTCTGAGTCGCAAAATGTGGCCTCACACGCGAGACGGCGCGGTCGGTCTGTCACGCTGTTTGGGATCCCCGGGTGGGGGTGTACGCGCCGCCTTCGACGGAGCGGGCGAGCACGAACAGGTAGTCGGACAGCCGGTTCAGGTAGCGCAGGGGCGTCTGGTCCGGCAGGAGGCCGGCGCGGCGCATCCGCACCGCCTCGCGCTCCGCCCTCCGGACGATTGTGCGCGCGAGGTCGATCGCGGCGCCCGCCGTCGACTGGCCGGGCACGACGAACTCTCGCGGCAGCGGGAAGCGCTCGGTGAGCGCGTCGATCCGCGCCTCGAGGCGGTCGACCATCGCTGGGGTGGCTTTCGAGACCTCGTCGGTCAGTCGTTCCCAGTGCTCGGTGTGGGTGGCGAGCTGGGCGCCGAGCACGAACAGCTCGCGTTGCACGGCGAGGACCGCGTCGTGCCACTCCCCCTCGCCAAGCGCCGCCCGGGCCAGCCCGAGCGCCGACACCGCCTCGTCCGTCGTGCCGTACGCCCGCGTGCGTAGGTCGTCCTTGTCGACCCGGCCGCCGTACAGCAGGCCGGTCGTGCCGTCGTCGCCGCGCCTCGTGTAGACCTTCACCCGGGTGAGTCTATGAGGCGATCGTTTTCGTGGACACTTTGGCCCAGGGGGTGGAGCAAAGTGTCCACGAAGCGGGGTGCTGGTCCGCTCCTGCCAGCGGCTGAGCTCGTCCGTGGTCCGGTCGACCCGCTCGCGCTCGCGGGGCTTCCGGGTCTGCGCGCGCCGGCCGTGGTCACGGTCCGGGGATGGACCGTCGTGGTCGCGGACCCAGTGACGGTGGTGGACAGCCTCCAGTCACTCGATGAGCTGGGTGCTCGCTGTGGGTGGCGGGAGCCCGCCCAGGCCGGTTTGCCGCCGTTCACCGGTGGCGCGGTCGGCTACCTGTCCGACGACCTCTCGCCCGCCTGGCTCGCGTTGCCACCGGACACCCGGCCGGCGACGGCCCAGATGCCGCCGTTGTGGCTCGGCTGGTACGACGGCGCGGTCTGCATCGCGCCGTGCGGCGAGGAGGTCTGGCTCGTGGCCCGGGATGTTCCCGGCTCGAGCCGGTCGACCCCAGGCGCGCGGCTCCGCCGGCTCCGCGGCCTCGTCGAGGCCGCCCGCGCGGCTGGGGCGGCTCCGATCGTGCGCCCACCCGAGCGGCCTCGGCCGGTGCGGGTCCGGCCGAGCCTCGACCGTGCCGCGCACACCCGCGGTGTCCGTCAGACCCTCGAGTGGATCGCGGCCGGCGACCTCTACCAGCTCAACCTCACGTTGCAGCTGGCCGTCGGCTGGCGTGCGGGCGGGGTGTCGCTCGCACGCCAGCTGTGGGCGGCGAGCCCGGGCGCGGCCCACGGGGCCTGGCTGGCTCCTGGGGGGTCGGGAGGCGTCGAGATCGTTTCCGTCTCCCCCGAGACGTTCCTCCGCGGCGACGGCGACCAGGTCACCGTCCGCCCGATCAAGGGCACACGGCCCCGAGGCCACGGCCGCGACGACGATGCCCACGCCGCTGCGCTGACCACGAGCGGCAAGGACGCCGCCGAGCACGTCATGATCGTGGACCTCGAGCGCAACGACCTCGGCCGCGTGTGCGTGCCCGGCAGCGTCACAGTGCCCGAGCTCATGGCGCTGGAGGCGCACCCGACGGTCTGGCACCTCACCTCGACCGTCACTGGGCGGCTGCGCGACGACGTCGGGCTCGCCGAGCTGTTCGCCGCCACGTTCCCCTCCGGCTCGGTGACCGGCGCCCCCAAGCGCATGGCCGTCGCTCGGGCCGCCCTGCTCGAGCCGGTTCGCCGCGGCGTCTACTGCGGCGCGATCGGCGTGGTGAGCCGTGGCCTGCTCGATTTCTCCGTCGCCATCCGGACCGCCGTACTCACCGGCGGCCTCGCCAGCTACGGCACCGGGGGCGGCATCGTCGCCGAGTCCGATCCGGACATGGAGTGGGACGAGGCCATGGACAAGGCCGCCGCCTTCTTCCACGCGACGAACACCCTGCCGCCCTAAGGGCTACGGCACGAGCGTGAACCCGTGAGCCGGGAAGTCGCCGTCGAAGGCGAACGCGTTGCGGATCTTGTGCTCGCGCATCACTGCAAAGCTCACGAGGTCGACCAGGGACAAGCCACGCGGCGAGTCAAGGAGCGCGGCGAGGGCACGCTCGTGGACGTGCTCGGTGACCCACACGATCGCTACTGAGGCGAGCACCTTCTCGTGCAGGTCCCGCACGGCCTCCATGCCGAGCCTGCGCTGCACGAGCGCAGTCGCCTCGAGGACGACGTAGTTGTGCGTGACGAGCCCCCCGCCGTGGTCGTCGACCTCGCGCCAGACATCGACGGCACGGTCATGGTCCTGGTCGCCGGAGTCGAGGAACGGCAGCATCGCTGACGTGTCGAAGAGCGCGATCATCACTGGCCCCAAATCTCGGCCAGGTAGTCGTCGTGCCGGCGGCCCACGTCGGTCGCGCCCTCGATGTCACGGTACTTGCCTGCGACGGACAGCGCCCGCTGCATCAGGCGCCGCCGGTCGTCACGGTCAATAAGCTCATCTACGGCGCCTCGCACGACGGCCGCGATGGACACGCCTCGGTCTGCGGCCACACGGCGGAGCGCTTCCATCTGCTCTTCGGTGAGCGAGATCTGCGTACGAATCATGAGTTGATGATATCAGCTACGACCGTGATGATGTAAGACGCGCTACGCGGGAGGGGGGCCTGACTCCCCGCGGGTGAGGCCGTCGATGCGCAGGCCGGATTGGAGCTTGTAGCGGCCGTTGATCGAGATCAGGACCGGGGTCATGTGCTCGACCGGTCCGGACAGCCGCAGCGGGCCGCAGTCCACGCCCCACATGCCCGGGATCTCGGCGGCCAGGTGGGCGACCACGTGCTTGGCGTCCTCGTCGTCACCGCAGATCAGCACATCGACGGTGACCGGCTCGTCGATGCGCAGCAGCCGGCGTGTGGACACGTGGTGGAATGCGCTCACGATCCGGGCTCGGGGGAGCAACTGCGCGCACTCCTGCGCTGCGGACCCGGCGGGGACGTGTCCCGGCAGCGGCCCTCGCTCGTCGCGGTCGATGGCATTCACGCAGCTCACGACGATCTTCTCGCCGATCGCGTCGGCAAGGTCCGCGAGCGCCGTCCGTTGCGCCGCGTAGGGCAGTGTGACGAACAGGACCTCGGCCTGGACGCAGGCATCGACGTTCGTCACCCCGCGCATGTCCAGCCCATCGACGTCGAGAGAGCTCACGACGTCCTTGGCCTTGTCCGCGTTGCGCGATCCGATCAGCACCGGATGGCCAGCGCGGGCGAAGCGGAGCGCGAGACCTTGGCCCTGAGGGCCGGTGCCGCCAACGAAACCGAGCACCTGCCTGCGACGATCGCTCTGCGTCACCGCACCCGGCTCCCGACGCGCTTGGGCTGCTCGTGGATCTCGTCCTCCACGGTTTTGGAGATCGGCGTGACCGACGCACGACCGCGCAGCTGGCCGCGCTGGTCGGACCGCAGGGCGCCGCGGACCGCCTCGAACGCCTCCTCGCCGGTGAGGGACTCGCGCTCGACGAGCAGCTCGGCCAGCGCGTCGAGGCCGGCGCGCAGCTCCCTGAACCGTTCGATCGTCACCTCGAGCGCCTCGGTCAGGATGCGGCGGACCTCCGCGTCGATGATCTCGGCGGTCGCGTCAGAGTACTCATGGCCACGAGCGAGCTCCTCGCCCAGGAACACCGGGCGGTCTTCGCCGTAGCCGACCGGGCCCAGGGCGTCGCTCATCCCGAACTCCCGCACGATCGCGCGCGCGAGCCGGGTGGCCTGGACCAGGTCGTGCTGGCCGCCGGTGGTCGGCTGGCCGAGGACGACCACCTCGGCCGCCCGGCCACCGAGCAGCACCGTGAGCTTCGCGTCGAGGAAACTCCGCTTGTAGATGTGGCGCTCGTCGATCGGCAGCTGGGTCGTGACGCCCAGCGCCATGCCGATCGGCAGCACCGTGACCTTGTAGACCGGATCGGCCTCCTCCTCGAGGAAGGCGGCGAGGGCGTGCCCACCCTCGTGGTAGGCGACGGCGCGCTTCTCCTCCTCGTCGAGGCGCAGGCTGGACCGCTCCCGACCGATCGTCTGCCGCTCACGGGACTGCTCGAGGTCCCGCATCCGGACGACGTCCGAGCCGGACCGCACGGCGATGAGCGCGGCCTCGTTGATGAGGCTTTTGAGGTCCGCGCCGCTCATGCCGGGCGTCCCGCGGGCGAGGACCGACAGGTCGACGTCCGGGCCGATCGGCTTGCCGCGCGCGTGGACCTGGAGGATCGCTTCCCGCTCCTCCAGCGTCGGGAGCGGGACGACGATCTCGCGGTCGAAGCGGCCCGGACGGCGGAGCGCCTCGTCGAGCACGTCCGGGCGGTTGGTGGCGGCCATCAGCACGACGCCCGTCGAGGCCTCGAACCCGTCGATCTCGCCGAGCAGCTGGTTGAGGGTCTGCTCACGCTCGTCGTGGCCGCCGCCCAGGCCGGCGCCGCGCTTGCGGCCGATCGAGTCGAGCTCGTCGATGAAGACGATGCACGGCGCGTTGGCGCGCGCGGTCTTGAACAGGTCCCGGACCCGGCTCGCGCCGACGCCGACGAACATCTCCATGAAGTCGGAGCCGGTCACGGAGATGAACGGCACCCCGGCCTCGCCGGCGACCGCGCGCGCGAGCAGGGTCTTGCCCGTGCCCGGCGGGCCGACGAGGAGCATGCCCTTCGGCACGTCAGCGCCAGCCTTGCGGAACCGGTCCGGCTCGCGGAGGAACGCCACGACCTCCTGGACCTCCTCCTTCACCTCGTGATACCCGGCGATGTCGGAGAACCGAGTCGTCGGCTCGTGCGGCTTGTGGAGTCGCGCTGTGGACTTGCCGAACTGCGTCAGCGGCCCGACCTGCCCGCGGGCCTGGCGGTTCATCCAATAGATGAGCAGCCCGAAGAACGCGAGCGGGAACAGCAGCGGCGCGAGCAACCCCCAGAAGCCGCCGGTGTCCGGTTTCGCGGCGACCCGCACGTCGTGGGCCTCGAGGAACGCCTGGACCTGGCCCTGGCCGACGACGATGTCGTTCGGCAGGTACGAGGTGAGCTGTCCTCCGTCCCTGAACTCGCCCGAGATCGACTGGCCGGTGAACGTCACCGACTTGACCCGGCCTTCCTGGACGGCGGTCTTGAAGTCGGTGTAGGTCAACTGCTGCCGACCGCCGAGATCGCTCAGACCGGTGAACAGCCAAAACACGAGTACTAAGAACAGCACGAACACCAGCACTCGCGCCCGCTGGTTGCGATCCACTCGCTCTTGTCCCCTTTGCTCCGGTTCCGGCGCCCGGTTCGGACGCCGTGACCACCCCAACCGTACCCCTCGGGCGGGCATGACCACTGGTTTCGACATCCATACCAGGAGGGAAGCGCCTCTCCTTGCCGGCGGGCGCTGCTCCCCCGCCTCGGGCACCACCTCGCGGCTCATGGTGGCGCTGCCCTCGTTGCGCTGCTTCCCCGCTCCCGCGACGATGACCTCCGTGACCACGCAGCAGGTGCTCGAGTTCGACGTGGTCGTGATCGGCGCGGGGATCGCCGGGCTTGTGGCCGCGTTGGACCTGCTCGACCTCGCGCCAGAGGTGCGGATCGCGGTCATCGACAAGGGCGCGATCGGCTCGGCGGGGTCCACGCCGCTCGCTCAGGGGGGGATGGCCGTGGCGGTCGGGCCGGACGACTCGCCTGCGCTGCACGCCGCCGACACGATCCGCGTCGGGGACGGGCTCTGCGACCGGAGGGCGGTGGCCGTGGCCACGCGCGAGGGGCCCGCGCGCGTCGATGACCTGATCTCGCGGGGCGTGCGCTTCGACCGGACGGCCTCGGGTGCGCTCCACCTCGCCCGCGAGGGCGGGCAGTCGGTCCCTCGGTCGGTACACCGGGCGGACGCGACCGGGGCTGAGATCTTCCGCGGCTTGCGCCACGCCGCGTCGAGCCCCCTCACGCGGCTGCAGGGGCTCGCGTGCGGGCTGGCCCTTGCCCGGGACCCGGACGCACGCGTCGTGGGCGTGTGGGCGTTGCTCGACGAGGTCGCGCCCACACCGGCCGCCGGTGGGCAGAGGGCCGGGCTGGTGCTCGTTCTCGGCCGAGCGGTGCTGCTGGCGTCCGGGGGCTGCGGTGGGCTCTATGCGTCCACGACGAACCGGGACGGGGCGACCGCGGACGGCGTCGCGCTCGCCTACGCGGCGGGGGCGGCGCTCGCCGACCTGGAGTTCGTGCAGTTCCATCCAACCGGTCTCAAAACCCGGGATCCCAGCGGCTCGTGGCGGTTTCTGCTGACCGAGGCGCTGCGCGGGGCGGGCGCGACGCTGATCGACGCGACCGGGCGGCGGTTCATGCCCGGTCTGCATCCCGACGCCGAGCTGGCGCCCCGGCACGTCGTGACCAAGGCGATCCTCGACCAGCCCGGCGGGGTATGGCTCGACGCCACATGCCTGGGCGCCGAGCGGCTCGCCGAGGAGTTCCCCACCGTCCTCGCCGGCGCGCGCCGCCACGGCTACGACCTGGCAACCGCGCCGGTGCCGGTGGAGCCGTGCGAGCACTACATGATCGGTGGGATCGCCACGGATCTGCGCGGTCGCACCAGCGTCCCGGGTCTCTGGGCGGCTGGTGAGGTCGCCTGCACCGGAATCCACGGCGCGAACCGGATGGCGGGGAACTCCCTGCTGCAGGCGTGTGTGTTCGCCCACCGCGCCGCGCGGTCGATCCGGGCGGTGATCGACCGCGAGCGGCACGCAGCGGCGGACCCGCCCCCGCCAGCGTTCGCCGGCCGTGACCCCGGTGTGGACGTCGAGGCGGCCCGCGTCGGGCTGCGCGCCGCGATGTCGGCGGGCGCCGGCCCGATCCGCAGCGCGGCCTCGCTCGAGCGCGCGGCGAAGACGCTCGCCGCCGCCGCTGCCACGCTCGGACCCGTCCCGGCTGCCACCCGCGCGCACATCGAGGTGGCGAACCTCGTCACGGTCGGTCAGCTCATCGTCCGCAGCGCCCGGCTGCGGGAGGAGTCCCGTGGAGCGCACTGGCGCGACGACACCCCCACCCGCGCTCCGGAGTGGGCCGGCGCGAGATTGTGGGTCAAACAGCCCACTCAGTGAGCTCACCGGCGCCCGCGACGAACCTTGCGTGTTCCGGGCCGGTGAGGGAGCTGGGTCCCGCCGGTATGCCGCCGGGACCCTGCACACAAGGGGTATAGCGACCGATTGGCAAGGGATGCTGACCCTGGGGAGTAGTTCGAATAGGCTAGGTCGACTGCACCGAGTGAGTAGTGGGGGGTCCCCGTGCTGCCGACCGAACTGGAAGACCATCGCCGCAGCGCTGAATCCACGCTTCTGGACGCGCTGCGTGCCCGCGACCCCCTCGCTCTCGCGGAGGTCTACCACCGCACCGTCCCGGCTGCCCACGCCTGCGCTCGCCGGCTCCTCTCGTCGCCGGCGCAGATCGAGGCGTTGTTGCGGACCGTCTATCTGGAGCTGTGGGAGGATCCGCCGAAGGACGTGCCGCTGGAGAGCTGGGTGCGGGGGCGGTGCTTCGCCCTCGCGACCGACGACCTCCGCGCCCGCCGCGCCGCGCCCGCCTCACCGTCCGCAGCGACGCTGCTGCCCGACCTGCCTGCGCCCGAGGTCCGCTACGTCGATGCGGTGGAGCGCTGCTTGAGTGAGCTGGGCGAGCGTGAGCGAACGGTCCTGCTGCTCGCCCATGACTGCGGTGTCGACACGGGGACGCAGGGCGGCGACGCCGCCGAGGCCCTTGACTGGGCGCTGCTCGCGCTGGCCGGGCCGGAGGCGTCGAGCGCACACGGGGCGGCGTTGGGTGCCGACCCGTGTCCAGACGGGCTGTGGATGGGCGACTGGGTGCTCGGGCTCGTGGACCCGACGATCGCTCAGGAGTTCGAGGCGCTCGTGGCTTCGCGGCCCGGCTGCGCGGCCCGCGCGCGGGCGTTGCGGCGGGGTCGTCGGCGGCTGGAGGGCCTCCCGCCGACCTCAGACATCGGGCAGCGCATCCTCGTCACGGTCGTGTCAGGCATGGAGGGGCCGGCGCTTGCGGTTGGGGCGCCCGAGCCGCTGAGTGACGAGGACCACGCGCCTTGGCTTCCCCCACATGCCCCGACCAGGCCCGTGGACGACTCCGGCGACGTCTCGACCGACGAGCTGGCGCAAGAGTGTCTGCTGGATGAGCGCGCCGACGAGGTGGACGGGCGCGCCGGAGGACCCCAAGATCATCGGGGGCGTCCCCAGGGTCCCCTCTGGGGTTCCGAGCCCCCGCACAAGGCGCCCGACGTGACGATCACCGAGCCGGCCACCTCCGTGTCGGTCTCGGTCTCGATGCCGGACTCAGTCGCCGACGACACGGGCGGCGTCCGGGTCAGGCGGCCGAACCCGTATGCGGAGCTCGTCGACCTGGACGCCTACGAGGAGGAGGAGGACTTCGCGCTGCCGAACCCGGACCGCGTTGGCCCGACCGTGCCGATGGCCGTGGAGCCCGAGACCGACGAGGACGAGTTTGAGTCCTTCTATCCGGAGTCCGAGTTCCTCACGCGCCCGACGACGGGCCAGCGTGTGCTGGTCGTCCTCGGCTACGCGCTGCCGATCCTGTTGGGGGCCGGCGTCGGGCTGTGGCTTGCGGAGTTGCTGTTCACCCGATAGCACGGCTGCGAAGCTCGGTCGATGCGCCGGTGAAGCCCAGCCGGCGCGACACCTCGAGCGCGATTGCCCGCACTCTGGGGCCGACAGCGGCGGGGTCGGGGAGCCGTGGGGACGGGGCGACGATGCCCATGCTCGCGATCGGCCGTCCTCCACGATCGAGGATGGGTGAAGCGACACCCGAGGCGCCGCGCTCCAGCTCGTCCGCGGAGATCGCGAATCCCCTCGCCCGGCTGGCCTCCAGCTCTATGGCGAGTGATCCGCTGCGCTCGCTCAGTGGGCTGCGTTCGCTGTGCCCGTGATCGAGGAACGCGAGCAGTGCCCGGCCATGGGCGCCGATCGCCAGCGGGTGGCGGAACCCGACGTGGTAGCCGACACGCACGAACAGGCCTGGTGGCTCGATGCGGTCGACGACGACCACGTCCTGTCGATCACGCACGGCCAGGCATACCGCTTCGCGGACATGCTCCATGAGCGCCCGCATCCCGGGCAGCGCGAGGCGTCTCACCTCGAGCGCGCGGCTGGCGCGCGCTCCGAGTTCGACGAGTGCGACACCTAAGTGGTAGCGGCGCGTCTCGCCGTCCCGTACGACGAAGCCGTACTCGGTCAACGTCTCGAGCAGCCGGTAAAGAACAGCGCGGTCCAGCGCGGTTGCAACGGACAACTCCGCCACGGTGCACCCGTCTGCTGCCGAGCCCAGCGACTGTAAGACAGCCAAACCCCGTCCAAGAGTTCTCGAACCGTTCCCATCCGTCACTGTCAGCACAGGGCCTCCAACTCGGGGCGGGAGTATCGGTACCTCCGATTCCGCCGGATCCCGCCCGCGCGGTGCATTCTGGAGTCTTGGCCTCGCGCTCGGGTAAGTCAAGGTCGCGCCGAGTAAGGTCGGGGCCACTGCTAGGCTGGCACCCCCGGATGCCCCAAGGAGCGCACGTGAGACTAGAGAGCGAAGAGCGCGAGAACCCATTCGCCTCGATGCTGGAGAGCAACGTCTTCAAGCGGTTGTATGACAACCGTGTCCTTTATCTGCGCGGGCCGATCGAGGACACGGTCGCGGACACGCTCGTGGCCCAGCTGATGTCTCTGGACGCGGATTCCGACAAGGATGTGACCCTCTATATCAATTCGCCAGGTGGCCTGGTCAGCGGCCTGTTTGCGATCTACGACGTCATGCAGCTGATGCGGTCGAAGGTGAACACCACCTGTGTCGGGGTCGCCGCCTCGGCCGCCGCCGTCATTCTCGCTACAGGGACCGGCCTGCGCGCTGCGACCCCGAACGCCCGCATCATGATCCATCAGCCGCTTGGCGGCGCACGCGGTGCGGCAGCGGACATTCAGATACAAGCGCAACAAATCGCATATCTCCGAAACCGGCTGAATGAGATCTTGGCCGAACGGACAGGAAAGCCGGTCATACAAATTGCTCAGGATACGGACCGTGATTTCTGGCTATCTGCCCCAGATGCGGTCAAATACGGACTGATCGACGAAGTTCGGACACGGGGCGGGATCTAACCGCAGCCTGCCTGCTTTGCCTGAACTGTGCAGGATTGGGCTGATAATCGGGGGAACTCGGAGTTCGGGTTACTCAAGCACCAAGCCAGGCCGCGGCGGAGCCGTCAGCCAGATCCAGCGACGATCCGGTGGTTGCCGGTGTCGGCGACGAACACCGTCGCCGTCGACCGTGATCCCGCCCGGGAACGCGAGCAGGGCTGGGACCGCGGCTTTGGCGAGGTAGAGCACCGCCCACGCCCAGGTGACCTCGCTGTAGGCCGGACGCACCCCGTCCTGCCAGTACCAGCCGAGCGGCCAACGGTGGATCATCGCGCTCGTCAGCGCGATCAGCGGGCGGCGGACGAGGATGCTCGCGACGCAGGCGACGCCCAGCAGCGCGCTCGTGACGATGCCCGGGAGGAAGAGCCCCTCGGCCTGGCCGGACCAGAGCGCGACCGCCACGCCGACGGGCCACCCCACCCAGCCCGCTGACCGCGTAGACGAGCCGGTCGTGGCGTACGAGACGGACGGCCACGAGCAGGGCGGACAGGCCCAGCGATCCCGCGGCCGCGGCGGGCAGCCCGAGCCACGCGTGCAGCCCGACGAAGGCGGCCGGCCCCACGACTGAGTCGACGATCTTCCGGCCCGCCAGCAGGTCACGAGCCCGGTGCTGGAATCTGCGACGTCGGCGTCAGCGTACGTGGAGGCACACGTTCCGCTGCGCGCCGTCGAGGGGCTGCAGGCCGGATCGGTTGCAGGGCGTGGATCGCAAGGCTCAGATCCTGCGACTCGTACCGGTCGGCGGCGGTAGGGTGGCCGGTGAGCGGCAGTTCGGACAGATCGTAGATCGGCCAATAGTGGCGGATCGTGTACATCTTGGCAGTTGACACGTCCTGAGAAGGGAGCGACGCAGATGGGGACTGAACAGCGATCAGCGACTATCCCCGACTGGCTCTACATGATGATCGTGGCCTCTTTGGGAATCTATTTTGTGATTGGCGCTATTGTCTGGTCCATTCTGGTTTTCTCCGGCAGGCAAATGCCCGACGCGTTCGCGACGATCCTGGCAACCATCGCAGGTGGCCTTGTGGGGAAACTCGCTCCGGTCGTTCCGCGGTCAGCCGTCCGACGTTCGGACAGTGAGCAGTAGCCAGTGGTCCGCGCGGAAAAACCCGCGGCATTCGTGCGCGTCTGCCTCCCGTCTCGCGGCGTTGCGGGTCGCTTGAGGACAACCAGCACACGGCGCGACCCGCGCGGAGCGCTTCGCCCGGGCCCCCTCACAGCGATCGGGGGCACTCCGCCCGGACCCCCTCACAGCGATCGGAACTTTCCGCTTGGACCACTAGCTGGAGGCGGTCTCGGTGGCAAGGAGGTCGACAACGTCCTCGAGGTGCTGTGCCGTGGCCAGGGTGCGGCGTTGGCGCTGAGCCGAGGTTCCGCGTCGCTGTGTCTGCTCGACGAGGGCGGCGACCTCGTCCCAGTCCCCTACGTCCTCCAGTGCCCGGCGGAGGTAGGCAAGCAACCCGTCGAGCAGCACCGTGGCTGGGACTACCTTCGCGGTCAGCGCGTCAAGCAAGTTGCCGTCGAGTCCGGATCGGGCGGCCCGCCACCTGGCGGCTCCCAGCAGCTCGGGACGCACGTCAGGGAGCGGCTGGCGGGAGGCCGTCTCCGCCATGCAGGCGCGGACGAGCGCCCGGCACAGCCCGGCCTGCAGAACGGCCTCGTCGATGGTGGCGCACGCGTCCGCGATCCGAAACTCCAGGGTTTCGTGGTTGTTCCCCAGGCGGACATCCCAGTAGAGCTGGCCACTGTCGACAATGGTGCCGGTGTCGATCAGCGACTGGGTCACTGTTCGGTACTCGGTCGCTGACCGGTAACAGCCGGGTATGCCGGCCATCGGCCAGTCCCCCCACAAGATGGCGCGGTAGCTGGCATAGCCGGTGTCTTGGCCCATCCAGAACGGGGAGCTGGCGGACAACGCGAGCAGGGCGGGCAGCCAGGGCCGAACCCGGTTCAGCACCTGGACCGCCGTCTCCCGGTCACTGATCCCGACATGGACGTGGCAGCCGCAGGTCACCTTCTGGTGGACCATGAGCTGGTACATCTTCGCGATCTGCTCGTAGCGCGGCTTCGGGGTGATGCGCTGCGTGCGCCAGTCGACTGTTGGCAGCGTTCCCGCCGTCACCACCCAGCGCCCCGTATCTCCCGCGGCCCGGACAAGGGTGGCGCGCAGCCGTTGCAGCTCGGCGCGCACTTCGCCGAGGCCCTGACAGACCTCCGTGCGGCTTTCGATCATGGACAGCCAAAGCTCCTGATCATAGCTGCCCTTGTCGCCAACGAGACCCTGCTCGTCGAGACGGTCGAGGACGGGCCGCCCGTCGATGACCACTGCGCGCGTAACTGGGTCTACAACGAAGAATTCCTCCTCGACTCCGAGCGTCAGCCCATGCGCCATCGCCCTCATGCGCAGCTCGTCGACCACAGCAGGTCTGGATCTTGCGCGGCGGTCAGCAACAGCAGCTCGTGTCTTTTGTCGTTCTCGTAACGCATCACAGCTCTGTACTCATAGCGAGAGCGTTGACATTGCCTTTGGCGGGTCAAGGTTCGCTTTTCAAACACGTTTGCTCGAACGAAGCCCTCTCAACGTCGTTGGCAGGATGGACAGTACGTCGTTCCCCTGCCGGCGAGGACGGTCTTGGCGAGCGTCACACCGCACCGTAGGCACGGCTTGCCCGCCTGTCCGTAGGCCGCGAGGAGCTCGGCGTAGCGGCCGGACTCGCCGTTGACCATCTGGTAGTCACGGAAGGTCGTCCCCTCACGCTCGATCGCCTCGGCGAGCACCGCGCGGATCGCCGCCCACAGCGTGTGCGCGCGGACCCGGCCGACCCGGCGGGCGCGCGGGTTGATCCGCGCGCGCCATAGCGCCTCGTCGGCGTAGATGTTGCCCACTCCCGCGACCGGCCGCTGGGTCAGCAGGAACGGCTTGACCGCCATCCGCGTGGCGGCGAGGTCGGCGTGGAAGCGGTCGGGGTCGAAGCCGTCGCTCAGCGGCTCGGGGCCGAGCGTCGCGAGCGTCGCGATGCCCGCGTAGTCGCCCGTGTCCACGACGCACAGCCGCCCGAACCGCCGGACGTCACGGAAGTCGAGCACGGCCTGGTTGTCCAGTGAGAACGTCGCCCGCACGTAGGCGTCCGGCACCCATCCGCCCTGGCCGCGAAAGCGGAACGAGCCGGTCATCCCCAGGTGCATGACGAGGTCGAGATCGTGGTCCAGGCGCGCGATCAGGTACTTCCCGCGCCGGTCCAGCCGCTCGACGCGGGCGCCCACAGCCCGCTCCAGATCGGCGAACCGTGCCTGCGGCACTGCCCGCACCGCGACGATGCGCTGCGACACCAGACGCGGCGCGAGCTGACGGCGGACGCTCTCGACCTCGGGAAGCTCGGGCACGACGGCGAGGCTCACATGGCCAGGCCAGGGGGTCCGGGGGGTACGGGGGGTACGGGGGAACTCCCCCGAGCGTTCAGCCGCTCGTCGAGGGCACGGACACACTGCGTGTCCGCCCACTCGGGAAGCATCCGACCCCGGACGATCCAGATACGC
>JBOGEB010000090.1:0-15897 GCA_050743125.1 Egibacteraceae bacterium
TGCTGTTGTAATGGCTTCGCTCCGGTCACGCCACCATCAGGGCAATGTTGAGATTCAGATTATTTCTGCCAGCAAGCCGTGGCATTGTGCTGCGAATCATCATCGATTATCGCGCCATGTGCCAATCTCCTTCCCGGTAAACATCCTTGGCAGTACAGGCACTCTCCAGAAACGGCGTCCATTGCCGGTTTCCGGACGCTGCCAGGCGCCCTGTTCAGCCATCGGATATCCCGGCACTCGGTCGCCACGAGGGTAGAGGGTGTCCCGACGCGTGATGCGAGGTCTCGGGTCCTTGTCGAGGTTGGATCGTCTCTTGACTACAAGGGAGGCGATCATGTCGTACGAGCTGCACCAGATCCTGGCGAGAGCAGAGGACACGGGCTGGCGAGAAGCTTTGCGGTGGGCGGGCGCGTTCGTCGCCGGCTTCGCGTCTGCCCAGACGCGCAGAAGCTACCAGCGGGACCTGCGCTGCTGGTTCAGCTTCTGCGTCACACATGACCTGCACCCCTACAAGGGTGTTCGCCGCACGCATATGGAGCTGTGCCTTCGTGAGCTGGAGAAACAACTGCCCTGCCCGTCCAATGCGACGCCCTACCGGCGCATCTCGACGCTGAGCTCATGGTTTTCCTGGCTGGAGGACGAGGAGATGGTCGTGGGCAACCCGGCGGCACGCGTGCGTCGACCGCCACGCCATCCCCGTCCGCAGCCCTGGCTTGACCGCAACGAACTCACCGACCTACTGGCGGCCGCCGAAGACCAGGGCGGAGACCCCTACGCTTTGATCTGCCTGCTCGCGCTCAACGGGCTGCGCGTGTCGGAGGCCTGCGGGGCCGACATCGCTGACCTGGGTGGCTGACGCTACCAACCCACCTTGCAGGTGCTCGGCAAGGGCGACAAGCCCGCGCTCATCGTGCTCAACCCGCGTACCTGTCAGGCGATCGATCAGGCCATCACCGGCCGTGCGCACGGTCCGCTGCTGCTCAACCAAGCACAGCGGCGGATGCAGCGGCACAACGCCGCAGCGATCATTCGCCGCCTTGCTGCGACGGCGGGCATCGCTCGCCGGGTCACCCCGCACACGCTGCGGCGCTCCTACATCACGATCGGGCTGTTGCAGGGCGTGCTCCTTGCGGGAGATGCAACGCGCCACCCGTCACGCCAAAGCCGACACCACCGTCGGTTACGACCAGTCCGAACGATCGTTTCATAAGGATCCGACGTTCGTGCTCATGGCCGCCACCGCTCGCTGACCTTCATTTGCAGCCGCGACTGTGGCTTGTGCTCGTAGATCTGATAATCTGATCTCATGGCAGACGTAAGTGCCACCGAGGCAGCTCGCAACTTCGCTGATCTCCTCGACGCGGTTGAGCGCGGCGAGCGCTTCACGATCATCCGCAGAGGCAAGGCCGTCGCGCACCTGGAGCCGCCTCACCATGGTCGCGGCGGCGACGTCAAGTCCGTGCTAAGAGAACACCGGCCCGACCCAGGCTGGGCGCGCGAGCTGGCCGAGACCCGACTGCTGCTCACTGTGGAGGAGCGGTCCTGAGCCTTCTGCTGCTCGACACGACCTTCCTCATCGACGCGGAGCGCGACCCAAGCGGCATGGACGACCTGATCGCGGATGACGACGACACGGCCATCGCCGCGATCACGGTCGCCGAGCTGTTGGTGGGCGTCCAGTGGGCGACTGGAAAGCGTCGAGCTGCCAGGCACGGCTTCGCCGACGCTGTCGTCTCCGCCATCCCGATCATCGCCTATGACGTCCGCGTCGCCCATGCGCATGCCCAACTTCTCGTCGCCGCTCGCCAGTCAGGTCGACCGCGCAGCGCGCACGACCTCATCATTGCGGCGACAGCAGTTGCCTCCGGCCGCACCGTGGTGACCGCCGACCCGACAGGTTTCGAAGGACTCCCCGGCGTTGAGCTGCTTCGGCACCGCTGACACGCCGCCATACCCCTGCCAGCAGCCGTATCGGAGTGGTTCTGTCCTGTCGCCTCGATGGTGACTTCCTCCGGATCCGAAGGAAAGCTGCAGGGCAGACGGCAAGGCGGCAGTTCGGGTCCCGCTTTCCTCTGCATCCGAAGGAAAGCTGCAACCGCCAGCGAGCGCTGTTCCGCCTGCTGGCGCGCGGGGTAGCGTCGGGGATGTCCGCGTGCCCGACGCTGGCGACCCACCCGGCTGGTCCTGCGGCCGTTTCGGGAGTCCGACCTGCCCGCCTACACAGCGGTCCTTCAAGCCGAGGAGGTCCGAGCGTCGCTGCACCTGCCCGCCGACGTCGGTCGTGAGCGCGCCTGGACCGAGATAGCCCTGTGGCTCGGGCAGTGGGAGCTGCGGGGCACTGGCCAGTGGGCGGTGGAGGAGAAGGGCAGCGGCGCCTTCGTGGGTCGGGCGGGCCTGCACTATCCCGAGCGGTGCGACTGGCCCGGGATCGAGGTGGGGTGGACCTTGCACCCCAGCCACTGGGGCAAGGGGTACGCGACCGAAGCCGGCGCCCGCGCGATCGCCTATGCGTTTGGCGAGTTGGGAGCAGAGAAGCTGTTCAGCATGATCCTGCCGGAGAACCGCCGCTCGATCGCGCTGGCCAGGCGACTTCGGGTTCCGTCTCGTCGAGGAGCGGGTGCTGTCGCACTTCCCGGCCATGCCGCACGGAATCTGGTGCCTGTCACGACGGGAATGGCGGGCAGCGCAGCAACCGTGCCCCTGAGAGCGTGTTTGAAAACTGTTGTGGGGGTCGCGTCGCGTCGGGTTCCGCTCGCGAAGAGCCTTTTAGGTCGCTCCACCCGACGCGACGCGACAGTCTTGTCAGGTCATCGTCGTATGTTTTGTGATATCTGAGGCAGTTTCGGACGGCTTGTGGCCGCCGAAACTGCGCTCCGCTCCGCTTCGCCCACGGGGCAAGGCCACGATTCTCAAACACGTCCTGAGACGCCCCCGTGAGCCTTCGTCGGCGAATCCGCGGTACAGCCCTTAGGAGCTTCGACACCTATTTCAAAGGCCCCCGTCAGGCCCGCGTGGTGGCCTCCTCGACCGCCTCGTAGAGGTGCTCCCACTGGGTGAACAGCGCGCCTGCGCGGTCCTTCGCTGCCCCGTGGCGGGTCAGGGTTTCCCGCACGGATTGCGGATCCTCGTAGAGCTCGGGGTCGGCGAGCGCCCGGTCGAGGTCGGCGACCTCGGCCTCGGCCGCCATGAGCGCGGCCTCGACCCGCTCCAGCTCCGCGCGCAGGTCCTTCGTCTGGCGGTGGAGGCGGTTGCGGCGCTCGGCCTCGGCGCGCTTGCGCTCTGACTTGGATCCCCGCCCTGCGCCGGCCCCTGCGCCATCGTCCTCACCCCGGCGGGCGGGCGAGTCACCGTCTGCGGTGTCCGAGCCCTCGGGCGCCGCCTGGTCGAGGTCGAGGCCGGTCCGCTCCGCGTAGTACTCGAAGTCGCCGGCGTACAGCCTGGCGGCACCCCCGCCGACCACGACGATCGTGTCGGCGACCGAACGGATGAGGTGACGGTCGTGGGTGATGAGCACGACGGTGCCCGGGTAGGCGACGAGCGCGTCCTCGAGCACGTCCCGGCTCGTCATGTCGAGGTGGTTCGTCGGCTCGTCCATGCAGAGCAGGTTGACCGGCCGGGCGAGGAGCTTCGCCAGCGCGAGCCGCGCGCGCTCGCCGCCCGAAAGCACCCCGACACGTTTGTCGACGTCGTCGCCGGAAAAACGGAACGCGCCGAGCAGGTTACGCGGGTTGACCTCGGACGTGTCGACGGCCGACGCCAGCTCCTGGAGCACCGTCCGGTCCAGGTTGAGCGCGTCGACCTGATGTTGGGCGTAGTAGGCGACCTCGACGTTGTGGCCGAGCTGGCGGGAGCCGGCGTCGACCGGCAGGAGCCCGGCAAGGATTCTGAGCAGGGTGGTCTTGCCCGCACCGTTCGGGCCGACGAGCGCGACCTTCTTGCCCCGCTCCAGGACGAGGTCGAGCCCGTCGTAGATGACCCGATCGCCGTAGGCTTTGCGCACCCCGGTCAGCGTCACGACGTCCCGGCCCGAACGCGGCGGCGGGGGGAACCTGAACCGGATGCTCTTGGGATCCGGCTTCGCCACCTGGACCCGCTCCATGCGGTCGAGCTGGTGGATCCGGCTCTGGACCTGGCGGGCCTTGGTCGCCTTGTAGCGGAAACGCTCGATGAACGCTTGCGTTTTCGCAATCTCGCGGCCCTGCTGCTTGGCGGCGGCGAGCAGCTGCTCGGCCCGCAGCTGGCGCTGAGCGACAAACGCCTCGTAGTCGCCGACGTACTCGGTGGCGGTGCCGTGGACGATCTCGACGACTCGGTTGGCGACCGCGTTGACGAAGTCGCGGTCGTGGCTGGCGACCACGACCGCCCCGTCGTAGGTGGCGAGGAACCCCTCCAGCCACCGGATGCTGTCCAGGTCGAGGTGGTTCGTCGGCTCGTCGAGCAGGAGCACGTCCGGCCCGGCGAACAGCAGCCGGGCGAGCGCGACGCGCATCATCCAGCCTCCGGACAGCTCACGGAGCCCCCGATCGAACTCGGTCTCCGCGAACCCGAGCCCGGCGAGGATGCGGCGCGCCTCGGCCTCGATCCCGTAGCCGCCGAGGTGCTCAAACCGGTCCTGCAGCCGCCCGTACTCGGCGAGCAAGACGTCCTGCTCGGGACCGGACGGCGCCTCGGCGACCTCGGTGGCGAGGATCCCCATCCGCTCCTTCAGCGCGGCCACCGGCCCGGCGGCGAGCACCTCCTCCAGCACGGTGCGGCCGGCCCGCTCCGCGACCTCTTGGCGCAGCGTGCCGACGGCCACGTCGCGCCGGCGGACGACCTCACCCGCGTCGGGCCGCCGCTCGCCCGCGATCAGCTCGAGCAGGGTCGTCTTGCCCGCCCCGTTCGCGCCGACCAAGCCGATGCGCACCCCCGGGCCGACCCGCAGGGTGACGTCCTTGAACAGGACGCGGGCGCCATGCGCGACCAAGGCGTTGGAGACGGTGATCATGGAACGGTCAGGGTACGCCTCGGGCACTGCGGGATGGGTTAGGCTGCGCGGCCATGAGCTTTTTGACCAGAATCCACGGCTCCGAGATCGCTTTCGCGCTCATCGGCATCTGGGCGGTCATCGGCCTCTGGTCGCTTGCTCTGCGCTTCATGAAGTACGAGGAGACCCCCAAGTTCTGGCGGGTGGTGTCGGTCGCCCAGATGCTGCTGGCGGTGCAGTGGCTGGTCGGGCTGGTGCTGCTCCTCATGGGAGGCCGGCCGGGACGCGCCAACGCGGGACCGAAGGCGCTGCTGCTCCATCTGCTCTACGCGGTGTTCTCGCCTGTCGTGGTCTTGGGCGTGGCGCACTTCATGGCCCGAAAGGGGACGCAAGACGGCCGGCGGAACCCGTACACGATCTTCGCGCTCGTGGGCCTGGTCATGTTCGGTCTGCTGTTCCGCGCCTATCAGGTCGGGATCGACGGCTTCTAAAGGCCCGGAGTTCGTGGTCCTGAGGACGTCGAGGCGCGCGTCGACCCCGGCCTCGCCGAGATCGCCGACACGCTCGAGCTGATCGTGGACTTCGCAACCCACACGTACGACCACGCGCTCGAGAACCGCGCCCGGATCGAGGCGCTTGAAGCCGGGGGGACCCGGCAGGCATGAGCGGCACCTGTCGTCCGGTTAGCTGTGCGCTTCAGGCCGCATCTTGCCGGAAGCGCACGTCGGGAGTTACTGGTCCTGCCTCCCTATCACGCGGACGATGCCGCCGGACGGGTAGAGGAGCGACTCGCGCGCGTCCTCCCACTGGACCCGCAGCTGAGGGCGGGTCGGGTTCACCACCTCGGTGATCCTCCCGCGCCGGACCGGCTGGCCGGTCTTGCGGCTGTTGATCTCGATGACGTCGCCGACTGAAAACTCCATCTCTGCTCCATTCCTCGCACCGATGGGCCTCTCGACGCTACCGCGCTGCGGGCGCGGCGTGAAGAGGTGAACCCACATAGCGGCGCCGCAGGTCAGTACGCTGGGGGCACCGTGGTGGGTAGGAGGGCGTCGCTTGACGGGGCTTATCGAGGTTCCGCGCGCCGATGACGGGTCCGTCATGGTGCAGGTGGACGACGCGGGTGACAGCGTGGCGCGGGCTGCTTGGAGGCGGGGGTGATCATCTCGAGGACCAGCGCGGCGAGGCGAACTTCAAGGTCACGCGCAGATGGGCGGGACGATGAGCAACCACAGCTCACCGATGGCGTGGTTCGCGTGGGCACAGGGGCGGGCTTCGTCGTCACCGCCGACGGGCTGATCGTCACCTGCGCACACGTGGTGTCCGACGGTGGCTCCCCGCAACACGGCGCACCGCCGACGACCGCGGTCACCGTGGTCTTCCAGGCGACCGGGGAAGCGCGGCAAGCGCGAATCGAGCCGGCGTACTGGCGGGACCGCGACCACGGGGACGTCGCCTTCCTGCGGGTCGAGGGGACGCTGCCTGCAGGCGTCCGCCCGTTGGCGCTGGGACTGTCTGCGGGCACACAAGGGCACCCCTTTTCCACGTTTGGCTACCCGGCATCTGGGCCTGGCGGGGGCATGTACGGGTCTGGGCGGCTCGTCGATCAAATTTTCGACAACGGGTCGGAGCTGTTGCAGGTCACCGACGCCAGTGAGGTCACCCGAGGGTTCAGCGGCGGGCCGGTGTTCGACGAGACCGCTCGCCGGGTGATCGGGATGGTCACCGCCATTACTCGCCCGGACAAGTACGGTCGCCTCGACCGCACCGCGTTTGTCATCCCGACCGAGACGCTGCGGGCCGTCTGTGCGGAGCTCACGGTGTCTGCGGTGTGCCCGTACCGCAGCCTCGACACGTTTCGCGAGGACGACGAAGAGTTTTTCTACGGCCGCGAGCGCGCGGTCAAGGCCGTAGTGGGCGGTCTCGAGAACGATCTTCGCTTTCTGGCCGTGCTGGGTCCGTCTGGCTGCGGCAAGTCGTCACTCGTACAGGCAGGAGTGCTGCCCCGGCTGCGACGGGACGAGCTGGCGGGCAGTGGCCGCTGGGACGTCATCGTCGCCCGTCCGGGCAACGATCCCTTCGGCCAGCTTGGGCGCAACGGCTTGCCGCTCGCACAGGACTTGGCCGCCGCAGTGCGCCAGCGGCAGGCGGCGCACCCTGAACGGGAGCGGTTGGTGCTCGTGCTCGACCAGTTCGAGGAGCTGCTCGTGGCCGCTCCGGAAGCCGTGCGCAGCGCGCTCGCGGAGGCGCTCCATACTGCGCTGGAGCAGGCGCAGCCGCTGACGGTGCTGCTCGTGATGCGCGACGACTTCTACGCACCGCTGGCCGAGTCCGCCCCCCAGCTGATGGGCTGGGTCGAGCGAAATCTCGTCAACGTGCCAGCGCTGCTGGAAGCGCACGAGCTTGCAGCCATCGTGGAGCAGCCAGCACGCACGGTGGGGCTGGGCTTCGAAGCAGGGCTGGTCGACCGGATCGTCGCCGATGCCATCACCGCCTCCGGATCGATCAGCGAGGGCCAGGGTGCGCGCAGCACCGTGCTGCCGTTGCTGGAGTTCGCGCTGACGCAGCTGTGGGAGCGGCGAGCCGACGGCAGGCTGACTCACGAGGCCTATGACCAGATCGGCAAGGTGACCGGCGGGCTTGCCCGGTGGTGCGACCGGGCATTTGAGGAGCTTGAAGACAAGCTGCGCCCCGTAGCCAGAAGGGTGGTCACCGCGTTGGTGCACCTGGGCGTGGAGGCCGAGGGCGTGCCGCACAGCCGTCGGCGGCGGACCATCGTCGAGCTGTGGCCACGCCCGGAGCAGGCCGACGCCGTCCGCGAGGTCGTGCAACACCTGGCAGCTGCAAGGCTGCTGGTGACCAGCCGCCAGGACGACGGCCGGGAGACCGTCGAGCTGATCCACGAGGCGCTGCTGCGGGAGTGGGGGCTGCTCCGCCAATGGTTGGCGGACGACCAGAAATTTCTGAGCTGGCGGCAGCGCATCGAACATCAGGCTGCCGGATGGTTCTCCAGCGTGTCTCACGAAAGCCGCGACGGAGACGAGGGCCTGCTGTTGCGTGGCCGGCAACTCACCGAAGCCGAGGACTGGACCGCTCAACGCTCAGGAGAGCTGCTCGCCGACGTCGGCGCATTCGTCGAGGCCAGCCGGCAGCTTCAGCGGCGCGAGCGCGAACGCGACCGACGACGCATTCGCCGGCTGCGTGCGCTGAGCGGCATTCTCGTCGTGCTGTTGGCCGTGGCGGGGTGGCAGTGGCGGACCGCTCGGCAACGAGGCGAGCTGGCGACCGCTCGGCAGTTGGCTGGCCAGGCGGCAGCGAACGCCGACCAGCAGCCCTTGTCGCTGCTGCTCAGCCTCGAGAGCCTGCGCCTGCACCCGACGGACGAGGCACGCGCCACGCTGTTGCAGGGGGTATTGGAGCCGCGGCACAACGTCGTTGCGCTCATCGGCCACACCAGCGGGGTCTATCAGGTCGCGCTCAGCCCCGACGGCGCCACGATCGTCTCCGCCAGCGTTGACCAAACGGTGCGACGATGGGACGCGCGCACCGGCACGCCAATCGGCCAGCCGCTCACCGGTCACACCGACGCCGTCCGGGGAGTGGCCTTCAGCCCCGACGGCACCATGATCGCCTCCGGCAGCGAAGACGGCACCGTGCGACGGTGGGACGCCCGCACGGGCCAACCCATCGGCCCACCGCTCACCGGCCATGCCGACCAGGTCGAGGCGGTGGCCTTCAGCCCCGACAGCGCCATGATCGCCACCGCCAGCATCGACCGGACGGTGCGACGGTGGGACGCCCGCACGGGCCAACCCATCGGCCCACCGCTGACCGGCCACACCGACCAGGTCGAGGCGGTGGCCTTCAGCCCCGACGGCACCATGATCGCCTCCGGCAGCGAAGACGGCACCGTGCGACGCTGGGACGCCCGCATCGGCGCCCCCATCGGCCAGCCACTCACCGGCCACACCGACCAGGTCGAGGCGGTGGCCTTCAGCCCCGACGGCACCATGATCGCCTCCGGCAGCGAAGACCACACGGTGCGACGCTGGGACGCCCGCATCGGCGCCCCCATCGGCCAGCCACTCACCGAGCACACCGACCAAGTCGAGGGGGTGGCCTTCAGCCCAGACAGCAAAACCATCGCCTCCGCCAGCCTGGACCAGACGGTGCGACTGTGGGACGCCCAGACCGGCCAACCCATCGGCCAGCCCTTGATCGGGCACACCGACGCGGTTTTGGGAGTGGCGTTCAGCCCAGACGGCGCCATGATCGCCTCCGCCAGTTGGGACCGGACGGTACGGCGGTGGACCATCGTCACCGGCAAGCCCATCGGCCCGCACTTGACCGGACACATCGAGTCGGTCGAGGCAGTGGCGTTCAGCCCCGACGGCACCACCATCGCCTCCGCCAGCGGGGATCACACGGTGCGTCTTTGGGACGCCGTCACCGGCAGGCCCATCGGTCAGCCCCTCACCGGCCACACCGAGGGAGTCGAGGCGGTGGCGTTCAGCCCCGACGGCACCATGATCGCCGCCGCCAGCCGTGACCGAACCGTGCGACGGTGGGACGTGCGCACGGGCAAGCCCATCGGCCAGCCCCTGACCGGGCACACCAACTGGGTCATGGGGGTGGCGTTCAGCCCCGACAGCGCCATGATCGCCTCCGCTGGCGAGGACAGCACGGTGCGGCGGTGGAACGCCCGTACCGGCGCACCCATCGGCCGGCCCCTGACCGGACACACTGACTGGGTCGTGGGGGTGGCGTTCAGCCCCGACGGCACCATGATCGCCTCCGCTAGCGAGGACAACGAAGTGCGGCGGTGGAACGCCACCACCGGTGCCCCGCTAGGCCAGCCCCTGACCGGCCACACCAACTGGGTCTTAGGGGTGGCGTTCAGCCCCGACAGCGCCATGATCGCTTCCGCCAGCGCCGATGGGACCGTGCGGCGGTGGGACGCTCGCACCGGCAAGCCCATCGGCCAACCGCTTACCGGCCACACCGACAAGGTGGTGAGGGTGACGTTCAGCTCCGATGGCGCGATGATCGTCGCCGCTGGTGAGGACGGGACGGTGGAACGGTGGAACGCGCGCACCGGCCAGCCCATCGGCCAGCCCCTCACCGGCTCTATCGGCCAGCCCCTCACCGGCTCTATCGGCCCGGTCCCAGGGGTGGCGTTCAGCCCCGACGGCAAAACGATCGCCGCCGCCAGCACCGACAGGACCGTGCGGCTGTGGCCGCTCAGCATCGACGCGTGGACCGACCACGCCTGCACGCTGGCCAAGCGCAACCTCACCCAAGACGAGTGGAACGAGTTCCTCGGCGACGGCCGGCCGTACGCCCGAACGTGCCCGAACCTGCCGTCCGGGTAAGGGCGTGAATTACTCCGGCAGCCGAAAGTCGAGGTCGGCGGGCACGTCGGCGACGTCCATCTGGGCCTTCTGGAGCTTGCCGGCGTAGTCCCAGTTCAGCGCCTGCCAGCGGGTGAACTGGTCGAGGACCCACATGCCCGACTGGCGGCTGCCGTTGCCGGACTTGCCGTTGCCGCCGAACGGCAGGTGCGCCTCCGCACCGGAGGTCGAGTTGTTCACGCTGACCATGCCGGCGCTGACGCGCTCGCGGAAACGGAACGCATGCACCGGCGAGTTGGTGTAGATCGCCGACGACAGCCCGTAGCCGTGGCCGTTGGCCAGCTCGACGGCCTCGTCGAAGCCAGCGAACCGGGCGACCCCGACGATCGGGCCGAACGTCTCCGTGCGGTACAGCTCGTCCTTGGCGGTGACGCCGTCGATGATCGTCGGGTGGCAGTACAGGCCGGCCTCGGGGTCACCGACGAAGCCCTTGCGCGGGTTGTCGCGCGTGATCCGCCCGACGCCGGTCGACCCGTGCAGCGTGTGGTGGCCCTCGACGAGGTCGAGCCAGCCGAGGAACCGGTCACAGAACCGTTGCGTCAGCATCGGCCCGTAGAGCACGTCCCGCGTCGGGTCACCGATCCGCGCCGCCCGGGTGGCGGCGTCGAAGCGAGCGACGAACACATCGTGCACCGCGTCGTGGACGATCACCGTGCCGAGCGACGTGCAGCGCTGCCCCGCGGTGCCGAAACCGCTGAACAGCGCGCCTTCGACCGCGAGGTCGAGGTCGGCGTCGGGCATGACGACCAGCGGGTTCTTGCCGCCGAGCTCCAGGCAAGGGCTCTGCAGGTGCCGGCCGCACAGCTCGCCGATGCGCCGCCCGACCTCCGACGAGCCCGTGAACCCGACCTTGTCGACCAGGCCGGCCTCAAGCGCGCGGGACAGCCCGTCGAAGGTCGTCGGCCCGTCGGCGAGCACGAGGTTGCACAGCCCAGCGGGCAGGCCGGCGTGGGCGAGCAGCTCGACGAGCGCCTCGGCGCAGGCGGGCGTGTACTCGGCCGGCTTCCAGACCACCGCGTTGCCGCAGAGCAGCGCGGGCACGAGGTACCAGGCCGGCACGGCGACGGGGAAGTTGCCGGCGGTGACGACCGCCGCCACCCCGACCGGGGCGCGGAACGTGAACAGCTGCTTGTCGGGCATCTCGCTCGGCACCGTCTGGCCGTACAGCCGCCGCCCCTCGCCGAGGAAGAAGCTGCAGGTGTCGACGACCTCCTGGACCTCGCCTCGGGCCTCAGCGAGCGGCTTGCCGATCTCGCGGGTCACGAGCCGGGCGAGCGCCTCGGCGTTCGCCTCGACCAGGCGGCCGATCTGCTGGATCGCGCGGCCACGGACCGGCGCGGGCGTCGCGGCCCACCCGGCCTGGGCCGCCCGGGTGGCGCGACAGGCGTCGACGAACGTGCCGGCGTCGCCGAGCAGGGCCTCGGCGACGACCTCGTCGGTGCGGGCGGGGTTGATCGAGGCCAGCCGGCCACCCGGCGCGTCGGTGCGCCGCTGGCCGCCGACGATCGAGCCGATCTGCCTGGTCATCGCGTCAGTCTCCCGAGCACACGGTCCATCGCCGCCACGGCCAGCTCGATCTCCTCTTCGCTGATCACGAGGGCCGGGCGCAGCCGCACCGCCCGCTCGCCGCCGGCCAGCACGACGACGTGCTCCTCGCGGCGCAGGCGGGTGACGAACTCGTCCCGCAGAGCGCCGCTTGCCAGGTCGAACGCGCAGAGCAGCCCGCGCCCGCGGACGTTGTCAACCAGCGAAGGGCACACCTCGGCGAGCCCTTCGAGCCCGCAGAGCAGCCGTTTGCCGAGCGTGGCGGCACGGTCGATCAACCCCTCAGCCTCGATCACCTCGAGGAACCGTCGCGCGCGGACCATGTCCGTCAGGTTGCCACCCCACGTCGAGTTGAGCCGTGAGGAGACGGCAAGCGCGTGGCCTGCCACCTCGTCCACGCGGCCGCCGGCCATGATCCCGCACACCTGGAGCTTCTTGCCGAACGCGACGATGTCCGGGTGGAGGCCGAGCTGCTGGTACGCCCAGGCGGCGCCGGTCGCGCCGCAGCCGGTCTGGACCTCATCGACGACGAACAGCGCGTCGTGCGCGCGGCACAGCCACTGCATCGCCTGGAGGAACTCGGCCCGCAGGTGGTTGTCGCCGCCCTCGCCCTGGATCGGCTCGGCGATGAAGCAGGCGATGTCGTCCGGGTGCGTGGCGAACGCGGCGCGGGCCTGGTCCAGGGCACGGGCCTCGGCGGCCTCGACCTCGGTCTGGTGGGCGTCCAGCGGGAAACGCACGACGGGCGCGTCGATGCGCGGCCAGTCGAACTTCGGGAACCGGGCGATCTTGTGGGCCTCGGTGTTCGTGAGCGACAGGGTGTAGCCGCTGCGGCCGTGGAACGCCTTCGTCAGGTGGAGGACCCTCGTGCCGAGGCGCCCGTCCCGGCCGTGCATCGCGTTGTGCTGCTGCTTCCAGTCGAAGGCCACCTTCAGCGCGTTCTCGACGGCGAGCGTGCCGCCCTCGATCAGGAACAGGTGCGGCAGGTCGGGGTCGCCGAGCACCCGCGCGAACGTCTCGACGAACTCGGCCAGGTGGGTCGTGTAGACGTCGGAGCTCGACGGTTTGTTCAGCGCGACCTCGGTGAGGGTGGCGCGGAAGGCGTCGTCGTCGGCGAGCGCAGGGTGGCTGATGCCGAGCGGGGCAGAGGCGAAGAACGTGAACAGGTCGAGGTAGCGCGTCCCGTCGCGGGCGTCGACGATCCACGATCCGCAGCTACGCGCGGTGTCGAGGACGAACTCGTACCCGTCGACCAGGAGATGACGGCGCAGGGTGTCATGCACCGCGTTGGGCAGGACCACGGCATGCTCCGTTTCGTTGGCAGAGCGGCGCGGGAGCGCCGCGGTGGGCGGACGGCGTCGACTCCAGTGTCCGACAAGGGCCGGTTCGCAACCGTCGATCTGCGGTTGTGCGCGGCGACGAGGCGTGCGAATGTGCCGACGAATCGTCACAGCAGGTGGGATGCTTCATGGACGTGAGGATCGACGAGCTGGACCGGGCGCTGTTGAGCCTGCTCGCCGCCGACGGCCGTCTGACGATGGCAGAGCTCGGCCGGCGCGTCGGGCTGTCCCGGACCGCGGTGCTCGCCCGCGTACGCCGTCTGGAGGACCGCGAGCTCATCCGCGGCTACCACGCGGACGTGCGCCTGCCCGAGCACGCCGGCGCCCATGCCGCGCGGGTCGGCATCGTCGTCCGCGCCCCCGATCTCGCCGCCTACGTCCGCCGCCTCGCCGCCCTCCCGGAGCTGCAGGAGGTCGAAACGGTCGCCGGCGAGTACGACCTGCTCGTGCGGATCCGCGCCGACAGCGCCGCCCGCCTCGACGCGATCCTCGACCGCGTCAATGGCTGGCGCGAGACCGTGAAGACCACAACCTGGGTCGTCTTGACGGAGTACCTCGTCAGGGGCGGGGGCGCCGACTGAGCATGTGCCCGCGCGGCATGGGATGCCTTCCTGCGGATCCGAAGGAAAGCGGCGGTCGCGCGGGCCGGCAACGCGGTTGGGCGGCGACGTTCCCGCTCATGGGAAGGAAAGTTGGCCCTCCTGTACCCACGGTCGGAGGCCGTCGGGGCGGTCACGCGTTGTGGGGGCGTCGGTGGGCGCGTCCGAGCGCGGCCTTCCCAAGCGGTGTCAAGAGCAGGGCCACGCTGCCTATGAGCAGGATCACCATCACGCGGTGGTAGGTGTCGTTCAGCGCGGTGTGCGGGCCGCCGCCGGCGGCGAGCGCGGCGATCCCGAGCAGGACCCCGCCGAGCGCGAAGACGTGCGCGGCAAACGTGAAGAGCCAGGCCCAGGTCTTGCGCGTGAGCACGGCGTAGGCGGCTACCGCCAGGCCGACCCCGCACAGGCTCTCGACGATCACGGCGGGCACGATCACCGGCTCTGCGAGCACGGCGAGCCCCAGCGGGATCCGCACGCCCGCGTGCAGCAGCGCGCCGACGAAGAACGTCGCCGAGTACAGGGCTGCCAGGACACCGATCGCGGTGGTGGAGCCGTGGCGGCGCGTGGTCATGGTTGCGGTCATCTCAAGGCTCCTTTCTCTAGGTCAAACGGTCAGGTCAAACGGTCGGCTTGAACACCGTCGCCCAGACTGCGGACAGCAGCAGGGCGAGGTTGATCAGGTTCAGGGTTCGGACGCGTCGGTGGCTGCGGCGGCGGTCGCGGCAGGGCCGGTCGACGTGCTCGTGAACAACGCGGCCGTCAGCGTCGCCGCCCCGGTCGAGGATACCCCCGCCGACGTGGCGCTGAGCTGTTCGACACGAACGTCGTCGGCCCTTTGCGCCTGATCAAGGCCTTCCTGCCCGGGATGCGCGAGCGCGGCGGCGGCACGGTCGTGAACGTGTCCTCGGTGGCCGGCAAGGCGGTGTTCCCGATGAACGGGCTGCACGCGGCAAGCACGCGCTGGAGGCGCTCAGCGAGGCGCTGGCGGTGAAGGGTCGCGCCGTTCGGGATCCGCGTGCTCGTGCTGCAGCTGGGCTCGGTCGCCACCGACGTGTACCAGGCCCAGCCCCGCTACGTCTGTCCACCCTACGCCGAGCTGGACCGCGCCCAGCGGGCCGGCTTCGCGGCCCACCAGTCCTGGCGGGCCGCGCCTGAGCAGGTCGCGGCAACGATCGCCGACGCGATCGAGGCCGCCGACAGCCCGCTGCGCGTGCCGGTCGGCCAGGACGCCGCCTGGCTGCTCGCCGAGCGCGCCCGCCTGGACGACACGGCCTGGTCCGCCCGCGTACGCGAGCTGCTCGGCCTCGACGGGGCAGCGTAGCGGCCCGTCGCAGAAGTTCTTTGTGTTGGATGTCGGCGGTGCACCGCCGACATCCAGCACACACGGTCAGCCCTCGCGAGGCGCCACCCACACGACCGGCTGTCCGGTCACCGCGGCGATCAGGTCGTAGTCCTTGTCGTAGTGCAGCACCGCGGCGCCGTACTGCTCGGCGGTTGCGGCGATGATCAAATCCGGCAGCGGAAGCCGGTGCTGGCCCCGCTTGGCGAGGTCGTGTTGAACGGTCAGCGCACGGCGTCGGGCAGTGTTGGTGGTCTCCAGCCATTCGAGGCTGTCCAGATCTGCGCGCAACTGTTCATAGTCGGCGAGGTTGCGCGCGGAGTACAGCACCTCCAGCGCGACGATCTCGCAGGTCGCCAGGGTGCCCGTGCTGGCCAGCTCGACGAAGGCGGTGCGAGCTCGTTCGGAATGGCGGCGCCGCTCGTAGGCGGACTTGTCGGCGAGATACAGCACGCTCAGCGCCAGGCGCCGCGCATCACCTCGTCGTCGCTGAGATCGGCGGCCAGCGTGTCCAAGTGCTCGAGAAACGCGAGCCGCTTCCGGCGGGCTGCGATCAGCCTGAGCGCCTTGTTCACCGTTTCAACCTTCGTCGTGGTGCCCAACTCCTCAGCCGCCGCTCGCCATGCGGCCTCGTCGAGGTCGATCACGGTCCGCGCCATGCGAACTCCTTCCACGTCGAAGATATCGTCATCTTCGC
>JBOGEB010000091.1:0-15746 GCA_050743125.1 Egibacteraceae bacterium
GGGCGGGCTCCGCGATGGGCGTCGAGCGCATCCGCGGCGTACGCGACCAGTTCCCCGAGCCGTGGGCCGGCCTGGCGTGCGTACGCAAGCTCGACGAGCGCCTCCACGCTCACCTCCTGCTGAGGGCCCAGAAGATGTCGGTGCGGTAAGGCATCGTGACCCGGCCGTCGGCGTCGGCGTTGGCGGCGAGCAGGGCGGCGACCTCGTCGAGAAACGCTTCACGCTCGACGTCGGGCAGGCAAGCGATGAAGCTGATCGAGGAGCACCGGTCCCGCATCGTCACGACTGTGCCGACCTGCTCGTAAGCGAAGCATCGCTCCTGGAGCGGCCCAAAGTCGTGGGCGCCGTCGAACGCCGCACGCCACGCCCGCTGCCGGTAGCAGGGCGCGTCGCCCGCGTGGCGGTTGAACAGCACGGACAGCTCGGCGGCCCAGCCGACCGACTCGTCGCGATCGTTCCAGACCAGCCCCAGCCCGCCGCCCGGGCGCAGCACGCGGGCGATCTCGGCGAGCGCCCTTGGCCCGTCGAACCAGTGGAACGCCTGCGCGACCACGACCGCGTCGATGCTCGCGTCGCCGAGCGGGAGCGCCTCGGCGGTCCCGTCCAGGACGAGCAGGTCCGGCAGGACCTCGGCGAGCACCCTGCGCATTCCCGCGACCGGCTCCACGGCAACGAGCCGCGCGCCCGACGGGACGAGCAACCGGGTCAGCTTGCCGGTGCCGGCAGCCAGGTCGAGCACATCCCGGTCCGGGCCGATCCCCAGCTCGGCGCAGAGCAGGTCGACCGCCTCCCGCGGGTACGACGGCCGGCCCCGCTCATACGCGGCGCTGGCTTGGTCGAAGCCCCGCGCGGCAAGCTCGTGCACCCTCATCTGCTCACCGCCCGGTCCACTCGGGCTCGCGCTTGCCGAGGAAGGCGCAGATGCCCTCCTGCGCGTCGGCGGCCAGCGCGTTAGCGGCCATCACGACCTTGGTGTGGTCATAGGCGCTGCGCTCGTCGAGCTCGACCTGAGCGTAGAACGCCGCCTTGCCGACCCCGACCGTCAGCGGGCTCGACGCGGCGATCGCGTCGACCAGGCTGCCCACCGCCGCGTCGAGCTCCTCGGCCGGCACGGCGCGGTTGATCAACCCCCAGTCGGCCGCGGTCGCGGCGTCGATCATCTGGCCGGTCAGCAGCATCTCCATCGCCCGCTTGCGGCCCACCGCCCGGCAGATCGGCACCATCGGAGTGGAGCAGAACAGCCCGATCTTCACGCCCGGGGTCGCGAACCGGGCGGCCAGCTCGGCGACGGCGAGGTCGCAGGCCGCCACGAGCTGGCAGCCCGCTGCGGTCGCCACGCCGTGCACCTTGGCGATCACCGGCTGCGGGATGCGGTGGATCGTCTCCGTCATCACCGTGCAGACCTCGAACAGCTCCGTGTAAAAGCCCAGGTCGCGGTCCACCAGCTCGCGCAGGTCGTGCCCGGCCGAGAACACGGGGCCCGCGCCGTCGATCACGACCGCGCGGACGTCGGGCGCCTTCGACAGCGTCTGCAGGGCGTCGATGACCTCCCTCATCAGCGCGAGGCTCAGGGCGTTGCGGCGCTCCGGCCGGTTGAGCGTCAGCCGCGCGGCGGCGCCCTCCACCTTCACGAGCAGATGCGGGTAGTCCATCGACTGCGTCTCCTCACCTCGGGCGCATCCCTGACCATCATGCAGCGCCAGCTATGTCACGTCTGTAAATAACCAACCCGCACATGCGGGGTATATGTGCAGTAAACGGAGAAAGAACCCGTCCTTCCCCAGAACAACAGCGCCGGTGCGGAAAATGGCGTGCGTTCCACCCGAAGAGCGCGAGGTCGACGCAGACGCTCAGCCGTCGCAGTGGAGAATATTAACCCGAGAAGTGTGGAAGAAGCAGTACAGTGGTCGTTCTGTTCCGAATAGCTCTGCAAAGCGTTCGCCAGAGATGTCTTTCTCCCCGGAACCTGTCCGGACGGGATCTGCTGCGACATTGACCAGCCCGCGTGGACGGGGGTTGGTTCACGACGACGTGAAAACGCACCGGAGGTGGAATGTCAATGCAAGCTGACGCAATACGGGTACGGGGGACCAGTTTCTCGCCCAAGGGCGTCATCCGGCACGACGTGCCGGCGTCGCTGACAGTGTTCCTGATCGCGGTGCCGCTGTCGCTGGGGATCGCGGTCGCCTCAGGGGCGCCGGTGATGGCGGGGCTGATCGCAGCGGCGGTCGGCGGTGTGGTGGCTGGGGCGCTCGGTGGTTCGGCGCTGCAGGTCAGCGGGCCGGCGGCCGGTCTGACGGTGGTGGTGGCCGAGCTCGTGGCCAATTACGGCTGGGCGATGACCTGCGCGATCACCGCGGCTGCAGGGGTCGTGCAGCTGTGGCTGGGGATGAGCCGGTTCTCCAGGGCGGCGCTGGCGATCTCGCCAGCGGTGGTGCACGGGATGCTGGCCGGGATCGGCATCACCATCGTGCTGAGCCAGCTCCACGTGGTGCTGGGAGGGACGCCGAGCAGCGGAGCGTTGGACAACCTGCGCGAGCTGCCCGGCCAGCTGGTGTCGGGGCACGGGCCGGCCGTCGTGGCCGGCCTGTCGGTGGCGGCCGTGATGCTGTTGTGGCCTCGGCTGCGTGGTCGGCTGGCGCGTGTTCCCGGCCCGCTGGTGGCGGTGGGGCTGGTGACCGTTGCGTCCGTGGTGCTGGGACTGGATGTGCAACGCGTCGAGCTGCCCAGCTCGTTCATCGACTCGCTGATGCTTCCGGCGTTACCCCGCGGGGACTGGGCCGGGTTTGCCCTCGCCTTGCTCACCGTGGCGCTGATCGCCAGCGTGGAGAGCCTGCTGTCCGCGGTCGCGGTCGACAAGATGCATTCCGGTCCACGGTCCAACCTGGATCGCGAGCTGCTCGCCCAGGGTGCGGCCAACATGACCTCGGGCCTGCTGGGGGGTCTGCCGGTGACGGGGGTGATCGTGCGCGGCTCGGCCAACGTGTCCGCGGGCGCCCGCACCCGCGCTTCGGCCGTGCTGCACGGGCTATGGGTGGTGGTGTTCTCGGTGCTGCTCGTCGGGTTGGTGGAGCGCATTCCGTTGGCGGCGTTGGCTGGCCTGCTCGTGGTGGTGGGCGTGCGGCTGGTGGACATCGCCCACCTGCGTTCGCTGCGCAGCCACGGCGAGCTGCCGATCTACGCGATCACCGTGGTCGGGGTGGTGACCCGGAACCTGCTCGAGGGCGTGCTCATGGGCCTGGTGCTGGCCCTGGCGTTGGCGCTGCGTCGGGTGCTGTGGTCTACGGTGCACGCAGAGGAGCTCGAGCCGGCCACTGCGGCCCGCGCCGGCCGGTGGCGCGTGGTGGTGGAGGGGCGCCTCTGCTTTCTCAGCGTCCCGCGCCTCTCCCAGGTCCTCCACCAGATCCCCGCCGGCAGCCACGTGGTAGTGGAGCTGGTGGTGGACTACCTCGACCACGCGGCCTATGAGCACCTGCATGCCTGGCAGGACCGGCACCAGGCGGACGGCGGCACCGTCGTGGTCGACGAGGTCGGACCGGAGGGGCTCGCCGACCGCGGCACGGCGCGGGAGCGTCGGACCAGACGGAGCCGTGCGACGCACCGCCATCTGCCCCGGTGGTTCAGCCCCTGGTCGCACTGGCAGGAGGCATCTGGCGAGCACACGGCCGGCGAGGGAAACCTTGCCCCGGTGCTGGCCGGGCTGCGCGAGTACCACCGCCGCTGCGCGCCGCTCGTCGCGCCGTTCCTTGCCGGGATGGCCGATCACCAACACCCGTCCGGCCTCTTCCTGACCTGCGGCGACTCCAGGGTGGTCCCCAACCTGCTGACCAGCAGCGGCCCCGGAGACCTGTTCACCGTGCGCAACATCGGCAACCTGGTGCCGCGGCACGGCGGTGCCGACCCGCCAAGAGATCTCCTGGACGTCTCGGATGTGTCAGTGGCCGCAGCGCTGGAGTACACCGTCGGGGTGCTCAAGGTGTCGGCGATCCTGGTGTGCGGGCACTCCGGGTGCGGGGCGATGCAGGCGTTGCTGTCCCGGACCGACTACGAGGACGGGTCGTTGGGACGCTGGCTGCGGATCGCTCGATCCAGCCTGCACCGCTGGCGCGACGGTGACCCGGTCGCAGTCGCGGCTGCAGAGGAGGGTCGCAGCGAGTTGGACCAGCTCGCCATGGTGAACGTCGTCCAGCAGCTGGACAACCTGCGCACCCATCCGTTGGTCGATGCGGCAATACGCCAAGGTCAGTTGGACCTCGTCGGGCTGTACTTCGATATCGGCACCGCCCGCATGCTGCTCTTCGACCCGGCCGAGCACCGGTTCGTGCCAGCGCCCGAGCATTGCCACGACCTGCCGCTCCCCCTGCAATCTGGCGCTCGCGCAGCCAGGGCAATGCGCTGACCAACGTGGCCTTCCAGCACACAGCGCCAACCCCGGGGGCAAGCCTGTGGATAACCCACGGGTACATATGCTGTCGGTATGCACGGTGAGCGCATGCAGATCCTGCTCTCACCGGAACAGCGACGACGCCTGGAGCACGAGGCGCAGACGACCGGCAAGTCGGTCTCGGCGCTCATCCGTGAGGCGATCGACGCCCGCTACCCGACCGTCACCGTCACGCGCGAGGAGCGGATGGCGGCGGTCGAGCACATCGCCTCGCTCAAAGTGCCGTTCATCCCACCCGATGAGCTCAAAGAGCTGATCGACGAGCCGCACACCGAAGAGATCCTGCGGGGCATGCCCGACCTGCGCGAACCCGCTCGTCTACGCGACGACAGAGGACCCACGGCGGGAGCGCTGCCTTGAACTCCTCGCAGCGGTCGCAGCCGGGCGCCTCAAGGCCCGCACTGCCGTGAACGTCATCGAGGAGCGCTGACATCTGGAGCTGCGCGGGCGGCCACCGGGACTTCACGGCGCCGCCGAGCGCTTCTACCAGCTATTCACGCCGTTGCTCGACGTGACCGACGACATCATCCGCGACGCACTCAGAGCTTGGGCATAGGCATAAATAACGTTGCTGTTTTCCCGCTGTGCAGTGACGCGGCGCGCCGGCGCCGCACGCCTCGAGCGCGTGCCGGCCGCTGGTCGCAGTGACCCCGCCGCGTCCGCCTGCAGCAGACCCAGCGTCATCGTGAGCAGCCCATTCCGACCGTGCGTGACGCATGTCAGCGCTGCGGCCAGGAATCGTCATATGGCCAGGATTCGTCACGCATACGTGACGAACCCTGGCCACAAGGGCGAACACCGCCCAAACGACAACGCTATTTCGACCCGGGTCCTCACGATCGACGTACCGAAGCTGGGCTCGAACGACCGGGTGATCGTCGCGACCTGTCGCGCAGCCGGCATCTCGACGATCATCTCGAACGACCACGGGTTCGACAGCGTGCCAGGCCTGACCCGCGTCGATCCGCTCGACGCGGACGCCGTGGCCGCGCTCCCCGCCTCCTGATCAGTCCCAGACGCGCACGTCGGCGATGGGGCCACCGTCCCCCACGGCGTCGGCGAGCGTGACCTCGACGCCGAGCCGCAGGACGGAGCGGGTCCGCTCCCGCACGGTGGCGGCGAGCTGGGCGAGGTCGGCACCGGCGGCGGGGACGACCTCACAGCGGAGGACGTCACGGTGGTCGACCCGGTCGATGACGAAGCGGTAGTCGGCGACCTCGCTCATCCCGTCCATCAGCCGGGTGACCTGACGGGGGTAGAGGAACAGGCCGCGAACCTTCACCGCCTCGCCGACCCGGCCGAGCCAGCCGCGCAGCCGCGGGGTCGGCTCGTCACAGGTGCACTCCCCCGCCGCCCACGCGGACAGGTCGCCGGTTCCGAACCGGACCAGCGGGTACGCCGACGAGAAGACCGTGACGACGACCTGGCCCTCGCGCTCGTCGTAGATGGCCTCGCCGGTCTCCAGGTCGCACACCTGGACCAGCGCGTCGGCCGGGACGTGCAGGCCGTTCATCGCGGCGCACTCGTACCCGAGGCTGCCGGCCTCCGCCGTGCAGTAGCCCTGGAGGACGGTCGGCACCCGCTCGCGCAGCCAGGCGCGCAGGGAGGGGGGCAGCGCCTCCCCGCCGACGAACGCCTTCGCCAGCCGCCAGGAGCGCGGATCCAGACCCACCTGCTCGCCGGTCTCGAGCAGCGCCTTCAAGTAGCTCGGCAGGGTAATGCAGGCGGTCACACCGAGGTCGGCGCAGGCCATGGCCTGCGCCTCCTTGTTCCCGATCCCGCCGGGAACAACGGTGCACCCGATCACCTTGCACGCCTCGTCGAACATGGCGCCCGCCGGGGTCAGGTGGTAGCTGAACGCGTTGAGCACCAGGTCGTCGGCGGTGAACCCGGCAGCCCGGAGGGCGGGCACTCCCCGCCACGGGTCGGGCTCGTCGGGCTCGGGCTCGTAGAGCGGCCCCGGAGACTGGAAGATCCGGCGCACCCGAGCGCCCGGGGCGAGGTTCCCGCCGAACGGTGGGCGGCGCGCCTGCGCTTCGCAAAGCGCGTCCTTCGTCAGCACGGGCAGCCGGTCGAGCGCGGCGACGCTGTCGAGGTCGTCCGGCTCGAGGCCCACGGCGCGCACGCGGTCCGCCACGGCAGGCACAGTGCGCGCGGATTGGGGAAGGAACCCCCGGACGCGGGCGTCGAAGCCGGCGGCGTACGCCCGGGGGCTGACCGCGGAGCTCACAGCCATCGCTTTCTCCGCTTATAGCGCTTGATCTCCCGGTAGCTGTGCCGCTGTCCCTGCGCGCCAAGGCCGAGGTAGAACTCCGCCACGTCGGGGTTACAGGCCAGCTCGGCCGCGGGCCCCTCCAGGACGATGCGACCGTTTTCCATGACATAGGCGCGGTCGGCGACCTCCAGCGCCCGGCGGGCGTTCTGCTCGACGATGAGGATCGTCGTGCCGAGCTCGGTGCGCAGGCGCTGGACGATCGCGAAGATCTCCGCCATGAGCAGCGGAGCCAGGCCGAGTGACGGCTCGTCGAGCAGCATGAGCTTCGGCCGTGCCATGAGGGCTCGCCCGATCGCAAGCATCTGCTGCTCGCCGCCGGACAGATAGCCGGCAGACTGCCCGGCCCGTTCCCTCAGGCGCGGGAAATAGGCGTAGACGAGGTCGAGGTCCTCCCGTACCCCTGCGGATGTCGCCGGGCGCATTCGCGCCCGGCGTCGGCTGAGCCGGCCCCGCGTGTACGCGCCGACGAGGAGGTTGTCGTTGACGGACAGGTGCTCGAACACGCGCCGGCCCTCCATCACGAGCGAGAGGCCCAGGCGCACGATGTCGGCGGCGTCCCGGTGGGTGATGACCTCGCCGCCGTAGCGGACCTCGCCATCGGTGACCTCCCCGTGCTCGCCGGGCAGCAGGCCGCAGACGGCTTTGAGCGTGGTCGTCTTGCCCGCGCCGTTCGAGCCGAGCAGGGCGACGATCTCGCCCTCGCCTACCGCCAGTGACAGGCTACGGAGGACGAGGATCACCTCGTCGTAGATGACCTCGACGTTGACGAGCTCCAGCAGGGGCGCGGGCACGGACCCTAAGGTCCCTGCCGGAGCGATCTCGTTACGGGGTGAGGGCATCGCTGAGCGGTTGCCACGTGCCGGTCTTCACCTGGTAGACGCGGCCTGATTTCATGCCCTGGTGGCTGTCCGGTGAGAACCGGATCGCGGTGGTCACCGGGGTCGTCACGGGACCCATCGTCTCCAGCGCCTCCTTGATCGCCGGGCCCGTAACCTGCTTGCCGGACTCGATCGCCTTGGCGATAGCGTCGGCCATCACCGCCATCGTGTACCAGCCCTGCGGGTAGTAGAGGTCGATCGCCTCGAGGCTGCGGCCCCTCGCCCTGAGGGCGGCCTCGAGGTTCCCCATGTCACCGTTGGCCTGCGACGGCGGCGCGAAGAGCATGATCCCGAGCGCGCCCTCGGCGGCGGTACCGGCCTGCTGGACGAAGAGCTCGTCGCTGCAGTAGTTCAGGCAGAACAGCTGCGCGCCGAGCCCCTGCTCCTTCAGGTTCTTCGCGAGCACCGCCGTCGGCTTCGAGGTGCTCTGGACGATGACGTAGCCCACGCCCTGCCGCTTCGCGCGCGCCAGCTCACCGACGTAGTCGGTGGCGCCTCTCGGCATCGCATACGTCTGGTAGCCGATGTCGAGCCCGTTGTCCTTGATGTAGCGCCTGCCGTCCTCCAGCGGTGATGCACCGAACGGGCTGTCGTGGTGGAACACCGCGACCTCGACGTGCTTTCCCGGGTTCTGGGCGGCGATGTGCTTGAGCGCGATCCGCATCTGGTCGGAGTAGCTCAGCCCGATGACGAAGTTGTAGGGAGTGTCCCTGGGATTGGTGAGCGTCGCCGCAAACGAGCCGGACATGAACGGGATCCGGTCCTCGGTGATCTTGCTGCGCAGGGCCTCAGTGTCCCCGGTCCCATGGCCCTGAAACGCCACGGCGCCAGCATCGACATACTGCCGGTAGAGCTGCTCCGCCTTTGGCACCTCGTACTGGTAATCCTGCCACAGCAGCTTGATCGGGCGCCCCTTGACTCCTCCGCTCTGGTTGCGCCACGCGACGTAGTCGCGCATGCCCTCGGAGTAGGACACGCCGACGTCGGACGTCGGCCCCGAAAGGTCGAAGATCGCACCGACGATGATGGGCTCACCCGGCGCCTGGTTGCCGCCAGTGGCCTGCTGATCGCCGGTGCCGCAGGCCGCTGCCAGCAGCGTGAGCACCGCGGCCAGGGCCAACCAAGTCTTTGGGGGTCGTTTCATCGTTCCTCCTTGGTGAGCTCCCAGCAGAGGCGGGGGCACGGGCTCGCAAGCCCCTGCCGGAGCGGTTGCGCTACGGGGTGAGAGCACGCTGGAGCGCCTGCCACGTGCCGGTCTTCACCTGGTAGACCCGGCCCGATTGCATGCCCTGGTGGCTGTCCGGTGAGAACCGGATCGCGGTGGTCACCGGCGTCGTCACCGGGTCCATCGACTCCAGGGCCGCCTTGATCGCCGGGCCCGTGACCTCCTTGCCGGACGCGACCGCCTTGGCGATAGCGTCGGCCATCACCGCCATCGTGTACCAGCCCTGCGGGTAGTGAAGGTCGATCGCCTCGAGGCTGCGACCCTTCGCCCTCAGGGCGGCCTCGAGACCCCGCGTGTCCCCGTTGGCCTGCAACGGGGGCGCGAAGGGCAGGATCCCGAGCGCGCCCTCGGCTGCGGTACCGGCCTGCCGGACGAAGAGCTCGTCGGCGCAGTAGTTCAGGCAGAAGACCTGGGCGTTGAGCCCCTGCTCCTTCACGTTCCTCGCGAGGACCGCCGTCGGCTTCGAGGTGCTCTGGACGATGACGTAGCCCACGCCCTGCCGCTTGGCGCGGGCCAGCTCACCGACGTAGTCGGTGGCGCCTCTCGGCATCGCATACGTCTGGTAGCCGATGTCGAGCCCGTTGTCCTTGATGAAGCGCCTGCCGTCCTCCAGCGGGGAGATGCCGGCCGGAGCATCGAGGTGGAACACCGCGACCTCGACGTGCTTTCCCGGGTTCTGGGCGGCGATGTGCTTGAGCGCGACCCGCATCTGGTCGGAGTAGCTCAGCGCGACGACGAAGTTGTACGGGGTCTGCTGCGGGTTGGTGAGCGTCGCCGCGTACGAGGCGGACATGAACGGGATCTGGTCCTCGGTCACCTTCCCGCGGAGCGCTTCGGTGTCCCCTGTTCCCCAACCCTGGAACGCCACGGCGCCGGCATCGACATACTGCCGGTAGAGCTGCTCCGCCTTGGGCACCTCGTACTGGTAGTCCTGCCACAGCAGCTTGATCGGACGCCCCTTGACACCTCCGTTCTGGTTACGCCACGCGACGTAGTCGCGTACGCCCTCGGAGTAGGACACGCCGACGTCGGAGGTCGGCCCCGAAAGGTCGAAGACCGCTCCGACGATGATCGGCTCGCCCGTCGCCTCATTGCCGCCGGTGGCCTGCTGGCGAGGTCCGCCGCAGGCGACCGCCAGCAGCGCGAGCACCGTGAGCAGTGCCCACCAGGCCTTTGCGAATCGTCTCATGGTTCCTCCTCGAGCTTTCAGTAGCGGAACGGCCATAGTCGGACGTAGTCCTTCACCCGCTGCCACAGGCGGGCCAGCCCGCGCGGCTCAAAAATGAGGAACAGCATGATGACCAGCCCGAAGGCGCCGAGCTGCAGGGCAGGCAGCTTCGTGGCGAGGGTGGGGACGTCCTCGCGCAGCGCGGTGCCGATCTGTTGGATGACCGCGGGGAGCGCAACCATGAACAGCGCACCGTAGATCGAGCCCGCGACCGACCCGAGCCCGCCGACGATGATCATCGCGACGTAGACCACCGAAACGTCGAAGGTGAACCGCTCCCAGGTCAAACTGCCGGTGTAGTGTGCGGTCAGCGCACCAGCGAGCCCGACGAATCCCGACGACACCGCAAAGGCGAGGAGCTTGTAGCGGACGAGGTCGATGCCGGCAGCCTGGGCCGCGATGTCCTGGTCCCGGATTGCGACGAACGCCCGCCCCAGGCCGGTGCGGAACAGGTTGGTCGCGGCCAGCGCGGCGAGGACCGCACAGGCGAGGATCACCCAGTACCAACGGAAGTCGCCGCCCAGCGTCAGGCCCGCCACCACGGGCGGGTCCACCTGCAGGGAGTCGACGCCGCCGGTCACGGGCCTCCAATTGCGGACGCCCCACAGGATGATCTCCTGCGACGCGAGCGTCGCGATCGCCAGGTAGAGCCCCTTCAGGCGCAACGCCGGCAGCCCGAAGAGCGCGCCGATCAGCGCGGTCATCGTGATGCCTGCGACGATGCCGAGGCCGGTGGACAGCCCCATCCGCATGACCACGATCGCGCTCGTGTACGCGCCGACGGCGAGGAAGCCGCCCTGGCCGAGGCTGATCTGGCCCGTGTAGCCGGTAAGGATGTTGAGCCCGATCGCGCCGATCGCCGCGATCCCGGCCTGGCAGGCCACCGTGAGCCAGACCGACGGGAGGACGAAGGGCGCGACCACGAGCCCGACTCCGAGCAGAACGAGCCGCGCATACTCGGCCCGGGTATGCCGGAGGGCGAGCGCCTCGGCGTAGCTGCGGTGGTGGATCCCGGTCGCGGTCGCCATCGCCATCGCCTACTGGCCACCTGTGTCGAACCGCGAACGATGACTCGTGCGGAGCGCGGTTTCGGGGCTCGACGCCCCGAAACCGCCACAGCACCACCACACCACCCGACGGACCGCCACCGAAGGGGTCGCGCCGCGTCCCGGGAAGAGGCTCCGACCTAAAAAGGGTCTTCGTGAGCGGAACCCGACGCGGCGCGACCCTGGACACACCATCACACACGCTCGATCCGGGCCTGGCCGAACAGGCCGTACGGCCGTAAGAGGAGCACCAACGCGATCACGACGAACGGGACGACGGCCTGGAGCCCTCCTCCGACGTAGCGGGCGGTGAACGTGATGAGCAGCCCGATCACCGCGCCGCCGACGATCGTCCCCGGGATCGAGTCGAGGCCGCCCAAGATCACGACCGGGAACACGGCGAGGCCGAAGATGGCGACGTCGCCGGAGACCCCCAGGATGTTCGCGACGAGCGCGCCGCCGATCACCGTGCTCACCGTAGCCAGCGCCCACGACAGCGCGAACACCCGACGGACGCTGATCCCCATCACGAGCGCGGCCTGCTGGTCGTCCGCGACCGCACGCATCGCGATGCCGCTCCGCGACCGCTGGAAGAACAGCGAGAACGCGGCAAGGACGATCGCCGCCACCGCGACCGCCACGAGCCGGTCGACCGGCACCGTCGCGCCGGCGAGCGCGATCGTGCCGGCGGGGATGAACCGGGGGAACTGCAGGGGCGTCGTGCCCCAGATGAGCTGCACGACCGCCTGAATGACCGCAGCGAGCCCGATCGTGACCATGATCACCGAGATCGCTTCTTCCCCGACGAGCGGGCGGAGCACGAACCGCTCGACGCCGACGCCGAGCAGGCCGCCCACCACCATCGCGAAGAGCACGGCAAGCGGCCACGGCAGGCCGAACGTCTCCATCCCCGCGTAGACGAGGTACGCGCCGAGCGCAAGGAACTGGCCCTGGGCGAAGCTGATGACGCCGGTGGCCTTGTAGATGAGCACGAACCCCAACGCGGCAAGCGCGAGGATGGCCCCGTTCGCCAGGCCGTTGATCCCCAATTGGATGAGCTCAGACATCAGCGCGCGCTCCACGCCATCCGTCGGGCTTTGCCCCGCGCGGGGGCGAACCCCTCCATCGACTGCAGGCGCAGCGGAATCCGCCGCTCGAGCCTGCTGCCATCCTGATAGGTCACCACGCTGGGCACCATGACCTCGTCGGCGTCGCCGTAGAGCGCATCGACGATCGGCGCGTACCGCTCGGCGATCATGCCGCGCCGGACCTTGCGGGTGCGGGTCATCTCGTCGTCGTCCGGGTCGAGCTGCTTGTGCAGGAGCACGAACCGGCGCACCCGGATGGCCTCTGGGAGGTCGGCGTTGTTCCGGTCGACCTCCTCGCCGAGGAGGTCGTAGACCACCCGCTTCGCCGCAAGGTCGGTGTAGGTCGTGTAGCCGACGTGCCGCCGCTCGGCCCAGGCACCGACCATCTGCGCGTCGATGACGAGCATCGCGGTGACATGCGGCCTGCCGGCTCCGCCGAAGACGACCGCCTCCTCGACGTACGGGCTGAACTTCAGCTTGTTCTCGATGAACGCGGGACTGAAGCGGGTCCCGTCGGGCGTGGCGATGACGTCGTCGACCCGGTCGATGACCACGAGCTGCCCGTCGTCGAGGTAACCCGCGTCACCGGTGTGGAGCCAGCCCCGCGCGTCGATCGCCGCGGTGCCCGCCTCCTCGTTGCGGTAGTAGCCGTTGAACACCGACGGCGAGCGGAGGAGGATCTCGCCGTCGTCGGCGATCCGCAGCTCGGTGCCGGGGATCGGCACGCCCACGGTGTGGAAGCGGATCGCGCCGTCGCGGTGAGCGACGGCAATGCCGCAGATCTCGGTCTGGCCATAGACCTGCTTGAGGCTCACGCCAAGCGCGTGGAGGAACCGGAAGACGTCAGGCCCGAGCGGCGCGCCGCCCGTGTAGCAATGGCGGAGCCGGACGAGGCCGAGCTGGTCCCGGACCGGCCGGAGCGCCACCCAGTCGCCGATCCGGTGAAGCGTCCGCAGGCCGGCGCCGACCGACTGGCCGCGCGCCCGCCGGTCGGCGACCCGCGCGCCGACCCGGTGCCCCCAGTTGAACACCGTCCGCTTGAGGACGTCGGCTTCCCCCAAGCGGACGTGGACGTCAGCTACCAGGTCCTCCCAGATACGCGGCGGGGCGAACAGCACGTCAGGGCCGATCTCCCGCAGGTCAGCGCGGACCGTGGCCGCCTCCTCGCAGAAGCTCGTGGTGAACCCGACTTGCAGCCCGCATGCCACGGCGACCATCTGCTCCCCTATCCACGCGAACGGCAGGAAGCTCACGTACCGATCGTCCGGACCGATCGAGTCGATCTCTATGAAGCTGCGCCCCATCGCGAGCAGGTTTCCGTGCGAGAGCATGGCGAGCTTCGGCCGTCCGGTCGTGCCGGACGTCGTGGAGATCACCGCGATGTCGTCGCCGTGACCGGCGGCGATCTGCTCGTCCAGCCAGCCGGGTCGTGCCCGCGCGACCGCGCGCCCACGTGCCTCGACCGCGCAAAACTCGAAGAGATAGGGCTGGTCGTAGCGCTCGAGCCCGCGCGGGTCGTAGGAGATGAGCGTATGCAGCGTGCCGATCGCGTCCCACAGACCCACGAGCTTGTCGACCTGCTCCTGATCCTCGGCCACCACGACCCGCACCTGGGCGTCAGTGAGGATGTGGCGGACCTCGTCGGCGACGCTGGTCGGGTAGATGCCGACGACGCACGCGCCGAGCGACTGGGCCGCGAACTCGGTGATCAGCCACTCCGGCCGGTTGTCGCCGAGGATCGCGACGACCTCGCCGGCCTCGACGCCCAGGTCGGCGAGCCCGTGGGCGAGGTCGCGGACGCGCTCGGAGTACCGGCGCCAGGTGATCGGCTGCCAGATGCCGTAGCGCTTCTCCTGGAGCGCCACCCGGTCGCCGGCGCGCTCCGCCAGGTCCGCGAGCAGCTTGGGGAAGGTGTCCCGTGTCATGTCAGCGCTCCGTCCGGCGCCCCGCCCACAGCCGCCGGGTCGGCGGCCTCGCCCAAGTACGCGTCGATCACCACCTGGTCGCCGCCGACCTGGGCGGGGGTGCCGTCGGCGATCACCCTGCCGAAGTCGAGGACCGTGACCTGGTCAGAGATGTCCATCACGACCGCCATGTCATGCTCGACGAGCACGACGCTCACCCCGCAGCGCTGGTTCACGTCGAGGACGCAGCGCGTCATGTCCTCTTTCTCCTCGGCGTTCATCCCCGCCATCGGCTCGTCGAGCAGCAGGAGCGCTGGCTGCATGCAAAGGGCACGCCCGAGCTCGACGCGCTTCTGGATCCCGTACGCGAGCGTCGCGACCGGGCTGTTGCGCACGGCCTGGAGCATGAGCAGATCGACGACCTCCTCGACGAACTCACGGTGGGCGATCTCCTGACGCCGCGCCGCGCCGAGGTACCACAGCGCCGGCGCGAGGCGATGACGCATGTGGACATGCCGGCCCAGCAGAAGGTTCTCGACCACGCTCATGTGGCGGAACAACTCAATGTTCTGGAAGGACCGGGCGACCCCCAGCCGCGCGATCCGGCTCGGCCGCTCGCGCACCAGGTCATGCGAGCGCTCCGGACCGTGCAACACGATCTGGCCCGCCTGCGGCCGGTAGAGGCCGCTGACACAGTTGAGCAGGCTGGTCTTGCCAGCGCCGTTCGGGCCAATGAGCGCGTGCACGTCGCCCTGGTGGACCGCGAGGGTGACGCGCTCAAGCGCCCGCACCCCGCCAAACGTCAACGAGACGTCCCGCACCTCGAGCTGGATCACACCACGCTCCAGCCGGCTGCCGTTCAGGTTGTGCCGGTACGCTCTCGACCCGTCAAGGGTGGCTCGTTTCACTTCAGTGCTCCCTGTCATAAATGAAGTACGCTCCGCATTGAGGGGGTCCTCTGCGCCACGCTCGCAGCGGCGGCGCCAGAAGCGCGCATACGGCGGAGCGTACGCAAGCGAGGAGCAACGCCGCCAGCGGGGGTACCCGGGGGGACGGGCCACCCGTAAATCAGTGCGACGCGGTGCACGAAGAGCTCGGTACGGAAAACGCTCACCAGAGATGGTGAGCTGTAACTGCAAGATTCAGGATAGGGAGAAAGACCATGGCTGGGAAGTCAGGGAAATCCCTGAGCGCATGCGTCGAAGCTTTCCAGGCCTTCGTCGGCGACTGTCGCCGACGAAGGCCCCACCGCAGCAAGACCGGCTCTTGTCATGGATCGTGAGTGTTGATCCCGTTTGCGCGCTGCAAGCCCCCCACCGTCGGCGTGCAGGCCGTTGCACAGCCCTGTGGAGTCGCCCACAGGTCGACGCAGATCACTCGACCCGCCGCTTTCCTTTGGGATGCACGGGATAACTGCAGACCAGTTTGGGATGCACGGGATAACTGCAGACCAGTTTGGGATGCACGGGATAACTGCAGACCAGTTTGGGATGCACGGGATAACTGCAGACCAGTTTGGGATGCACGGGAAAACTGCAGACCAGTTTGGGATGCACGGGAAAACTGCAGACCAGCGGAACGACCCAGGTCCCCTCTGGGTTCTCCACCCCCGGGAGTTGACTGTGAGGGGACGCTGGGCGCCCCCGATGGCTGTGAGG
>JBOGEB010000092.1:0-15564 GCA_050743125.1 Egibacteraceae bacterium
GGTTTCGGCGGCAAGGGCCGCCGAAACCGCGCTCCGCTCCGCTCCGCCCACAGGGCAGGGCCGCGGTTCTCAAACACGTCGCGAGGGCCGCCCAAACCGCGCTTCGCGCTTCGCACGCCCGGCTGTCGTGTTCTCAGTTGCGGAGGCGGTAGCGGATGCCGTCGGGCTCGATGCGCGAGTAGTCGGTCGTGCGCTCGGCGGGGACGCGGCCGGCGGCGAGCGCGAGGGCACGGAGAGTCTCCGGGTCCTGCCGTACGCCGTGGTCAGCACCGGCCATCCGCGAGATCGTTTCCTCCATCAACGTGCCACCCAGGTCGTTCGCGCCGGCGCGGAGCAGGAGCTGCGCGCCCTCCATGCCTACCTTCACCCACGAGAGCTGGACGTTGTCGATCGCGCCCTGAAGCACGAGCCGCGCGACCGCGTGGACGCGGATTGTGTCCTCGAACGCCGGGCCCGGCCGCGCCACGCCCGCGAGGTAGATCGGCGCCTGCCGGTGGATGAACGGGAGCGGCACGAACTCGGTGAAGCCGCCTGTCCGTTCCTGGAGGCGGCGGAGCAGGTGGAGGTGCGCCGCCCAGTGGGCAGGTGAGTCGACGTGCCCGTACATCATCGTCGATGAGCTGCGGATGCCGAGCTCGTGCGCCGTGGTCACGACCTCGATCCACGCGTCAGCCGGCAGTTTTCCCTTCGTGAGCACCCAGCGGATCTCGTCGTCGAGGATCTCTGCGGCGGTTCCGGGGATCGTGTCGAGTCCCGCCCCCTTCGCCTCGGCCAGCCACTCGCGGATCGAGATGCCCAGCCGGGCAGCGCCGTTGGCCACCTCCATCGGTGAGAACGCGTGGACGTGCATCCGCGGAACGCGGTCCTTCACCGCCCGAACGAGCGCGAAGTAGTAGTCGCCGCCGAGGTCGGGATGGATGCCTCCCTGCATGCAGACCTCGGTCGCGCCCCACTCCCAGGCCTCCTGCGCCCGGTCGGCGACCTGGTCGAGCGTGAGGAAGTACGCGTCGGGGTCGTCACGGCGTTGAGCGAACGCGCAGAACCGGCAGCCCGTGTAGCAGATGTTCGTGAAGTTGATGTTGCGGTTGACGACGTACGTCACGACCTCGCCGACCCGGGCGGCGCGCACGGCGTCGGCGGTCTGGATCAGCGCGTCGAGTTCGGCTCCGGTGACGGTGAGCAGCTCCAGCGCTTGCTCCTGGGTAGGGACCCCACCACGCTCTGCGGCGCGTAGCACGTCTCGGATCTCGGCTCGAACGGGCTGTGTCGACTGGGCTCCGCTGAGGGCGGGTGGATGGGGGAGGTTGGCGTGGTCGGGCGGGGAACATTGGCGTGGTCCGACACGGTCCGGGTTTTGGCTCGAGGCTTCGGCGGCGATCAGGACGGTGTCGCCGTACACGTCCTGCGCATCCGCCCGGAACCGTTCCGCTCTCCTCAAGGCGTCCACCCCCTGGCCGGCCACCGCGCCGAGCCAGCGCCCGTCGTCGCCGACCGGCCCGACGCTCGGGTCGGGGTCCTGCCATGCCTGGCCGGACGGCTTCAAACCCGCTACCGCCAGTCCCTGCGCATCGGCCAGCGCCGTCACCGGCCCGCGCATCCGACCTGCCAGCCAAGGGTCGGGGCGGCGGACGTACTCGGGGTAGACGCAGAGCCGCTCAACCAGCTCGTGGCCGGCTGCGGCGGTGCCCGCGGCCAGGACGTCAAGATGCGGCCACGGATACTCGGGGTTCACGTGGTCGGGGGTGACCGGCGAGACACCGCCCCAGTCGTCGATGCCCGCTCCGACGATCGTCTCGACCTCGGCGGGCGAGAGGTTGGGCGGGGCTTGGAGATGCACCCGGACAGGCAGCACCAGCCGCGCGACGGCGATCGTGGCGAGCAGCTCGTCCCTGCTGGGCTCCGGCTGGTTCCGCATCGCCGTGTCGGGCTTCGCGCGGAAGTTCTGGACGATCACCTCTTGGACGTGGCCGTACCGGCGGGCGGAGGCCGCCAGCGCGAACAGCGACTCGGCACGCTCACGGTCGGTCTCGCCGATCCCGATCAGGATGCCGGAGGTGAACGGGATGGACAGTCGCCCCGCGTCCTCGATCGTCCGCAGCCGGACCGCTGGATCCTTGTCCGGGCAGTTCCAGTGCGCTTGCCCCTTCTCCAGCAGCCGCCGGGACGAGGACTCGAGCATGATTCCCATCGACCCGGACACCTGCTTCAGCGTGGACAGCTCCGTCCAGGTCATGACGCCCGGGTTGAGGTGGGGGATGAGGCCCGTCTCCTCGAGCACCTGGATCGCGACCGCGCGCAGGTACTCCAGCGTGCTCACAAAGCCGCGGGCGGCGAGCCAGGAGCGGGCTGCCGGGTAGCGCTGCTCGGGGCGGTCGCCCAGGGTGAACAGCGCCTCCTTGCATCCCGCGACCTGCCCGGCCCGGACGACTTTCAGGACCTGCTCGGGTGACAGATACGCCGGGCCCTTGGGCGGCCAGGCGAACGTGCAGTACCCGCAGGTGTCCCGGCACAAGTGGGTGAGCGGGACGAACACCTTCCGGCTGTAGGTGACCCGCGTGCCGAACGCGCCGTCACGGACGCGCGCCGCGATCGCCATGAGGCGCGCCAGGGCGGCACCCCGAGCGCCGAGCAGCCACGTCGCCTCGCTCACGGAGAGCGACTTGCCGGCGTCGGCGCGGGCGAGCGCGCGGCGGAGGCCCGCAGGCAGGTCACCGGTCATTCCCCCTGCACAGTACCGTCATCCGACGCCGAGCAGCCGGCGGATCGGGTCGACGGCGAAATAGATGACGAACAGCACGCTCGAGGCGGCCATCATCCAGTGCACGTCACGGAAGCGGCCGGTCGTGAGCGTAATGGCGGTGTAGGAGACGAAGCCCCAGCCGATGCCGTCGGTGATCGAGGAGGTGAACGGCATCACGATCACCGTGAGGAACGCGGGGATCGCGATCGCGTAATCGTCCCAGGGCAGCTCACGGGTCACTGACATCATGAGGAACCCGACGAGGATGAGCGCTGGCGCGGTCGCCTCTGGCGGGATCACGCTCGCCAGAGGCGACACGAACAGCGCGGCAAGGAACCCCACCCCGGTCACGACGCTCGCGAGCCCGGTCCGTCCGCCCTCGGAGATGCCGCTCGCGGACTCGATGTAGGTCGTCGCGCTGGAGGCCGAGGCCGCCCCCCCGACCGCAGCGGCGACGGAGTCGACGAGCAGCACGCGGTTCATTCGCGGGAGGCGGTCCTGCTCGTCGAGAAACCCACCCTCGTTCCCGAGCGCAATCGCCGTGCCCATCGTGTCGAAGAAGTCCGCGAGCATGAGGGTGAACACCGCGAGCGCCGCAGAGGTCAGTCCGAGCTTCGGGAGGAAGCCGAACGAGAAGCCGCCGAGCAGCGAAAAGTCCGGCGCGGCCACGACCCGCGACGGCAGCCGCGCCGTGTCCGGCCCGACGCTCGACCACAGGCCCCCGCCCAAAACGGCGTTCACGACGGTCGCGAGCACGGTCGTCCCGACGATGCCGACCAGCAGCGCGCCCTTTGTCCGCCGCGCGACGAGCAGCGCGCTGAACAGCAGCCCGATCACGAATACCCCGATCCTGGCCGTGCCGACCGGGGCGCGGGTGAGCAGCGGACCGCCCTGCGGCCCGCGCACGATGATCCCGGAGTTTGCGAACCCGATGATCGTGATGAACAGCCCGATCCCGGCGCCGATCGCTTTCTTGAGCTCGACCGGGATCGCGTCCGCCACGGCCTCGCGGAATCCGGTGAGCACAAGGATCGTGATGATGACGCCCTCGGCGACGACGACCCCCATCGCCTCGGGGAACGACAGACCCTGGCCGGCGACGAGCTGGAGCGCCACGACCGCGTTGAGGCCGAGACCGCTCGCGATCGCGAACGGGTAGTTCGCGACCAGCCCCATCGTGATCGTCATGACCCCGGCGACCAAAGCGGTGACGGTGAGGACCGCGTTGAACGGCAGCCCGTCAGGGACCGAGCCGAGGATCGCTGGATTCACGAACAGGATGTAGGCCATCGTCATGAACGTGGTGACGCCAGCGATCACCTCCGTCCGCACGTCGGTGCCGCGCTCGCCCAGCCGGAACGCCCGCTCGAGCAGGCCCGCCGCCTTAGTACCCCGCGGCATAAATACGCTGGCATTCGAGCGACCCTGCATCCACGCTCGCCGCGTTGCGCCTCGCTTACAGACGACCTCCGGGTATGCGCGCTCGGCGCGCCTTGCGAGCGCGGCGCAGGGCCGCTCTCGGTGCGTCACGTAACGCACCGCCCGGCGGAGTACTTGGTCTGGGTGGCCATGTCCGCCCTTCCTCACGCTGCGGTCCTCAAGCAATGACGGGCCCGTAGGCTATGGCCCATGTTGCAGCCACCGCCGTCCGGCTCTGGGTCGCAGCCACCGCCGTCCGGCTCTGGGTCGCAGCCACCGCCGTCCGGCTCTGGGTCCCAGCCACCGCCGTCCGGCTCTGGGTCGATCGTGGCCCTCGCTGGTGGGATCGGTGCGGCCCGGTTCCTCCGCGGCCTGGTCCGGGCAACCACCCCGGCTGGCCTCACGGTGATCGCGAACACCGGCGACGACCTGCGCCTGCACGGCCTGCCGGTCAGCCCCGACCTCGACACGATCACGTACACGCTCGGCGGTGGGGTGCATCCCGAGCAGGGCTGGGGTCGCGCTGACGAGACGTTTGCCGTCGCGGGCGAGCTGCGGGACACCTATGGCCGGCAGCCGTGGTTCGCGCTCGGTGATCGGGACATCGCGACGCACCTCGTCCGTCTCGAGGTGCTGCTCGGCGGCGGCACGCTGTCCGAGGCCACCCGCGTGATCACCCAGGCGTGGGGCCTGGGCTTCCGGCTGCTGCCGATGACCGACGACCCCGTGGCGACCCACATCCGCACGGTCGACGGGCGTGAGCTGGGATTCCAGGAGTGGTGGGTCGGCGAGCGCGCGGAGTCCGAGGTCGCCGAGGTGTGGCTGTCCGGCGCCGCTGCGGCCCGGCCGGCGCCGGGAGTACTCGAGGCGATCGCCGAGGCCGACGCGGTGCTGCTGTGCCCGTCCAACCCCGTCGTGTCGATCGGGACGATCCTTTCCCTGCCCGGTGTCCGCGAGGCGCTCGTCCAGGCCACGGTCGTCGGCGTCTCGCCGATCGTCGGGGGCCGGGTAGTTCTCGGCATGGCCGACCGGCTGCTGCGAGCAACTGGCACCGCGGTATCGGCGCTCGGCGTCGCTGAGCGCTACGCGGACTTCCTCGACGGCTGGGTCATCGACCATGCCGACGCCGCGCTGAAATCGGCGATCGCGGGCCTGGGCGTCCGTGTGGCGGTCACCGACACGATCATGGACCGGGTCGAGGTGGCGGAGGCTCTCGCGCGCGTTGCGCTGGAGTTGGCCGGCGTGAGCGCGGGTGAGGGTGGGCGCGCAGCGACCGCTGGAAAGGGCGAGGAGCTATCTGATTGATCGAGATCTTCGGCGTCGAGGGCCTGCCGGAGATCGGACCGGACGACGACCTCGCGGCGCTCATCACCGCCGTTGCCGACCTGCGCGACGGCGACGTCGTCGTGGTCGCGCAGAAGGTGGTGAGCAAAGCCGAGGGCGCATTCGCCGAGGTCGAGCCCGGCGAGGACCGGACCACCGCCCGGCGCCGCCTCGCGCGCCGGGAGGCCGCCCGCGTCGTCGCCGACGCCCCGTCCGCGCTGATCGTCCAGACCGCGCACGGGCTGGTCTGCGCGAGCGCGGGGATCGACGCGTCGAATGTCCCGGACGGCCGGCTCACCCTCCTCCCTCAAGACCCCGACGCGAGCGCCAGGCGCTTGCGGGCGCGGCTGGCCGCGCTGGCCGGGGTGCGGGTCGCGGTGATCGTGGCCGACACGTTCGGCCGGCCCTGGCGGGTCGGTCAGACCGACGTGGCGATCGGCGTCGCCGGGCTCCACCCGATCCGTGACGAACGTGGGGGACTCGACCGGCAGGGCGTGCCGTTGCAGGTCACCCAGGTCGCGGTCGCCGATGAGCTCGCCGGTGCGGCGGACCTCGTCCGGCGCAAGGCTGACGGAGTGCCGGTGGTCGTCGTTCGGGGCGTCGACCTCGAGTCGGACGCGGTAGCGGGCGCGCGCCTGCTCGTCCGACCTGCCGAGGACGACTTGTTCCCGCACGGCCGCGGCTGGCTGGCGGATGCGCTCGCGGCTCGCGGGGATCCTGGACACGGCGCCCGGCCCGGCCCGCCCTCGCTAGAGGACCTCGCCCGCGCGGTCGCCGCCGCCGAGGCGCTCGGAGATGGGTTCGCTGCCGTGACCGAGAAGGACGGCGCGCTCCACGTCCGGGCGCTTGATCAGCGTCCGGAGGCCCTGGTCGCCGCCGGCGCTGCGGCGGGTGCCCTCGTGGCTGCGCTGCTCGACCTCGGCTACGACGCGCGCTACCGGTCCGCGGACGACGCTGTCGCGGTGGTCGAAGTCCGTCGCTAGCGGTGCATTAGACTGCGGCCGTCCGCACGCCAGATGCAGGAGCCGTCCGTGATCGAGGAGCAGTCCAGCAAGCGTGAGCGCCAGAAGGCGCGCCGCGAGGCCCGGCTCGCCGCCGAGCGCGCCGCACAGGCGAGGGCACGCCGCAACCGGATGATCGCGTTCGCCGGGGTCGCGGTGCTCGTCCTCGCCGGCATCGGCTTCGCGGTGCAGCGGCAGCGCACGGCGACCGCTGCCGACCGCGCCGCTCAGGCCGCGGTGGCGGCAAGACTCGGGCAGCTCGGCTGCACGAAGGACGGCGCGATGCCGGACCGCGACGGTGGGCACCTCATCGCGCCGGCGGAGATCGCGGCCAACCCGCCGGACAAGCTCTACCCCGATCGTCCAGCGTCGTCCGGAATGCACACCCTCTACTGGGTCGTGTCAGGGGTGTACGACACCTTGATCGACGAGCGGCCGCTGATCCACAGCTTGGAGCACGGCTGGATCAACGTCTACTACCTGCGGACGGCACCGGCTGACCAGGTCGAGCAGCTCAAAGCCTGGGCCAAGGCCCAGATCGACGGGAGCTTCCCGAAGATGATCGTCGCGCCGTGGATCGGTGGCGACCTCCCCGGCGGCGCGAACTTCGCGTACGTCGCCTGGAACTTCCGCCAGCTCTGCGGGCGGTTCGACCCGCAGGTCGCCGGTCTGTTCGCGAAGACGCATTCGGGAAGCAACAGCAAGGCTCCGGAAGAGGCAGACATCGCCGCCACCGCGAAGGCCGATCCCAGTCAGGGGACGTTCGCGCCGAGCAACGCCAACCTCCTGTTCTCACCGCTGGACCAGCAGCTCGGCCAGGGCCAGCCGAACCTGGCGCCCCAGGAGGCATCGGCGGGGTAGCAGCCCGGGCGTTACCATGCGCTGATGTGCGGCATCATCGGCTACACAGGGCGGGACCCGGCGTTGCCGATCCTCGTCGAGGGGCTCGCCACGCTGGAGTACCGGGGCTACGACTCGGCGGGGATAGCGGTACTCGACGATCGTCGGAACCCCAGAGGGGACCCTGGGTGTCCTCCCGCACCCCCTCAGGATTCTCGGGGGCGTCCCCCCGCACCCCCTCATGTCGGTCTCGGGGTGGTCAAGCGTGCCGGCAAGCTCGGGGCGCTGCGGGCCGCACTGGACGGCGCGCTGTCGCTGGGTGGCTCCACGGGCCTGGGGCACACGCGGTGGGCGACGCACGGGGAGCCGACCGACCGCAACGCCCACCCACACCTCGACCCGGCGGGCGACATCGCAATCATCCACAACGGCATCATCGAGAACTTCGCCGAGCTTCGGCTGGAGCTCGCGCAGCGTGGCAACCGGTTCTCCTCCGACACCGACACCGAGGTCGTCGCCCATCTCATCGCCGCGCACCGCCACGACGGCGCGCCCGACCTCGCGTCGGCGGTGCGCGCGGCGGTCAAACAACTACAAGGAGCGTTCGCGATCGCGGTCGTCGACCGCCGCGAGCCGGCCACAATCGTCGCATCGCGCCGCGAGGCTCCCCTGATCCTCGGCCGGTGCGAGGACGCCTGCATGCTCTCCTCTGACGTCGCGGGTCTCATCGCGCACACCCGGGACATGGAGGCGCTGCTCGACGACCAGGTGGCCACACTCACGCCTGACGGGATTGCGGTGACCGACCTCGACGGCGCCCCCACGCAGGGCCACCGCTTCACGGTCGACTGGGACGTCACCGCCGCCGAGAAACAGGGCTACGACCACTTCATGCTCAAAGAGATCCACGAGCAACCGGCCGCGGTACGCGAGACACTGCTCGGGCGGGTCGACGGCGAGGGCCGGGTCACACTCGACGACCTCCGCTGCGACGCTTCAGACTTCCGCTTCATCGACAAGGTCTACGTCGTTGCCTGCGGCACCTCGTACCACGCGGGGATGGTCGCGAAGTACGCGATCGAGCACTGGGCGGGCATCGGCGTCGAGGTCGAGATCGCCAGCGAGTTCCGTTACCGCGATCCGATCCTCACCCCGCACACCCTCGTCGTGGCGATCAGCCAGTCCGGTGAGACGGTCGACACGCTGGCCGCCGCCGCCCATGCCCGCGCCCAGGGCGCGAAGGTCGTGGCGGTCACGAACGTCGTCGGGTCGTCGCTCGCGCGGTCGGCCGACGCGATCGTCTACACCCGCGCCGGCCCTGAGATCGGCGTGGCCGCGACGAAGACGTTCATCACGCAGATCATCGCGTTGGACGTGCTGGCGCTGTACCTCGCCCAGTGCCGGCGGCGCCTGTTCCCCGACGAGTGCCGGGATCACCTCGCGCGGATGGAGGCGCTGCCGCGGCTGATCACGGAAGTGCTGGAGCAGGAGGACGAGATCGCCAGGCTTGCTCGCGATTTCGCCGGTGCGAGCTACGTGATGTTCTTCGGCCGGCATGTCGGGCTGCCGATCGCGCTGGAGGGTGCGCTGAAGCTCAAGGAGATCAGTTACGTCCATGCCGAGGGCTTCCCGGCAGGGGAGATGAAGCACGGGCCGATCGCGCTCATCGACGACGGTGGGCCGGTCGTCGCGCTCGCCACCCGCGGGCACGTACGCGGCAAGGTCTTGTCGAACATCCGGGAGGTCAAAGCGCGTGGCGCGGTCGTCCTCGCGGTCGCGACCGAGGGCGATGCCGAGATCTGCGAGCACACCGACCATGTCGTCTACGTGCCTGAGGTCCACGAGCTGCTCTACCCGGTGCTGACGGTGGTCCCGCTCCAGCTGCTCGGCTACTACATCGCCGTCGAGCTCGGCAGGGACGTCGACCAGCCCCGTAACCTCGCGAAGACCGTCACGGTCGAGTAAGCGGGCCGTGGACCGTGTTGCGTTTACGCGAAGCCAGTCGACACACTCCGGTCTCTAGCGGATGAGCGTTGTCGGGGTTGGGGTCGATGTCGTCGACATCGCGCGCTTGGGCACGGCGCTGGAGCGGACGCCCGGTCTGCTCACCCGGCTGTTCACCGAGCGCGAGCGCACCGCCTGCTCGAGCGCTGGCGGGCGGCTGCGGGTGCCGGGCTTCGCGGCGAGGTTCGCCGCGAAGGAGGCGGTCGCGAAAGCGCTTGGCACCGGCGTCCGCGGCTTTTCGTTCCTCGACATTGAGGTGGTGACTGAAGAATCTGGCCGACCCACGGTCGTGCTGCATGCACAAGCCGCCGAGCTGGCCGCCCGCCTGGGTGTGGGCTGCATCCACGTCTCGCTCTCGACCAGCGCCGACCTCGCGGTGGCAAACGTGGTGATTGAGTCCGTTTCGCCAGGATCATGACCAACGGATCTGTCCACAACCGCCGGTGTGCGATGCCTTGACCGCTTGGATCTATGCGCTAGTTTGACGAGAAATGCGGGGGTATCGGACTGCCGCGAGTACGGGCGAGCCAGAAAGGCAGTAGCTCATGGAGCGAACGCTGCGATCGTGGGCATGGCTCATGTTCGTGTTGCCCAGCGTCATGCTGCTAGTGACGGTTCCGGCGACACCAGGCCACGGAGAGGAGCGGACCACGGTGAGGGCGCAGGACGTCGGGGGCACAGGGGCAAAGCGCGTCGAGCTGCGGCTGCTCCAAAAGGCGGCTCGCTCGTCCCCGACCTGGGCTGGCTCGTGGCGAGACGCCGACGGGACGTTCGTCCTCGCTTTCACGGACCGCTCGGACGACACCGTCCACCAGCTGCTCGCCCGCGTCGGCGCTCCCGCGGAGCCGGTCAGGGCGCAGAAGGCCCAGTTCACGCTGCGCGAGCTGCGCGCGGTTGACGCGCACATGTACGAGCTCGCGACCAGCGGGCCTGGGTTTCAGACCGTCCACGCATGGTCGGTCCGGCCCGAGCGGAACCGCGTGGTCGCGTACACCGAGACGGCCGACCAGGCACGTGCCGAGTTCACCCGGGCCGGCGTGGACGTCAGCAAAGTCGAGTTCCTCCCGACGCGCGGCCAGCTCACCTACCAGCCGCTGGTGTGCTCACGGATCAAGTGCGCGCGGGAGCCGATGCGCGGCGGGCTGGGCTGGTTCAGCGGTCGAGGCATCTGCACCACAGGCTTCGACGCCACCCGGAACGGCGTCGAGGGCTTCATCAGCGCCGGGCACTGCGCCTCGTCGAAAGCAAAGGTGTTCGTCGGCCAGCCCCCGTCCGGCACCTTCTACGGCCGAGTCGTCAAGAGCGCGCAGAAGTCGAACGCCGACGCCCTGTTCGTGCAGCGAGACTCCTCGTATCCCAAGGGATCCGCTGGGATTTACGTGAGCAGAGTGGACTCCCGGCACACCATCACGGGGTCGGAGTCGAGCGACGGCTACAGCAAGGGAGACGCCACCTGCTTCTCCGGAGTGGTAACCGGCTACGAGTGCGGCAAGATCTTCGACGCCTCGTTCACCGACACGAAGCTCCGGCTCCGGGACGTCGTGCTCACTGACGAGGATGCCTGCGCCACATTCGGCGACAGTGGCGCACCGTTCTTCGACGGCGGCTCGACGGCGCAGGGAATCTTGAGCGGCATTGTTGTCGATGCGGCCGATCCCTCCGAACGGTGCGTCCACACGGTCTACACGAAATTGTTCTACGACGAGGCAGCCACCGGCGCGCAGATCGTCACCGAATAACAGGCGCCGAGTGGGAGCTGGTGGTCCAAGCGGAACGTGTGAGGGGTCCGGGGGCCGCCCCGAAGGTCCCGAGGATGCGACTGCGCCCGCCTCGCAAGGCGAAGCGCTGCGCGCGGGTCGCGCCGTGTACTGGTTGTCCTCAAGCGATCCGCAACGCCGCGAGGTGCGGATGCAGGCGCGCCCGAATGCCACGGGTTTTTCCGCGCGGACCACTAGTGGTCCAAGCGGAAAGTTCCGTTGACACCGAGGGTGCGCATGCGCCCATCTCGCAAGGCGCGGGTCGCGCCGTGTACTGGTTGTCCTCAAGCGATCCGCAACGCCGCGAGGTGCGGATGCAGGCGCGCACGAATGCCACGGGTTTTTCCGCGCGGACCACTGGCTACGATGACCCGGTGCGACGGATCGGCCCGTCCCCGCGCGTGAGGACGTCTCCAGACCGGTGGGGGGCTCCCCCTGCCCTCTGGGGGATGGCGTGATCCCGCTGTTCACGCCAGAGGCGGTCCGCGCGATGGACGCCCGCGCGTTCGAGCGTGGAGTGTCACCGGCCGCGCTGATGGAGCGCGCGGCTGGCCACCTCGCGCGCGCCGTCGTCGATCTGGCCGGGTTCGCCTATGGGCTGCGGGTCGGGATTCTGGCGGGCAAGGGCAACAACGGCGGTGATGGGATCGCGGTCGCCCGACGGCTCATCGACATGGGCGCGGCGCCGATCGTGCACTTGGTAGGCGGCATACAGGCCCTCGGCGAGGAGGGGATCCGCGAGCTGCGTGCCTACCGTACGGTCGGCGGCCACCTGGCCGGCAGCGTCGATGCGGCGCTCGGCCGTGCTGACGTCGCGGTCGACTGCCTGCTGGGCACGGGCGCGAAGGGCGAACTCCGGTCCCCGTTGAAGGAGGCGGCCCAGGCGTTGAACGCGCAGGCGGCGCATGGGTTGCCGGTCGTCGCGTGCGACATCCCGAGCGGGGTCGACGCCGACACCGGCCGGGTCCCCGGAGCCGCCGTCCGCGCCGACCTCACCATGACGCTCGGCGCACACAAGCGCGGGTTGTGGCTCTGGCCCGCCCGCGGCCACTGCGGCCACCTGATGCTTGGTGAGCTCGGCATCGTCGAGCCCGACGATGAGCCAGACGCCCGCGTCCTCGAGGCGTCCGACGTCGCCGCGCTCGTGCCGCCCCCGTCGCTAGAGGACCACAAGCGCACCCGCGGTGTCGTCGTTGTGCTCGCCGGCTCGCCGGGCATGACCGGCGCGGCGATCCTCGTCGCGCGTGGGGCGTTCGCGGCCGGCGCGGGGCTTGTGACCGTCGTAACCGGCGAGGTGGACCTGGTGACCGCTGCGGTGCCCGAGGCGCTGACCGCCAAGGTGGACCCGGCCGATCCCGATGCGGCGTTCGAGGTGCTCGCCCGCAGTCTGGAGTCCGCCGACGCGTTGGCGGTGGGGCCAGGGTTGGGACACGACGAATCCGCTGTGGCGCTCGTCCGCCGGATCGTCCGCGAGGTCGACCTTCCGATCGTGCTCGACGCCGACGGCATCAACGCGTTCCGTCACCAGGGCGACGCGCTCGCCGACCATGTCGCTCCGCTCCTCGCCCTGACCCCGCATGCGCAGGAGTTCGCCCGTCTCGTCGAGTCGAGTGGACACGGTGTCTGGGCGCAGCGGGTGACGCTGGTGCCCGAGAAGGCCAGGGCGTGGGGGGCCGTGCTCGTCGCCAAGGGGCCGGGGACGATGATCGGCGCGCCCGACGGCCGGATCTGGGTGAACCCGACCGGCAGCGCGGCGCTCGCCACGGGCGGGACCGGCGACGTGCTGACCGGCCTGACCGCGACGCTTGTCGCCCAGCGGCCGGAGCCCGACTCGGTCGCTGCCGCCGTCTGGCTTCACGGCGCCGCTGGCGAGGCCGCCGAGGCGAGGCTGACGGCGCGGTCCGTTACCGCGCTCGACGTCGCGGTCGCGGTTCCCGACGTCCTGCGCGTGTTGGAGGAGGTGCGCGGATGACGCAGAGCCGGATGGCGGTGGATCTGGGGGGGCCGCCGGAGCAGCGGCCGACGTGGGCCGAGGTCGACCTGGACGCGATCGCCGCGAACGTCGTCGCGCTCAAGGCGCAGGCGGCCACGTCCCGGTTGATGGCGGTCGTGAAGGCCGACGGGTACGGGCACGGGCTGGTCCCGGCCGCGCGGGCGGCGCTCGCGGGTGGCGCGGACTGGCTCGCGGTGGCGCTTGTCGAGGAGGGGCGCGCGCTGCGCGCTGCGGGTGTCGGCGCGCCGATCCTCGTGCTGGCCGAGCCACCGCCGGCCGCAATCGGGCCGCTGCTCGACGCCGGCCTCACCCCGGCCGTCTACACGCCAGCGTTCATCAACGCGCTCGACCACGCCGCCACGGACCGCGGCGGCGAGCCTGTGGGGGTCCACCTGAAACTCGACACTGGGATGCGCCGGGTCGGCGTCCCGCAGGCGGGCTGGGAGGACGTGCTCCGGCAGGTGCGAGCCTCCGCCGGCCTCCGCCTGGAGGGCCTGTGGAGCCACTTCGCCGTCGTGGGCGAGCCGGGGCACCCGTTCATCGCGCACCAGAGCCGCGAGTTCCGGCGCGGCGTCGATCTCGCCGCGAGCCTCGGTATGCGGCCCGACCTCATCCACCTCTGCAACTCGGCCGGCACGCTCCATCTGCGCGAGGACCACTACGACATGGTGCGGCCGGGCCTTGCGATCTACGGGCTCGAGCCTGCCCCCGGACTGGCCGCGTCATGCCCGCTGCGGCCGGCGCTGTCGTTCCGGTCACGACTGTCGTTGGTCAAGCCGCTCGCGGCGGGAGAGGCGGTCAGCTACGGGCTGCGGTGGACCGCGCAGACCGACACCACGGTCGGGACGGTGCCGGCCGGTTACGCCGACGGCGTGGTCCGGGCGCTGTCGAACCGCGGCGAGGTCGTGGTGCGCGGGCGGCGGGTGCCGATCATCGGCATGGTGTGCATGGATCAGTTCCTCGTCGATGTGGGCGACCTGGACGCGTGTGCTGGGGACGACGTCGTGCTGATCGGCGCTCAGGACGGCGCTGCGGTGACCGCCGAGGACTGGGCCACTTGGCTCGGCACGGTCAACTACGAGATCGTCTGCGGGGTCGGCAAGCGGGTACCGCGGGTCTACGTCGGCGCTGCGGGGCGGGGCGTTGATGGCGCTCGGTATTGAGGGAATCCGGGTCGGGTGCTGGACGCACCCGGGCGGGCACACGGGTTGCACGGTCGTGCTCCCCCCGCAGGGCGCGCTCGGCGCGGCTGCGGTGCGCGGCGGGGCGCCTGGCACCAGGGAGGTGCCTGCGCTGGGTCCAACCGGCTCGGTGCGGGAGTGCCATGCGGTCGTGCTGTCAGGCGGGAGCGCCTTCGGGCTCGCGACCGCAGACGGGGTCAGCGCGTGGTGCGAGGCGCACGCCATCGGCTACGACACGACCGTTGCGCGCGTCCCAATCGTGGGAGCGGCGATCGTGTTCGACCTGCGGGAGGCGGGTCTTGCGCGTCCAGACCGTGACGCCGGTTGGGCCGCCTGCGAGGCCGCCACCGCTGACGACCCGCCGAGGGGCCGCGTCGGGGTCGGTGCTGGATGCACGGTGGGCAAGACCGCCGGCGTCGAGTGGGCCTCGCCTGGCGGTCAGGGCTGGGCGGTCGTGCGCGGTGGCGGCGTGACCGCGGGGGGGTCCGGGGGTACGCCCCCAGTGACCGTGGGAGCGCTCATGGCGGTCAACGCGCTCGGTGACGTCCTCGACGAGGAGGGCGGCGTCCTCGCGGGTTCGCGCGCGCCCGCGGACCGGCCACGCTATCCCTACTCCGCAGCCCCGTTCGAGGCCGAGCACACAGTGATCGGCTGCCTCGCCACCGACGCTCGGCTGTCCAAGCCCGACGCCTGCCGCGCGGTCGACCTCGCGCACACCGGCATCGCCCGCGCGGTCGACCCCGCGCACACCACCTACGACGGCGACGCGCTCTTCCTTCTGTGTGCCCAGCGGATCGAGGCGAGCGTCGACCTCGTCGCCCACCTCGGTGCTCGCGCAGTCGCCGCCGCCATCCGCGCGGCGGTGCGGGCGGGCGCTGCATCGGAGTCCGACACCTGACGGACCAACCTTGCTCCGTGCCGTTGTTACGCGGTGGCTCGGAGCAGCTGCTCGTCGAGCGCACGCACGCAGTCAAGCGAGCTCCAGTTGCCGGGGAACCGGGTACGCGCCTCGAGCACGCGGCGAACGCCCTGCTCGTACCCGGTGGCCAGCGCCGGCTCGAGCGCGCGGGCCAGCGCGTCGCACGCCGGCTCCGGCTCATGCGCCAACCTCCATGCGGACCCGCTGTGCACCAAGAGGAACGTGGGAAGCATCACCGTGGTCTTCGAAGCCGCCGCGTCCTTCAGCTCGGCCAACGCGCTCCGCCCGTCGCCGAGCAGCGTGTGGCACTGGCCGCGCTCGACCGCGAGATACGCCTCATCCCACCCATGGAACCTGGCGGCGGGCGAGAAGAACCCCTCGCCGGCG
>JBOGEB010000093.1:0-15517 GCA_050743125.1 Egibacteraceae bacterium
CATGAGCCGGACGGCGGAGAGTCCGACATGAGCCGGACGGCGGAGAGTCCGGCATGAGCCGGACGGACGTCTCGGTGCCCCCCGGCGCCAGGCGACGGTCGAACACGGAGCTCGGCCTGCTCACACTCGGCGTGATCGTGACGCTGTGCGCGTACGCGCTGGTCGGCCTGTCGCAGAACCCCGTGCTTCCGGCTGGCCTGGTGCCGTATGGCGGCGCGCTGATCGCGCTGGGGCTCGCGGGGCATCTCGTCACCCGCCGGTTCGCGCCGGGGGCCGACCCGCTGCTCCTGCCGCTCGCGTTCCTCCTCAACGGGCTGGGGCTCGTGATGGTCCGGCGCATCGACTTCGCGCGCGCGGCCACCGAGGCGAACCCGCCGACGCCGCTCGCGCCGCTCCAGACGGTGTGGACGGTGATCGGGGTGGCGGTGTTCTGCGCGACGCTCGTGCTGGTCCGGGACTACCGTCAGCTCGACCGGTACCGGTACCTCATCGGCGCTGCGGCGCTGGTGCTGCTGCTCCTGCCGCTGCTGCCGCTGATCGGCACCGAGATCCGGGGCGCCCGAATCTGGCTGCGGCTCGGTGGGCTGTCGCTCCAGCCGGGCGAGTTCGCGAAGCTTGGCATCGTCGCGTTCTTCGCGAGCTACCTGGCCGAGAAGCGGCAGCTCCTGTCGGTGGCGACGAACCGGTTGGGCCCATTCCACGTCCCCCCGGCGCGGGCGTTCGCGCCGATCGTGACGGCGTGGCTCGCGAGCCTCGCGGTGCTGATCTTTCAGAAGGACCTCGGGCTGTCGCTGCTGTTCTTCGGGATCTTCGTCGTGCTGCTCTACATCGCGACGTCACGCCTGGCGTACGTGGTCGCGGGCATCGGGCTGTTCGGAGCCGGCGCGGCGCTCGTGGGGTCAATGTTCGCGCATGTGCAGTCGCGGATCTCGATCTGGCTCGACCCGTTCGCGCAGGCGAACACCGCCGGGTTCCAGCTCGTCCAGTCGCTGTTCGCGCTGGGCAGCGGCGGGATCGCGGGCGTCGGCTGGGGCCAGGGCTCACCGAACCTCATCCCGGACGTGCAGACCGACTTCATCTTCTCGGCCTTCGGCGAGGAGCTCGGCCTCGTCGGCCTGACCGCGCTGCTGCTGTGCTACTTCATCTTCGTCGGCCGTGGCTATTGCGTAGCCGTCCGCGCGCGCGACGACTTCGGCACCCTGCTCGCGAGCGGGCTGGTCAGCGTGTTCGCCCTCCAGGTGTTCGTGATCGTCGGCGGGGTGACCCGCGTGATCCCGTTGACCGGGCTCACGCTGCCGTTCCTGTCGTACGGGGGATCGTCGCTGCTCGCGAACTACATGCTCTGCGCGCTGCTGCTCCGGGTGTCCGCGGACCGCTTGCCGGGTGAGGCCGCGTGAGCCGGCCGGACAGCGGTGAACCGCACATGAGCCGGACAGCGGTGAACCGCACATGAACCGGCAGGTCCGCAGGGTCGCGACAGCGATGTTCGTGCTGTTCGGCGTGCTCTTCCTCAACCTCAACTACCTGCAGGTGCTTCGTGCTGAAGCCCTTGCGCACGACCCCCGGAACCTGCGTGGGCTCCTGCGCGAGTACGCGATCGAGCGCGGCGCGATCCTCGTCGGGTCCGGCCAACAGCAGAAGGAGATCGCCCGATCGGAGCGGACCCAGGACCGGCTGCGCTACCTGCGCACGTACCCCGAGGGACCGCTGTGGGCGCACGTCACCGGCTACTACTCGGTCATCTTCGGCCGAGCGCAGATGGAGCAAGCGTTCAACGACGCCCTGCTCGGCCAGGGCCGAGGCCAGTTCGTCCGCAACCTCGGCGACCTGCTCGACGGTCGTGAGCGTCCAGGAGACACGCTGGTCACGACGCTGCTTCCGCAAGTCCAGGAGGCTGCCAGGGCGGCCCTCGGCAACCGCAAGGGCGCGGTGGCGGCGCTCGACCCGACCACCGGCGAGGTCCTCGCGCTGTGGTCGTTCCCCAGCTACGACCCGAACCCCCTGTCGAGCCACGACGGGAAGCAGGCCCGAGCGGCCTGGCAGCCGCTCGCGACGAGTCCTGACAAGCCGCTGCTCGACCGCGCGACCCAGGAGCTGTATCCTCCCGGCTCGACGTTCAAGCTCGTCACGGCCGCCGCCGCCCTGGAGCGAGGGATCTCCCCCGACACGGCGTTCCCGGACCTGCCGCAGGCTGAGCTGCCACAGACCTCCGCGACGATCGGCAACTTCGGCGGGGGGCTGTGTAACGGCGGCAGCCCGATCACGTTGCGGCGCGCCCTCGAGGTGAGCTGTAACACGACGTTCGCTCAGCTCGGCATCTCGCTCGGCGCGCAGGCGCTGATCGGGCAGGCCGAGCGGTTCGGCTTGAACCGCGAGTCGGACTTCCAGCTTGCGCTCGCACTGAGCCAGATCCCGACCGAGCTGGACCCACCGCAGACCGCGCAGAGCGCGATCGGGCAGCGGGACGTGCGGGTGACCCCGCTCCAGATGGCCATGATCGCGGGAGCGATCGGCAACAAAGGAGTCCTGATGACCCCGCGGGTGGTGCGGCAGATCCAGGACTTCGCCGGCCGGCCCGTCCAGAGCCTCGACGCCGAAGCCCTCGGGCAGGCGATGAGCCCACAGAACGCCGCAGAGCTTCGGGACATGATGGTCGGGGTCGTCGCCCGCGGCACCGGCCGTGCCGCCGCGATCGAGGGGGTGGCCGTCGCGGGCAAGACCGGCACCGCCGAGGGTGCGCCGGGCCGCCCGCCGACCGTATGGTTCGTGGGGTTCGCTCCCGCAGACAACCCCCAGGTCGCCGTGGCCGTCGTACTGGAGGACGGCGGCGGAGTCGGCGACGAGGCCACCGGCGGCAGGCTCGCCGCGCCGATCGCGAAGGCCGTGATGCAGGCCGCGCTCGCCTCCGCGCCGTCGCGTGGGGGGTAGCGGTGAGCACTCGACGTCGCAGCGCAAGGACGTGACGCACATGGACAAGACCACGGCGCTCCGCGGGCAGCCTAAGCGCGTGCTCGCCGAACGGTACGTGCTGCAGGGGCTGCTCGGGCAGGGCGGGATGGCTGACGTCGAGCTTGCGCACGACCAGAAGCTCGGCCGCCAGGTGGCGGTGAAGATGCTCCACACCCGGTACGTGAGCGACCCGTCCTTCCTCCAGCGCTTCCGCCGCGAGGCGTTGGCGGCCGCCAGCCTCAACCACCCGAACGTCGTCGGCGTCTACGACACGGGCGACTCGGACGGGCGGCCCTTCATCGTCATGGAGTACGTGGCGGGGCGGTCGCTCCGGGACGTGCTCTCCACGGAGGAGCTGCTGCCCCAGCGTGCCGCGGAGATCGCCGGCGAGGCCGCCCTCGCGCTCCACTACGCCCACGGGCGCGGGCTCGTCCACCGCGACGTCAAGCCCGCGAACATCATGATCAGCGACGAGCGGCGGGTGAAGGTCACGGACTTCGGCATCGCCCGCGCGATGAACGCCCAGACCATGACGCAGACCGCGATGACCTTCGGCACCGCCGCGTACGTCTCGCCCGAGCAGGCCCAAGGCGAGCAGGTCGACCCCCGCAGCGACATCTACTCCCTGGGCGTCGTGCTCTACGAGATGCTCACCGGACGGCCGCCGTTCACCGGCGACTCGGCGGTGGCGCTCGCGTACAAGCACGTCTCCTCCGAGCCGATCCCGCCAGCGCGGCTCAACCCCGAGGTGTCCCCGCAGCTCGACGCGGTGGTGCGCAAGGCGATGGCCAAGCACCCGGCCGACCGGTACCAGACCGCCCGCGCGTTCCACGACGACCTCCGGCGCGCGGTCGCCGGGATGCGCGTGTCCGCGCCGCCACCCGCCGCCCAGGCCGTGACGCAGGTGTTGCGCGGCGGCGGCGACCGCACCCTCGTCGCCCCGGCGTACACCCCCCCCACGGACTCGAGGCGCGGGCAGCGCTACGAGGCGCCGCCGCAGCGGAAGGGCAGCCTGGGGTGGGTGATCCCCGCAGTCCTGATCGTCGCGCTGTTCGCCGCCGCCGGGTACTTCATCGTCGACCTCACCCGCAGGGACCCGATCCAGCTCGTCGCGGTGCCGAAGGTGACCGGCCTGAAGATCCAGCAGGCGCAGGCGCTGTTGGAGGCGGAGGGCTTCCGGTTCGGCATCGGGGATTTCGAGGCCTCGAAATCCCCGGCCAACACGGTGATCCGCACTGAGCCCACAGAGGGCGAGCGGGCGCAGAAGGGCAGCACGGTCACGATCATCCCGAGCTCCGGGCCGATCAACGTCCCGTCCGTATTCGGAAAGACGTCAGACGAGGCGCGCGCGGCGATCGAGGGCGCGGGGCTCGCCGTCGCCGCCGACGAGCGGCGGGAGGGGAGCAACACCGTCGAGAAGGATCGCGTGATCCGCACCGACCCGGCCGAGGGCTCCCCGCTCGGGCCGCGCGACCAGGTCACGCTGATCACCTCGAACGGACCCTCGAGCTTCGAGATGCCCGACGTCACCGACCGCACCGAGGCCGACGCCCGCGACCGCATCCTGGGAAAATGCCCCACAGACAATTGCGTGAGGATCACGACGGTGCGGGACTACAGCGACACGATCGAGCCGGACCGCGTGATCCGCACGAAGCCGGCGGCGGGTGAGCAGGCGCCGATCCGCGGCACCGTCACGATCGTGGTCTCGGACGGCCCCCAGCCGATCGAAACACCGACCGAGACGCCGACCGAGACGCCGTCCGACCGGCCGCCCACGGACTCCCCCTCGTCGAAGGGCAAGAACAAGAGCAGCAAGGACGGCGGGCTGGTGGGGGAGCTCTTACGGCCGCCGTAGTCGGGTGGCCGCGGCGGCGGTCAGCAAGCCTGTGGCCAGGGACGCCGCCAGCTCCGCCCCGGGGCGCCAGGCGTAGAGCCGGCCGTCGAAGGGCGGGACCAGCTCGCTAGTCGACCCAGAATTCGTAGACGAAGACGTGCCGGTCTCCGCCCATGAGCCCAACGAACACCTCTACCGGCTGGTCGCCGGAGTAGGCCACGCGGATGAGGTCGGCGACGGGTACGCCTGGGCGCAGCTGGAGGTCGCGCGCCTCGTCGGGGGTAGGCATGCGCATGCTCAGCTCTTCGGTGAAGCGGGTCAGCCGGATGCCACGGTCTTCGAGCGCCGCGTAGACGCCGCCCGGTCCACAGTCCTGGCGGTTGATCGGGGTGCCGGCGACGGTTTCGGGGAGGAAGTAGCTGTCGGCGTACTGCATCGGCGTCTCGTTGACCCACAAGCGGCGCTGGCGCACGAAGACAGGGACGCCCTCGTCAACGCCGAGCCGGGCGGCGACAGGTGCCGGAGCCGGTACCTCGCCGAGGTGCAGAAGCTCGCGCCGCCAGGCGCGATCGTGCTGTTCGGCCTCCATGGCGAGTGCGGTCACGCCGGTCTTGCGGTATCGGCGCAGGATGGGCTCGGAGGCTACTCGGCGGATCGGGCCCGTCCGGCGCACGAAGACGCCGACGCCGCGACTCGACTCGACAAGGCCCTCGGCAATGAGGACCTGCAAGGCGCGGCGAGCGGTCAGCCGCGAGGTTCCGTAGCGCTCTGACAGCTCCCGCTCAGGTCGGCGCCGGCCCCCGCTACTGCCCCGGCGCCACTCTGGCCGTCTCCGAGCTCGTCTTGACGACCGCGACCATCGGCCGACGCGTCCGGCTGCGCCTGCCCGCCGACGCTCCCGTCCGACCTGATGCCCGGCGTACGCTCGTGCCCCATCAGCTCATTCTGAGGGTGCAACCCCGGTGACCGTCCCCGACCTGACCGCTGACCTTCTCCGCCCGGCCGTGGCCGCCCTGTTTGACTGTCCCGTGACTGTGCGGCCGGGCTGGCAGGTCCGGGCGCTGGCCCACACCGTACGCAACCCCGTCACCGCCGGCTTGTACCACATCAGCGGTCGTGCCTTGACCGGCGACTCCGCCGATGAGCTGGACTGGAGTGTCGTGCTGAAGGTTCTGCACCTGCCGGCCGACGCGCCGGCCTGGCTGCGCGCCGACCAGCCTGGGCAGTGGAACTACTGGCAGCGCGAACTCCTCGCCTACCGCAGCGGGCTGCTCGCCAGCAACGTCTGCGACCTGGCCGTCCCCCGCTACCTCGGCGCGTACCGGCCAGACGTGCACACCGCGTGGCTGTGGATCGAACACGTCTCGGGCGCTCCCGCGACGACATGGCCACCCGGTCGCTACTTGACCGCCGCCCGCCACCTCGCCCACGCCCAAGGGCCCTACCTGGCCGGCCAACCCCTGCCAGACGCCACATGGCTGGCCCACGACTGGCTCGCCTCCTGGACCCCAACCCTGTCCCCCAAAGCGCTGGCCATCCTCGACGACCCCGACGCTTGGGCGCATCCGCTCATCCGCGACGTCCTGCCACCCGACCTCGCCGAGGTCACCCGCCGGTTGGCCGCCGACCGTGACCGGCTGCTCGCCGCCGTCGCCCGGCTGCCTACCATCACCGTGTGCCATCACGACTTTTGGCCTCCCAACCTGTTGTCCCGCACCGCTCCTGAGGGGCACGAGCGCACCGTCGCGCTGGACTGGTCCTGGGTCGGCCTAGGCGTCGCCGGCCTCGATCCCGCCAACCTCGTGCTCGACGCCGCCGCGTCCGGGTACCTGCCCGCCGACCGGCTGGCCGAGCTCGACGACGACGTCCTCGACGCCTACTGTGACGGTCTCGCCGAGACCGGTTGGCAAGGCCCGTCCACACCGATTCTGGCTGGGCACGCCGCCTCCGCCGGGCTGCATTTCGGTCTGGACACCCCCGACCTGCTCGTCCTCGCCCGTGACCCCGCCCGCCACGCGGCCATGGAGCAGCGCCACGATCGTCCCATCGCAGAGATCATCGCCAGCCGCGCCGCCGTCATCCGCCACGCCCTCGGACTCGCCGACCGCGCACGCACCCTGCTCACCGCACCGCGAACGCGGCCTGTCTAGGGCAGCTCAAGGAGGGCCAGGGGGCTCTGTCGCCAGCTGCGTCGCGTTCATTTGGCAGCTACGCGACGCGATCGCCGTTCGGGGCGGTCTGGACCAGATAGAACGCCGCCAGCTCCGCCCCGGGGCGCCAGGCGTAGAGCCGGCCGTCGAAGGGCGGGACGGCGCCCTTGAACAGCGCGCGCACCTCGCGGACCGTGTCCCACGCCTGGTCGACGAGGTCGGGCGGGTAGCCGTAGCGCTGCTGGTGCTCGGCGAACTCGTCGGCGTCGTCCAGGACGACCTCACCGCTGGAGGCGATCCAGATCACGTCGAGGTCGAGGTCGACGAAGCGCACAGTGCCGTCCTCCCACACCGACGGCGTCGCCACGTTCACGTAGTGGGAGCGCGGTCGCCAGTCCGCCTCCCACAGGACCTGGAGGTTGTACGCGCGATCCGACCAGTGCAGCAGCAGGTGGTGGCGCCCGGCGATGAAACTCCCGCGGTAGCTGTCGAACGGCCTGCCGAAGGCGAAGTAGAGCGCGAGCATGTCCGGCCCGTGGGCGACGACGTCGACCTCGTAGCGGTAGTGCAGCGAGCCGTCGAACTTCGTCGAGTGCACCTGCACGCCGCTGTGGCCCGCTCTTGTTACAGACCGTCGAGGAAGTTCGCGAGCAGGTCCATGCCGACGTCGGTGAGGATCGACTCGGGGTGGAACTGCACGCCCTCGACCGCGAGCTCGCGGTGGCGCAGACCCATGATGACCCCGGCCTCGGTCCAGGCGGTGACCTCGAGCTGGTCGGGGACCGTGTCCGGGTCGAGCACGAGCGAGTGGTAGCGCGTCGCGGCGAACGGCTGCGGCAGGCCCACGTACAGCCCGCGGCCGTCGTGGTGAATCTGGGAGGTCTTGCCGTGCATGACCTCCGGCGCGCGGACGATCGAGCCGCCGTAGACCTCGGCGATGCACTGGTGGCCGAGGCAGACGCCGAGCAGCGGGATGCGTCCAGCGAACGTGCGGACCACGTCGTTCGACAGCCCCGCGTCCGTGGGCCGGCCCGGCCCGGGCGAGATGACGATGCCGTCCGGTGGGTCGGCGGCCAGCTCGTCAAGGGTGAAGGCGTCGTGCCGGCGCACCTCGACCCCCGCGCCCAGCGCCCCCAGCTCCTGCGCCAGGTTGTACGTGAAGCTGTCGTAGTTGTCCACGATGAGGACGCGCGGCGAGGCCATACGCGCAAGCCTAACCCCTTGCGTCGCGCCGTCGCCGGGCACGGCGCACGGTGCGCCGCTCGTCCTCGCTCATCCCGCCCCAGATCCCGGCGTCCTGGTTGGTCGCCAGCGCCCACTCGAGGCACTGGGTGACGACCGGGCATCGTTGGCATATGGCCTTGGCCTGCTCGGCCTGGTCCAGGGCAGCACCGGTACAGCCGGCGGGGAAGAACATTTCGGTGTCGAGATCCAGGCAGGCCGCCTTGGCCCGCCAGATGGGGAACGCACAGATGGGGTGATAGTCGTCCATGGCGGTAGGCTTCCGCCCCCAGCGCGCTGCGCCCAGATCAGCCAAGCGCGCACATCCACGCACATCGGGAGAACGCCATGGACAAATGGACCGCCGCAGACATCGTGGCCTTCCGGGGCGTACCTGGACCTGTCGCAGGAAGGGCTCGCCGGCCACCTCGGGATAAGCGTGGCCACGGTGCGCCGCTGCGAGACCGGCAAACCGATCAGCGCCCGCGTCCAGGCCCGGCTGGACGCGGGCGCTGATGCGCACCGTGGCTCAGGTGGCACGCTGGCTCCCGGCCGACAAGGTGAGGCGCATGAGACGACGCGACGTGCTCGGGTTCTCGCGACCGGCGTGCTGCTGCCGCTCGGGGAGATGGACCTCCTGCCCATCGACGGCGTGCCGCCACGCGTCGGCGCCGCCACGCTGGACAGCCTGGAGGCGAACGTCACCGCGCTGGCCACCACCGTCCACACCAGCTCGCCCAAAGTGCTGCTGCCGGGGACGCTGACCTACCTCGACGAGGCCTACGGGCTGCTCGGCGCGAGCATGAGCCCCGAGCAGCAGACCAGGCTCCAAGCGATCCTGGCCGACGTCGCGATCTTCGCCGGCGACCTGAGCTTCCTGTCCGGGCAGAAGGGCCGGGCGGGCGCCTTCCTGAGCTTCGCCGAGCGGCACGCCCGCGAGGCGGACGATCCGGGACTGCTCGCGCAGGCGCTCGGCAGCCAGGCGCTGCTGTCCGCCACCACGCCCACCGGCGGCCGGTCCGGGGACCCGCAGGACGCCGTGAAGCTGCTGGAGCAGGCGGTGGCGCTCGCGGACCGCCACGCGCCCCACGTCGTGCGGGCGTGGCTGCACGCGTTCCTGGCCACGGAGCACGCGACCGCCGGGGACGCCTATCAGGCCGACGTCCACCTCGACCTGGCGGCCCAAGCCCTGCAGGCCGCGCAGGCCGAAGGGCCGGTGGGCAGCGGCTACAGCTCGTCCGCCGGCGTCTACGCCTTGTGGGACAAGACCCGGCTGGACCAGTTCAAGGGGGCCGCAGAGATGGCAATGGGCCGCAACGTCCAGGCTGCGCAGACCTTCACCCGCGTGCTGAAAGGCGTCAGATCCCCACGCAAGCACGCTGACGTGCTCGCCGACCTCGGCGCGGTCCGGGTTCGCCAGAAGCACCCCGAAGAGGCCGCCAGGCTGCTGGGCGAGGCGCACACCCTGAGCGTGGCGCACGACTACACGATGGGGATCCAACGGGTCCTCGGCGTCCGCGGCCGCGTCCCCGACGACCTCGCCGGCCTGGCCTGCATGCACACCCTCGACGACCAACTCCACAGCCTCACCTGAGAGGGGCAGAGCCTCTCACATCGGCGCTCCGGGCCCTTTGTCGGTTTCACGTGCGAGCGGTGGCTGTGGACCGTCGAGGCAAAGGAGCGCTGCTTCCACGACGCGCTCGATCTCGTGGTGGAGGGGGTCTTCGAGCTCGGGATGGTCCCCTCGGCTTACCTTGACGAGCAGTTCGGCGATGACGAAGAGCTGGGCGAGGGCTCCTTCGGGTGTGTCGAGGAGGTCGCGGAAGGTGTCGTAGACGTGATCGGCCAGCTTGGGCTGAAGCAGCGTGTACCCGTACAGCATCGCGGCGTCGAATTCGGCGGGGCGCCAGGCCCCACCCTTCCCAGTCGAGCAGGTAGCAGGCCGGCTGGGTCAGGTTCGCCCAATGCAGGTCGCCGTGAGCTGTGGCCCAGCTCCGGACGGTCGGGTCGACGCGGTCGCCCACGAGCGCGCTGACCCGGCGGGTGACGAGGTCTTGCCGAACCGTGACCCGGTCGGTGGGGGTGGCAGCGACGGCGTCCAGCGAGGCGCGCAGGCTTCTCCACCACCGGTCGGGCAGGTCGAGCGGCTGCCGCAGCTCCGGGGTGGGCGAGCACGGCCGGTCAGCGATGAACGTGGTCAGCTCGGCCCGGACGCGGACGCCGTCCTCGTCCCACTCGACGGCCCGTACCAGCGAGGGCTTCGCGACGCCCTGAACGGCTTCGGCGGTAGCGGTGCCTTCCCAGATCTTGCCGTGCGCCCGCTCCGGCGCGGCGGTGAGGACGCGTAGCCAGAGCAGGCTGTTCGCAGTACGCGCTCGAGCGCCGATGGTCCGGTCCCGCCACCCGTAGACGGGCTCGGAGTCGAGGATGACCGCCAGCATGTCCGCCGCTCGGGTGAGGCGGCGGACTAGGTGGCGGCGGTGGTCAGGGTCGAGGGTCCAAGACATCGACGATCCGGCGCAGGTCACGGGCGGGCAGTTTGGGAACGGTGTTGACGACATCGGCTGCCTGCCGCCAGTGATCGGCGTCGCCGGTGGAGACGAGCACCGAACTCACCCCGGGCGCTGACGCTGCCACCAACAGGCACGCCTGGGCGGGGCTCAATTCAGGACGGATGAGCTCGGCCAGGTCGGCCGAGACCAGGTCGAGCAGCTCTCCGCCGTGCAGCGGCGCGCTCACAGCTACCTGGATGCCGGCGTTTTCGGCGTCGACCAAGGGGCCGTCGCCGTGCCGCACCGCCCGCGTGAGCGCCGACAGGCGAACCAGGTTGACGGGGAGCTGGACCGCTCCGAAGCGGTGAGCGTCCCCAGCGACGTCGCGGGCGGTTCGGACCAGGTCGGACACGGTGAACGCCAGCGGCCGCCGATCGCCGGCCAGGCCGTGCCAGGTCGCCACGCCGTACGCATCGATCAACCTGGCGTCGTGCGCCTCTTCGCATGCGGCGAACGCGGCGCGGACTCGGCCCAGCAGCGCGCCAGGGTCGCCGTCGTGATGGTGGTCGGGGTTGTGCAGGTACAGCACGCCGAGGCGCGGTGCGTGCAGCTCGGCCAACGTGCGGTCCAGCTGCCAGCGGAGGTACCCGGACTGGATGCAATGGCCCGCCAAGCTCTGTGGCGGGAGAACTCCTGCGGCTTGGGCGTCATCCCGGATGCCGGCAGTGAGGAAACCGACCTTGCTCGACACGGTCAGCGGGCCGTGATCACGGCCGGCTCCCATGACCTCTCCGATCTGTTGCTGGGCTGTCCCGTGTCCGTAGTTCGGCGCGGTGTCGATCAAGGGGCAGCCCTCGGCCAGGGCCATGCGCACGGCGTCTGCCACCGATCCGCGGACCCGGTACGTGCCCAGCCCGAGCGTGACCATGGCACGGCCTATGCGACCGCCGCGACGCCTTGGGCGACGAGCTGGCCGCAGAACGCCCGCACGGTGGCGGCGTCGAGCTGGTCGGCGAGCGCGTGCAGCTCGCCGATGCCGAGCGCCTCGCCCGTCATGAGCGCCCGCAGGAGCGGCTCGGCGGCCCGCGCGAACGTCCACCGTTGCCCGTCGGCCGCCAATGCCACCGTGTCGTCGTTCGTGCTCAGCACGGCGCGAGGCACGAGCAGACAGACGCGTGCGTCGTCGCCCGACGGCAGCAGCTCCGGGGTCGCCGCCCACGGCAGGCTTGGCCGCGCCCGGGGCGGGGCGAGCGCGTCCTGCGCGTCGAAGAACCGGCGCAGCAGATCCTCGTCCCAACGCTCTCCCATCACCTGCATGAGCTCCTTCAGGTGGGCCTGCTGGGTCTGCTCGTCGGCGAACCGGGGCAGGTCGCGGCGGAACCGCTCGTCGGCGCGCAACTCGTCCACCCACCAGGTCAGCAGGTCGATGCCGGTGTCCTGGGTGATCCCCGCGGTCAGGTGCAAAGACGGCTCGTCGACCGCGGTGGCGATGTGCCACCACCCGCGCGGGATCGACAGCACGTCCCCGTCGGTGAGCATGAGCTCCGCCAACGGCTTCTCCGGCGGGGTGGTGTTCGGTTCGATGTCGCGGAACATCGGCCACCGCCGGGTCGGACCCCAGATCTGCCAGCGCTTGCGGCCGGCGACCTGGACCACGAGCACGTCGTGGTCGTCCCAGTGCAGATCGAACCCGCGCGTAGAGCCCCACGACCCGTACGCGTTGACCTGAACGTGCTCGCGCAGCTCCCGCTCCAGCCCGGCCGCGAGCGCGTCGATCGGGTCGTGGAACTCGTCGACGGCGTCCAGCACAAGGGTCGCGCCGTTGCGCAGCTGTTCGGTCAGCGCACCCATCCGCAGCCGCGGATAGGTCCCGCCACGGCGCAGCCGGACCGGGGTGGTGTAGGTGTCCGCCGGGACCACCCGGCCGCTTCGTCCGGCGGACCTTCGGGACACCACGCTGATCGTCAACGGACGGGAGCATCGAGTCGACTTCGCCCACTTGATCCACTACCTGCGGACGTTCTTCGACCCCGCACGGCGCGTATGGGCGGCGCTGACCCAGGGGGATCCCACCGACCTGAACATCGGAACTGGACCGGTGTGGTTCGACTACGACACCGCCGGGCTCAACGCGACGGCTGGAGAGTTCGCATGCTTTCTTTGGTACCAACAGCTGCACGGAGGGTGGCTGGTGCCCACGTACAACGCTGCCGCCCTCCATGACCATCCCGCCGCCCTTACGGGACGGTCCCTCAACCAGCCGCACGTCATGATCGCCCGGGAGGGCAGACACACGGTCCGCATCAGCTACCACCACGAGCCCTCGCCCGCACGTCGCCACGCCATCCGGCGCTACCACCTGGAGCTGGTGCGCCCTCTGGCCAGCCGCGTCGGCATCACCGACGTGACGGAATGGCTGCGACCGTATCTCGTCCTGCGCATCCTGGGGGTGCACAACCTCAGCGACCTGGCTGCGAGCGACGCCGCCCTGTCACTGGCTTACCTGGCCGAAGTGCTCTCGCCACAGGTCGAGCTAGGAAAGCCGTTGGCCTTGGAGATGGCTGAAGCTCATGCGCGTCCATGACCCGTCCGGTAGCGGCGATCACCGGTGCGGGCTCCGGGATCGGCGCCGCCATCGCTCGCCGCTTCGCTGCGACCCACGGCCTGATCCCTGCCCGACCTGCGCCGCAGCCTCGAAGTAAATCTGATCGCCCACGCCGTCTGTATCCAGGCGGTGACCTCGCACATGATGCAACGCCGCTACGGCCGCATCATCGCCGTCTCCTCCGAGCTCGCCCAGGTCGCCCGGGCGATCTGGCCGACTACATCGCCGCCAAAGGCGTCCTCGAATCCCTCGTTCGCGCGCTCGGCCCGAGAGCTCGGCCCCCACGGCATCACCGTCAACACACCCGGGCCGGGTCCATCGAGGTCGACGCTGAGCGGCTCGTGGTCACCGACCACGCCGCCATGGTCGACCGACAGCTTGCGCGCCAGTGCATCCAACGCGCGGCCGGCCCGCCGACATCGCCGCCGCAGTCGTCTTCCTCGCCTCAGCGGAGGCCGGATTCGTCACCGGACAGCCTGACCGTTGACGGGGAGTGGCACCTCACATGACCTACACGGTCTTCGCGCACGCCCGGCAGCTCAAGCTGGCAGCCGGCGGCCGGTGGTCGACCTCGCGCCTTGAACCGGCGGAAGCGTCACGATGGATCTCATGCAGCCCGAATTCCCCGACCACGCCGAGCGGGCCAAGCCCCACGAGAGCGCGCCCGAGGCGGCTACCCGCGAAGGACTCGCCGAGCTCCTACGCGACAGCCCGATCCCCCAGGCAGAGCTGATCGACAACCTGGCGCTGTACCTGCCACGCAGGCCGATGATGGACCTGCTCTCCCTCCATCACCTCTACCGCAAAATTCTGACCGTACCCGGCGTCGTCATGGAGTTCGGCGTCCGCTGGGGCCGCCACCTCGCCACCCTGACCGCCCTACGCGCACTCTACGAGCCCTACAACGTGCACCGCCGCATCTTGGGCTTCGACACGTTCGCCGGCTTCCCCAGCGTCAGCCCCATCGACCAGGCCAACCGTCACGCAATCCCCGGAGGGCTGACCGTCACCGCCGACTACGAGCAACACCTGGAACAGGTGATCGCAGCCCATGAGGCCGTTGAACCTCTCGGACATATCCGCCGAACACTCTGGCTGACCGGAGACGCCCGCAAGACCCTGCCTCGTTACCTCGACGACAACCCCCAGACCGTGATCGCGCTCGCCTACTTCGACCTCGACCTGCACGAGCCGACCCGAGACGTCCTGTCTGCCGTCCTGCCCTACCTTTCCTGCGGCAGCATCCTGGCTTTCGACCAAGTCGGACATCCCAAATGGCCCGGCGAGACGGTGGCGCTGCGGGAGGTGCTCAACCTTGCCCACTTGCGGCTCCAGGTGATTCCAGGGTTTCCCAGCCCGGTGTTTACACGCTGGGCAGGACCTCCCGGTTCTGGTAACAGGCTATAAGCCGACCGCCGCCAGGAGCGCTTCCCGGTTCGCGGCAATGAAGTCCTTCAGGGCATCGGGCTTGAGGTCGACGGCCGTCAGGCTTTCGTCCCCCAGCCCCACGAAGTCCAGGTCGTACCCGCCACGGCTGGCGTCTGCGAACTCCGGCCCCGTTCTGGCCCGCATGTCCAAGCTGACCAGCCGGCACACGAAGAAGTGCTGCACCGACACGCCTTCTCCTGCTGGGGAGCTGAAAAGGAACACCTGCTCGTAGCCCTCCGCCTTGGCGCCCAACTCCTCCCGCAACTCCCGCCGTAACCCGCTCTGTACAGAGATGTCCGCCGGTTCCAGGCCGCCACCAGGAGCGGTCCAGTAGGGGTCTTGGCCCGGACGGGTCCGCTTGATGAGCACCAGCCGGGACTGATCGTCCAGCAAGATCGCCCGCGCCGAGCGCTTCACCACCGACGCCATCCATACCTCCTTATCGGGGTAGCCCAAGAGTTCCGCCGTCCCATTTCTCGAGCGCGCCTGCGTCAAGCAGTGAGCCTACCCCCGCCAGGACCGATGCTTCTGGTCAGCTAAGTACTCCGCCGGGCGGTGCGTTACGGTGACGCACCGAGAGCGGCCCTGCGCCGCGCTCGCAAGGCGCGCCGAGCGCGCATACCCGGAGGTCCTGTGGAAGCGAGGCGCAACGCGGCGAGCGTGGATGCAGGGTCGCTCGAATGCCAGCGTATTTATGAGTCCTTTGGGGAACGTGTGGATCACGATTGGGATATTTCTGGCTGGTTCGGACCGGCCGGTGACCGCAGGATGCCTGATCGGATCGCTCGCAGTCGAGTTGAGTTTCCGGGGCGGCCAGTCACGGTCTGGAGGTGTC
>JBOGEB010000094.1:0-15453 GCA_050743125.1 Egibacteraceae bacterium
ACGAATCACAGCGAGGTAAGTAGCGGTCGCAGCTGTCAAGCGTCAACCGGAACTGTGCAAAGCATCAGCTGAAGCTCGGATGTCAAGCATCACCCGAAACTACACATCCTGACCGATCGGGGCTGGTTACGATTTCAAGGGCGCCGCTTCGCGGCGCCGGGCGTGCGGGCACGGCGACGCCCGCTGGCTGAGACGCTTGCGGGCGAAGAGCGAGGAGCGGGCCTTGCGGGCGGGGGCTGTCGCCCCCGTCCTCGGCCCGCGCGCGACTCACCGAGCGGGCGCCCGCCACGCCCTTACGCCTACGGACGGGCAGTACGCCCCAGAGCCCGATTTCTGTTGTCCTACCGCTCTTGGCGGGACCCCCAACACGTGAACCCCCGCCGCGTTGTCGCCCTTACACCGGCAACATGCGCTTGACTGCCGCGATCCACCAGGAAGGTTCGGGCTATGTCGCCCGATGCCTGGAGTTGGACGTCGTGAGCCAGGGCGACACGATCGAGGAGGCGAAGGCCAACCTCGTCGAGGCCATCGAGTTGCTGTTCGAGGACCCGGCCGACTGGCGAGCGATCGATCCCGCCCCCGCCATCGTGCCGATCGAGGTGCGGATCCCAGGCGATCTCCAGGCCACCGCATAGCCTCTGCGCGTGACCCAAGGCCTGCCCGTCCTTTCCGGCCGAGAGCTTGTCCGCCTTGTGGAGCGTGCTGGCTGGAAGAACGCCCGACAGTCTCGGAGTCACGTCATCATGCGCAAGCGGGGGTGCCCATCGGTCCCCGTGCCGCTTCACCAGGAGCTGAAGCGAGGGACGCTCAAGGGCATCTTGCGTCAGGCGGAGATCAGTCACGAGCAGCTCGAGTCAGATCGGTGCGGGAGCGCCAGAGCGTCCGCGTCGTGACTATACTTCGGGTCATGACAACAGAGTCCCTCGCCGTGGTCAAGGCAACGCTGTCCGAGATCCTCGACCGCGTCGAGCGGCACCACGAGCGGATCGTGGTCACACGACGCGGCCGCGAGACCGCGGTGATCCTGAGCCCCGAGGATCTCCGATCGCTCGAGGAGACCATCGCAGTCCTCTCCGATGCCGCGACCCTGCGACGCCTCGAAGAGGCCGACGCCGCGCTCGCCGCAGGTGACGCGGTCGACGCGGAAGGCCTGCGGGCCATGGTCGACCGCAAGCGCCGCAGCGCGTGAGCGATCCGTACACCCTGCAGGTTGCCGGTCCCGCCGCCCGAGCCATCGCAGACAAACTCCCGGAAGCCGTTGCTGCGGCGGTCTTGGAGTTCGTCACTGGGCCGCTGCTCGACAATCCGCAGCGGATCGGTACCGAGCTGCGCGGACCGCTGTTCGGAACCTGGGCAGCCAGGCGCGGCTCCTACCGAGTGCTCTACACGATCGACGAGCAGCGTCGGCTCGTCACGGTCAAAGACGTCGAGCACCGCTCGGACGCTTACCGCCGTCACTGAGCGCTCGACCTCCCTTCTTCGGACCCATGCCCATCTAACCCAGCAGGCGCCATCGAGGCCGCCGTCGCTGGACACGCTCCGGACACACGCGGTTTGTAATTCAGGTCCCGTCGGGGGCACAAACACTGAGCTGACCTGCGGGAACACTGCCATTTCGTTCGGAGCCCCGTGGCCAGGTCTGCCTCCGGGGTTGCCGGGGCAGATCCCCGCCCACGACGCGAGATGCCCAGCGCTGGGGAAGATCGACATGTCCACGCCGCACTCGGCGACCAGCGTCTGCCCGATGCGGGCCTTGACCCCGGGGATGGCCGTGACCAACTCCCCGATGTCGGCGTAGGGGCCATGGCCTGGCCGATACGGTCGTCGAGCGCGACGATGCCCTCATCCCCGGTGTCGATATGGGCCAGCATGCGCGGGCAGATGACGCCGTGATGGTCACCACGGAAGCGGCCCTCCAGCGCCTCACTCAGGGCGGGGACCTTGGCGCGCAGCCTGCCGTGGGCCAGCTCGGCCAGGGCGAGCGGGTTGTGTTGGCCGGCGACCAACGCGTCGAGCATGTCGCGGGCCGACACTCCCAGGGTGTGGGAGGCCACGCTGGTCAACTTGATCCCGGCGTCTTGGAGCACCTTGTCCAGACGTTGCACCGCGCGGCTGTGACCCCAACCCCACCGACCGGGGCAAGCTTGGCGGGAAGTGGTCGCTGGCCACCGACCGGTGGGGCATCCCTATCGGCAGCGAGGGCGGCCAGCCGATTCGACCTGACCCGCGTGACCGTGGGGACTTGTCAGGGGTCGCACCCGCACAGGCCATCAAGGCAGCCCCAGCTCTGGAGGTGCTGGGAGGCGCACGCCGGCGCTGACCGGAGCCCTCCGCCGAATCGCCGATAATGTATCTTATGTAAACTAGACGCGGAGGGGAGCTGTCACAGGCGTCGGGTACAAACAAGGTATGGCTGAGCTGACCGACACCGCTGTAGGCCGGGACGCCGCCGAGGCGGTGCTGCGCCGGCTGGCCGGCGCGCAAGCCCGGCTTCGCGACGACCAGTGGCGCGCGCTCGCCGCGCTGGTCGGCGAGCGTCGCCGGGTGCTGCTCGTGCAGCGCACCGGGTTCGGCAAGTCTGCGGTGTACTTCGTGGCCACCGCGCTGCTGCGGGCCGCGGGCGCAGGCCCGACCGTGATCGTCTCGCCCCTGCTCGCGCTGATGCGCAACCAGGTGGCCGCCGCGGCTGGCGCGGGGATCCGAGCGGACACCGTCAACTCCGCCAACGTCACCGAGTGGGCGGCCGTCGAGGCCAAGATCGACGCCGGCGAGGTCGACGTGCTCCTGGTCAGCCCGGAGCGTCTCAACAACCCTGACTTCCGGGAGCGCGTCCTGCCCCAGCTCGCCGCCAGCTGCGGCCTGCTCGTCGTGGACGAGGCCCACTGCGTCTCCGACTGGGGGCACGACTTCCGCCCCGACTACCGTCGCATCCGCAGCTTCTTGGCCGGCCTGCCCCCGGGCGTGCCGGTGCTCGCCACCACGGCCACAGCCAACGCCCGGGTGACCGCCGACGTGGCCGAGCAGCTGGCCGGTCAGGACAGCGATCTCCAGACCTTGGTGCTGCGCGGCTCACTCGACCGGGAAAGCCTGCGCCTGGGTGTCCTCGCGCTGCCCAGCCCGGCGCACCGGCTGGCGTGGCTGGCCGGGCATCTCGGCCAACTGCCCGGCTCGGGCATCATCTACACCCTCACCGTGGCCGCCACCGCCGACGTGGCGGGCTACCTGCGGTCTCGGGGCCACGAGGTCGTCGCGTACTCCGGTCGGACCGACACCGCCGAGCGTGAGGCGGCGGAGGCGGACCTGTTGGCGAACCGGGTCAAGGCGCTGGTCGCCACCTCGGCGCTGGGCATGGGCTTCGACAAGCCGGATCTCGGCTTCGTGGTGCACTTGGGCGCTCCTCCGTCCCCGATCGCGTACTACCAGCAGGTGGGCCGCGCCGGACGCGCCGTGGACACCGCCGACGTGCTGCTGCTGCCCGGCGCCGAGGACGAGCAGATCTGGCGCTACTTCGCCTCCCTGGCCTTTCCGCCAGAGGACCTGGTCGAGCGGGCTCTGAAGGCCCTCGCCGAGGCCGGCCGGCCGTTGTCGACGCCGGCTCTGGAGGCTCGGGTCGACCTTCGTCGGTCCCGGCTGGAGCTGATGCTCAAGGTGCTCGACGTGGAAGGAGCGGTCCGACGGGTCAAGGGCGGCTGGGTCGCCACTGGTGAGCGCTGGGGCTACGACCGCCAGCGGTACGCCCGGCTGGCCGCCGCCCGCGCTGCGGAGCAGCGGGCGATGCGCGCGTATGCGGTGGACGTGTCGTGCAGGATGCGGTTTCTCCGTGAGCAGCTCGACGACCCGCACGCCGCCGCCTGCGGGCGCTGCGACCGCTGCGCCGGGCCGTGGTACCAGGCGAGGGTGCCTGACGCGGAGCTGGCCGCCGCCCAGGAGCATCTGGGCCGGCCAGGCGTGCAGATCGAGCCGCGCAAGATGTGGCCGACCGGCGCGGACGCCCTCGGGATGGCGGTGTCGGGCAGGATCCCCGTCGCGGAGCAGGCGGAGATCGGGCGGGCGCTCGGCCGGCTGTCGGACATCGGCTGGGGCAATCGGCTGCGGGAGGTGCTCGCACCTGGCACGCCGGACGCGCCCGTCGCCGACGACGTGTTCGACGCGGTGGTACGGGTGCTGGCCGGGTGGGGCTGGGAGCGCCGCCCCGCCGGTGTGGCCGCGGTCGCCTCGCGGAGCCGGCCGCGGCTCGTGACGTCGCTCGCGCAGCGGATCGCCACGGTCGGCCGGCTGCCCTACCTGGGTCAGCTGGAGCGCACCGGCGACGCCGCCGCCCGCGTCGGCGGGCACGCCAACAGCGTCCAGCGGCTGCGCGCGGTCTACGACGCGTGGTCCCTGCCCGACCGGATGGCCTCCGAGCTGCGTCTCCTTGACGGCTCCCCGGTGCTGCTGGTCGACGACCTGGTGGCCACCGGCTGGACGATGACCGTGGCGGCCCGCATGCTGCGACTGGCGGGCGCGCAGGGGGTGCTGCCGCTGGTGCTCGGCATCGACGGCTAGTCGGGGCGCCGCCGCTGCGGCCGTGGCGCAGGGACACCCTCGACACAAGCACTGGAGTTTGGCCAAACTCGCAGGTCGGGAAGGCTGCGGGAGCGCGATGCGTTGCAGGCGGGTAGGGACGGGCACGCCCCACTCCCCCTGAGGCGCTGCCCGTCACCCACCGCCAGACGGTGGGCTGGACGCCGGATCCCGGACGGCCTCCCTCGGGGACTCTGACGCCCAGACGCCCGGGCCGGCGGACTCGGTTTCCCCCGCCAACCGCCGGCCCGGCGCCTTTTCGCTCGGCTGCCGGCGTGTGCTGGACTGATCGGCAAGCGCTGCGTCGAGCGCCTCGACGCAGCGGTCGACGTCGGCGTCCTCGATCACGAGCGGCGGGCAGAACGCGAGCGTCTCCTCGCCGATCGGCCGGACGATCACCCCACGGTCGAGCATCGCGTCGCGGACCGCCGGCGCGGCGACGCCCGGGGCGAGCCCGACCGCCCATACCGCCCCCTCGCCGCGCACCTCGGCGACCTTGTCGCTCCCGTCGGCCACCGACCGCAGGCCAGCCGACAGGTGCTCCCCCACCTTGGGCGCGCGGTGGACGAGCCCCTCGCGGCGGAGGATGTCGAGAGCGGCCAGCCCGGCCGCGCAGGACGTCGGGTGCCCGCTGTACGTGTGCCCGTGGCGGAGAACGAACTGAGGGTCGGCCTCCAGTGGGCCGCGGACGGCCGGCCCGACGAGCACCCCGCCGAGCGGCAGGTAGCCGGACGTGACCGCCTTCGCGAACGTCACGAGGTCGGGGGCGACACCGTAGTGCTGCGCTCCCCACCACGTCCCGAGCCTCCCGAACCCGGTGACGACCTCGTCGAGGATGAGGAACGCGCCGTGCTCGTCGCACAGCCTCCGCAACGCTGGCAGATAGCCGTCAGCCGCCGGGTACACGCCGGCCGCGCCGATCACCGGCTCGGCGATGACCGCGGCGACCTCGCCGCCGCGCTCGGCGAACACCCGCTCGATCGCGCCGAGGTCGTCCTTCGGGACCTGGACGACCCCGCCGACCAGGGGGCCGAAGCCCTCCTGGTTCGCCGGCAGCCCGGTGAGCGTCGTCCCCCCGTACGTCACGCCGTGGTAGGACGGCCGGCGGGCCACGACGAGCTGCCGGCGCGGCCGGCCGGCGCGGTGGTGCGCGAGCCGAGCGAGCTTGAGCGCGCTGTCGACCGCCTCCGAGCCGCTGCAGACCAGGAACACCCGGGCGTCGGGAATGGGCGCAAGGTCGACCAGCAGCGCGCAGAGCCGCTCGGTCGGCTCGTTGGTGAACAGCTCGAAGGTGTGGAAGGCGTCGAGCCGGCGCAGCTGCGCGGCGACCGCGTCGGCGATCTCGGCGCGCCCGTGCCCGACGGTGCAGTACCAAAGGCTCGCCATCGCGTCGACGTAGCGCCGCCCCTGGTCGTCGGTGACGATCGCGCCCTGCCCGGACGTGATCGTGATGAACCGTTCGCTGGCGGGCCGCGCGAACGGGTGCAGGAAGGCCGGAAGCGTCATACGCGACAGCGTTGCCGTTCCGCGGGCGCTCCGCCAGCCCCCCTTGTGGAGGACGACGTTCCCTGACCGCCGATCCGCGGTCGACGCCTTCGAGGCCGGGGTTGCAGTCGCTGCACGCGGCCGTTGAGCGGAGCCGGCTCGCCGGCCGCGGGGGACGTTGGTCGCGAAGGCCAGTCCGGATAGGTGCGAGAGCAGGTCTTCGCGATGGCGGCGCCGGTGCGGCCAACGACGGCCGGGATGCCGTCGGCGTAGATGTTCTGGCAGATTTCGGCGGGCTGGGACTGGGTCTTGACGGTGATCACCGCCGAGCGGATGTCGCTGAGGTGGTTGCCGGCGACGATGTTCGCGCCGCCGGAGGAGGGGGTGTCGGACCACAGCTTGATGCCGTAACCCCAGCTGTGCTTGATCGTATTGTTGGTGATCTGGTTGTTCCTGCCGCGCACCTCGAGGAGGGCCTCGTTGGCGGCCTCCGGACCGAGCCCGTACAGACACTGGTTCGAGTCGACGACGTTCCCGGAGGCGTGCTCTTTGATGTTGACACATTCAGAGGCGAAGGTCTGGATGACGTTATTCTGGACGAGGTTGTTGTTGGACCCGTCGTTTTTGTGGTAGGGCTGGTCAGTGCTGGCGGCGCTGGTGCCGATGTAAACGCCTTCGCCGTTGTGGTAACGGTAGTCTTTGCTTTTTGCGACGAAGCCGCACCGGTAGATCAGCGAGTTGGTGACCTTGCTGTTGGTAGTGAAATTCCGCATCCGGACACATTCGCCACCAGCGCCGGTGAGGAACATGTTGGTGATGACCGTGCCGGTGACGTCCCGAGCCTTGTTCCCGACGTAGACCAGGCGGCTGTCGGCCACGCGGGGCTGATTGCTGTCTTTGTAGGCCAGCAGCTCCCGCGGGGCGGTCGGAATCTCGGTGAACGGCAGGTGGGGTTGGCCGTTGATGGTGAAGCCGTCGAGCACGTAGTGGCTGTGGTCGATGTTGAAGACGTGGCCACCGCCGACGACGACGGCCTTGTTGCGCTGGCTGACGTCAAGGCCGGTCTCGGGACCCTTGATGGTGATCGGGCGGCTGGCTTCTCCGTCGCGTTTGGTTTGCAACGCTTTGGTGTGCTTGTAGACGCCGGGTTGGAGCTGGATGACGTCGCCCGGTTGGGCGCGATCGAGGGCTGCTTGAATGGTGGCAGGGCTCCCGGTGTCGACTCCGGAGCCCGACGGCGAGAGGTTGGGCGCGACGAACCAGGTCTGCGTCTTGACGGGCGCCGACTCGCTGCGCGCCGGAACCGCCATGAGGAGAACAGTGGCGGCGATGGTGACGCTGGCGTAAAACGCCGCCCGCGCACTGTCAGCGCCGCCAGCCCGACGGGCCACAGGACCTGCGCCTAGTGGTCCGTTCAACAGCCGCTCGATGTGTGTGCTCTTCATAGCTCCCACGCCTTGGAGGTTTTCCCTCCCGTCGAGCTGTCCGCTTGTCCTGAGCGCCACCTACACTCCCGCCTGGGCAGTGCCGGACCCACCGAGCGGGTTGCGTAGAGCAGGGCCAATTCCGCAGAAATGCCCCTTTGAGCTTGCGGCCGTCCAAGCTCAGGAGGGCACTTGTGAGGGCGGGAGCATCGCACAAATTCGACGGCGTCCAAAAGCTGACGCTGACCAGCGCGCCCGGGGCGACGCGCACGTCGTCGTCAGGGAATGACGAGGATGCGGCCGCATTGCTCGCAGCGGGCGAGGCCGCGGTCGACCCGCTCGCGGACCTCCTGCATCTCCGTCGCCGTCAGCTCGAGCCGGCAGCCGGCGCAGGTTCGGCCCACAAGCTCGGCGACCGCGACGCCGTCCTTCCGGGCGCGGACGTCGTCGTAGTACCTGCGCACCGGGGCGGGGAGGTCGGCGGCGACCACGTCGCGCTCGGCCGCACGCTTGCCGAGCTCCTCGTCGATCCCCGCAGCGGCCTCGTCCCGGGCGGCGGCGGCGGCGGCGACCTCCAGAGCCAGCCCAGCCTCGCGCTCGCTGAGCGTGGAGACCAGCGACTCGGTCTCCTCAGTCTGCTCCATGATCTCGAGCAGCGTGTCCTCCAGGTCGCTCTTGCGGGCCAGGAGCGATTCCAGCTCGGCGTCCAGCGCCTCGAGCTCCTTCTGCGCCTTGATCACACCCGAGTACTTCCGCTGCGTCTCGGAGGCGTAGCGCCGCTCGACCATGTCGAGCTCACGCTCATGCCGGCGCTGGCCGCGCTCCAAGCGGTCGAGGCGCTCGCGGGCCGCACCCAGCTCGAAACGCACGCGGCGATGCAGGTCGGCGTGGTCGTCGAGCGCCTGCTGCTCCGGCAGGTTCGCAAGGCGGTGGCGGAGGCGCGTGATGGCGGTGTCGACCTGCTGCAATTCGAGGAGGTTGCGCTGCTCGGCTCTTGTTGCGGGGATCACGGTGCTCCCTCTAGCCCTCGTCAACTCTGGAGGTGGATGCTACGCCTCCACGGACCGGGAGCCGCCGCGCACCGGTGCCGTGCGCGGGCGAATGCCCGGGTTTTTCCGCGCGGGCCACTAACATCGGGCGACAAGTCACCGGAGGGATACCGGGTGCTGTTCCCCACGATCGACTTCGCGATCTTCTTTGTCGTCGTGCTCACCGCGAGCTGGCTGCTCATGCCACGGCGGTGCTGGTGGCGCTGCCTCATGCTCGTCGCGAGCGCGGTGTTCTACGGCTGGTGGGACTGGCGCTTCCTCGGGCTGCTGGGTGGGTCGGCGATCGCCAACCACGTCGCCGCGACCGCGATCGGTCGGCTCCGCTCCCCCGCCGCGAGGCGGGGGGTGCTCGTCGCGGCGATCACCGCCAACCTCGGCGCGCTCGCCTGGTTCAAGTACTACGGGTTCCTCGTCACGTCGGTCGCGGACACCCTGGCAGGAGTCGGCGTCCAGGTCCACCTCCCGCTGCTGCAGGTCGTGCTGCCGGTCGGGGTCTCGTTCTTCACGTTCCACGCCCTGAGCTACGTGATCGACGTCTACCGGCGCGTGCTGCGCCCGGCGACGCTGCAGGACTTCACGCTCTACCTCGCGTTCTTTCCGCACCTCGTCGCCGGTCCGATCATCCGCGCGAAGGACTTCCTCCCGCAGCTGCGTCGCCCCCGTGATCCCCGAAAGGTCGACGGGAGCCGGGCGTTCTGGCTGATCACCGCCGGGTTGTTCAAGAAGGTCGTCGTCGCGAACCTGCTCGCCACGCGGCTCGTCGACCCGGTGTTCGCGAACCCCAGGCTCTACGCCGCGCCCGACGTCCTCGCCGCGATCTACGGGTACGCGGTGCAGATCTTCGCCGACTTCAGCGGCTATACCGACATCGCGATCGGCTGCGCGCTGCTGCTCGGCTTCCAGTTCCCGCAGAACTTCGACCGCCCGTACACCGCCGTGTCGCTCCAGGAGTTCTGGCGCCGCTGGCACATCACCTTGTCGAGTTGGCTGCGCGACTACCTCTACATCCCCCTCGGCGGCTCACGGGGATCCAAGGCCAAGACCACCCGCAACCTCCTCGTCACCATGCTCGTCGGCGGGCTGTGGCACGGCGCGGCGTGGACGTTCGTCGCGTGGGGCGGCATCCACGGAGCGGCGCTCGCGGTCGAGCGCCGGGTCACCGGCCTGCGGGGTGAGGTCGGGCGCGGCAGCGCCCGCCGGCGGGCGGGGACCGTATGGCACCCGCTCGTCGGGTGGCTGGTCACGTTCAACGTCGTCTGCCTCGCGTGGGTGTTCTTCCGGGCCGAGTCGTTCAGCGCGGCCGGCACGATGCTGTCGCGGCTCGCCACTGGGTGGGGCCAGGCCCAGATCTGCACGCCAGCCCTCGTGGCGCTCATCGCGGGATCGATCGCCACACAGTTCGTGCCGAAGGATTTGGGGTTGCGCCTGGAGGCAGCGTTCTCGCGGCTCGGGCCGCTGCCACAGGCCGTGGCGCTCGCGGCCGCCCTGTTCGCCATCGACGCGCTCGGCCCCCAGGGCGTGGCGCCGTTCATCTACTTCCAGTTCTGAGGAGCCAAAGGGGAGGACCCGGCAGGGCGGGTGGGGAAGGCGGCGTGGTCCGGACGAATCCTCCAGCGGGGGCGTCGCCGTGAACGGCTACGCGTTCCACGCGACGCCTCGACAGCAGATGCGCGACGACGACCGGGGCAATGTGGTGCTGGAGCTGGGATGGGTGGTGGTCGAGGTGTCCGCGCACGCGATCCTGCGTCACCCGGAGAAGGCCGTCGCGCAGGTGCGCCGGGTGCTCACGCAACGACGTCGTGAGCTCAGCGCAGGCCGAGGCGCTCGTCGAGTTTGCGCACGCAGGACAGCCGTGCCCAGCGCTTGGGGAAACCGCCGCGCACGCCGCGGGCGCGCTCCACGCCCATCGTGTAGCCGACCGGCTCGGCGAGGTCGAGGCCGGTGAGCAGCGCCTCGCAGGCACCGTCAGGCTGGCCCGCCTTCGCGCGGACCCGGCCGATCTGCCAGAGGGTGATGACTCGCTGACGAGCGTTGACGGCCGACCGCAGCACCCCGTCGAGCCTGCGCTCGGCGTCAGCGAACCGGCCCGCCAGCATTTGGGCACTCGCCCGCACGGTCTCGAGCTGCTGCTCGAGACCCCAGACGAGGAACCCGATCCGACCGCCCGCGTCGGGGTCGTCGTCGCCCAGCAGCTCCCGCGCACGGCCGGCGGCGTCCATGCTGACCCGGCACGCGCGGACGTCCCCGACCGCGGCGGCCTCGTCAGCATGCCAAATGGGCACCCACAGGCGGGTGTGCGGGTCCGCGTGGACGGCCAGCGCACCAGCCTGGTCCAACCGCTCGAGCGCCCGCTCCGGGTCACCCTCACAGCAGCCAGAATGCGTCGAGTACAGGATGGCTGACATGCCGATCGCCTGCGCGAGCAGCCCCGGGTCGCCGCTCTCAGCGGCCAGCCCCCAGGCCACCAACAAGTGCTTCCGGGCCGCCCGAAGGTCGCCGTCGGCGGAGGCCCACAGCGCGACCCGGGCGTTCACGCCGACCACGAGCGCCTCCAGCCGCGGCCGGTCGGCAGACCGGACCGCGCGGCTCAGCAGCCCGAGCGCGTCGTCCGCGTTGGCCAGCGCGGTCGGGGTGACCGCGCGCGCGTCATCGGCCAGGCGGTCAGCGGCCAACGACCGGGCGACACGCTCGTAGCCGTCCAGGAGGCCGGCGTCGACCCGGCCGGCGCGGTCGCCGATGATCCGCTCCACGACCTCCTCGGGCACGGCTGCCGCGACAAGCAGACTGCCGACGGCCTTGAGCGCTTGAGCGCGGTTCGTGTCGCCTCCGTTCCCGTCGAGCCCCGACGAGTCTGGCACCTCGACGAGCGGCTTGCCCCGAGCCAGCATGCCGAACCGTTTCTTGACCTTGCACGGCGCGTCCTCGAGCGCGCGGTCCAGCTCCTTCTGCATCCTCGACCTGGGCACGACGGCCGGGCTCTTGTCCCAGGCGTCGACGGTGCTCGGCCCGACGCCCGTGCGCGCGGCGAAGTCGTAGATGCTGTCCCGCCACGCGCGCCGCAACGCCGTCGCCAACCCGCCCGTCCACTCGCCGACCTCGACCAGGTCCGCGCTCGGCACCGGCGGCGCGGCCGGCGCGGCCGGCTGCGGCTGCGGCTGCGGCTGCGGTATCCGCTTCGCTTGGCGGTGCTGCTCGTCCATCATGCGCTCCCTCGACATGCTCGCGGAGCGCGCAGCGTAACGCCGAACCGACCTGGACGTAACCAGACCAACCTGCCTTGTTCCTGTGCCCAGGTTGGCGAAGGCTTGGCCGCTTGAGGTCCCGGCCTGGGACTGAGGCAGAAGCAAACGACCCTCGCCTAGCGCAGGCCGAGGCGCTCGTCGAGTTTGCGGACGCAGGACAGCCGTGCCCAGCGCTTGGGGAAACCGCCGCGCACGCCGCGGGCGCGCTCCACGCCCATCGTGTAGCCGACCGGCTCGGCGAGGTCGAGGCCGGTGAGCAGCGCCTCGCAGGCGCCGTCAGGCTGGCCCGCCTTCGCGCGGACCCGGCCGATCTGCGCGAGGATGATCACCCGGTGGTGGACAGTCATGGCCGACCGCAGCACGGCGTCGAACCTACGGTCTGCCTCAGCGAACCGGCCCGCCAGCATCTGCATGTTGACCCGCGCGGTCTCGAGCTGCTGCTCGAGACCGTAGACGAGGAACCCGATCCGACCGCCCGCGTCGGGGTCGTCGCCCAGCAGCTCCCGCGCACGGCCGGCGGCGTCCAAGCTGACCCGGGACGCGCGGACGTCCCCGACCGCGGCGGCCTCGTCAGCATGCCAAATGGCCACCCAGAGGCGGGTGTGCGGGTCCGCGTGGACGGCCAGCGCACCAGCCTGGTCCAACCGCTCGAGCGCCCGCTCGGGGTCACCCTCACAGCAGCCAGAATGCGTCGAGTACAGCACGCTCGACATGCCGATCGCCTGCGCGAGCAGCCCCGGGTCGCCGCTCTCAGCGGCCAGCCCCCAGGCGACCAACAAGTGCTTCCGGGCCGCTCGAAGGTCGCCGCGGTGGAACGCCCACAGCGCGACCCGGGCGTTCACGCCGACGACCAGGGCGTCCAGCCGCGGCCGGTCGGCGACCTGACGGTGCAACAGCCCCAGCGCGTCGTCCGCGTTGGCCAGCGCGGCCGGCACCACGGCGCGTGCATCGCCTCCCAGCATGTCGGCCGCCAACGACCGGGCGACACGCTCGTAGCCGTCCAGGAGGCCGGCGTCGACCCGGCCGGCGCGGTCGCCGATGATCCGCTCCACGACCTCCTCGGGCACGGCTGCCGCGACAAGCAGACTGCCGACGGCCTTGAGCGCTTGAGCGCGGTTCGTGTCGCCTCCGTTCCCGTCGAGCCCCGACGAGTCTGGCACCTCGACGACCGGCTTGCCCCGAGCCAGCATGCCGAACCGTTTCTTGACCTTGCACGGCGCGTCCTCGAGCGCGCGGTCCAGCTCCTTCTGCATCCTCGACCTCGGCACGACGGCCGGGCTCTTGTCCCAGGCGTCGACGGTGCTCGGCCCGACGCCCGTGCGCGCGGCGAAGTCGTAGACGGTTTCCCGCCACGCGCGCCGCAACGCCGTCGCCAACCCGCCCGTCCACTCGCCGACCTCGACCAGGTCCGCGCTCGGAACCGGCGGTGCGGCCGGCGCGGCCGGCTGCGGCTGCGGCTGCGGCTGGGGTATCCGCTTCGCTTGGCGGTGCTGCTCGTCCATCACACGCTCCCTCGACACGCTCGCGGAGCGCGCAGCGTAACGCCGAACCGACCTGGACGTAACCAGACCAACCTGCCTTGTACCCAAGGCCCTCCAGGCGAAGGCTGACGGCTTGTAAGTCCCGGCCCGGCGAGCTCCGGGCCGTCGGGACCGGGACGCCACCGCTGCATCGAGGAGGACCGATGGTGACGGACTGGAGGGATCGCGCCGCCTGTCTGGACGAGGATCCCGCGCTCTTCTTCCCGATCGGGGTCACCGGCCCGGCGCTGGACCAGACCGAGCAGGCCAAGGCCGTATGCCGAGACTGCCCCGTACGCGCCCAGTGCCTCGACTGGGCGCTGGCCACGGGCCAGGACGCCGGCGTGTGGGGCGGGCTGTCCGAGGACGAGCGCCGTCAGCTACGCCGGGCCCATCGACGGCGGGCCGGGAAGGGCCCGAACGAGGTCATTCCACAGCGCCCTGACGAGTAGGCCCATAGGGGTCCTGACCAGCGGAAACACATGGTACGGACTTGACTTCGCCGTACGGTACCGTAGAGGTTCTATGCCGCGTGTGGCCCGCCGACACCTCAACGCCCTACGGCGCCCGATGCCGGCGGGCCACGCGATCCTCGTGACCGTGCTCGCGCTGGGGCTCGCGTCGCTCGTGAACATCTCCAGCCTGCGCGAGGCCGCCGAGCGCCAGCCGTTCGGGTGGCGCCGGAACGTCGCGGTCGTGCTCGTCGCACCCCTCGGTGGGCTCAGCAACCTGCTCGGCCTGGACGAGCCCCGCGCGCTCGTCAACCGCGAGCTCGCGGTCCGCCAAGACCTGCCCTGGGCGCTCGGGCAGGCGGTCAACGCACCGGAGCGGGCACGGCCGGAGCGGGCACAGCCTGAGCTGACCCGACCGGACCGGAGGCGATCGAAGCGCGGTCGAGCCTTCGACGCGAGCGACCCGCTGCGGGTCTGGGTCGTGGGCGACTCGGTGACCGAGCAGCTCGGGCCTACGCTGCGTGACCTCACGGCGGACACGGGGGTGGCGGCCACCGAGCACGAGCTGCACTACTCCACGGGCCTGTCCCGGGCGGATTTCTTCGACTGGCCCGCGCGCCTGGACGCGATCGAGGAGGGGTCCGACCCGGACGTGTGGGTGGTGATGTTCGGGGCCAACGACGCCCAGTCGATCAGGGCCGGCGGGCGGCACCTGGAGTTCGGCACACCCGAATGGGACGCCGAGTACCGCAGGCGCGTCGCCCGCGTGATGACCGACCTCTCGAGCGACGGGCAGCAGGTGATCTGGGTCGGCCAGCCGGTGATGCGGGCAGCCGGTTTCGGCGAGCGGATGGCTCACCTCGACGACCTCTACCGCAGCGAGGCCGCCCACCACCCCGGCGTCACGTTCCTCGACACCTGGAGGCTGTTCGCGGACCCCGACGGCGCCTACTCCGCGTACCTGCCCGGCCCCGACGGGCGGCCCGCGCTCATGCGCCTCGGCGACGGCATCCACCTCACCCGCCCCGGCGGCGAGCGCCTCGCCATCCGCGTGCTCGACGTGATCAACCAGCGCTGGCGCCTGTTCCGCCCAGCCCCGGGCCGCCCATCGGGTGGCTCCTGAGCGACGTCCAGGCCAGAAAGCCGGGTGGCGCCGCCATTGACACCGGGCACAGCGCGCACGCAGCCGTCGGGTCGAAGCTCTGGCAGACGGGACGTGAAGCCGGAGCATTGCGCCACCGGACCAGGCACCGGGCCCGATCGGCGCCACGTGAGTCCTCCAGACGACATCCGCCGCCTTGCAGCTCCGGTCAGGGCCACAAAGCCGCCCCTCGTTGATCAGCGGATGTCGGTGCGGCCGGTGCGCCGGCCGCCTGAGCACGATCTTCGCTCTACGCCGGCTTGGCGAGTTCGGGCAGCATGGCGCTCTTCCGTTCGTCCGCGGTCAGCTCACGAAGAACGCGCTTGCGCGCCTTCGCGACCAACGAGTCAAGGTCGGTGGCTGCGTCCCAGATACGGGCGGTGCGGTCACGTGAGGCGGTCACGATGCGCTGGCTGTCAGGCGACCACGCCACGTCCTCGACAGAGTCCTCATGGACGCCCGCGATCGCGAGCTCGGTGCCGGTCTGGGCCTCCCACAGCCGCACGGTGCGGTCGCCTGAGGCGGTCGCGATGCGTTGGCCGTCGGGTGACCAGGCCACACCCCGGACCCAGTCATC
>JBOGEB010000095.1:0-13584 GCA_050743125.1 Egibacteraceae bacterium
TGCACGAGGACGGCAGCCGGCGGCTGGCGCGCGAAGTGGCGGTCGAGCAGCCTGACCGCCTCGCCGATCTGGTGACCGCGGGAAGCGCCGCCGACGGCCAGGACCAGGGCGGGAGCCGGCAGGCCGAACTCGCGGAAGAACGCCGGGCCCAGCCGGTCGTCGTAGTGCTGCCCGGTGTACACGATCCGCGCCTGCGGGCCGAGCAGCCGGATCAGCTCCGCGAGCTTGATGATCTCCGGGCGGGTGCCCAAGACCACCGCCACGGTCCTGTTCACGTCGCCCACCCCGCGAGGGAACGGGTGTCGAGGCACCGCAGGGCGTTGTCGTGGAATCGCCGACGAAGGCTCACCAGGACGTCTCACCGCTGTGAACCCGAGGATGACCAGCGGAACCCGCCCAGGCGTCCCGGCTCTGACCCGTTTCGCCACCCCGCCTTCGTCATCAACAGGAGCGCGGTGAGCTCGCCGGCGACGAAGCCGTTGCCGACCTGCACGCTCGGGTTGGACGGCGTCAGCAGCGTGACCGTGACCGTGACTGCTGCCGCGAGCGTCCAGGCGGCAGCCACCCGGCTCGTCTGGCCGAGCGCCACCAGGATCTGGGTCGAGCACAGCACCGCCGCCGCCAGGGCAGTGCCGCACGCCACGAGCGCCGCCAGGGCGGGTGGCGGCGCGAACTCCGCTCCGAACATCAACCCGACGACCGCCGGCCCGAGCCACAGTCCCCCCGCCCAGGCAACCGCCGCCGCGGCGACGCCGCCTGCGGCCAGCCGTGTCGCCCAGGCGCGCAGTGTCTGGTAATCACCCCCGGCGGCAAGCGCGGTCAACGGCGGGAGGACCCGCGCGAGGGCGCTCTGGACGATCCAGAGCGGCCCGCGGAACAGCGCGAAGGTCAGGAACACCACGCTCACCACCACTGGCGTCGCGCCGAGGGCTCCGACCACCAGCGGTGCCGAGCCGATCACGGCCTGCGACAGCGTGTTGGCGAAGATCAGCGGGCCGAGGAACTCCCGAACACTGCCGAGTCCGTCGCTGGCGCTCTGCACACCGACTCGTGCTGCACTGAACGGCCGCAGGAGCAGCACCGCGAACGGCGCCGCGACCATCGCCCACGCGAGGAGGCGTCCGTCCTCAGCCGCCAGCAGCGCGGGACCGGTCAACGCCAGCCGCAGCAGCCCTTCACCGGCCGTCGCCAGCCCGTACGCGCGGTACCGACGCCGACCGGCGAGGTAGCCGCGACCGACGGCAAAGACCGTGTAGCCGACGACGAGCAGGCCGGCGACCGCGACATAGGCCGGGTCGCCGTCCAAGAGGCGGTCGCGCAGCAACCAGGCGAGGCCGGTCACCCCGACGGTGCTTGCCGCCAGCACACCGAGCAGTGGCTGGGCGACGGCCCCCAGCTTGGCCGTTTGTCCGCCGGTCAGCTCCAGGCGTCGGGTAACCAGCTGCTCCACGGGAACCAGCGCGACCATCAGGACCAGGACCTGCAGGGTCCACAGAACGCTGAGCGGCGCGAAGTCGACCGGCCCCAGCGCCCGGCCGCCGACGAGCTGAAACCCGTAGGCGCCGAAAGCGCCGACCGCGGTCCCCCCGACCATGACGACCGTGGCGTTCACCAGTGCGGGGCGCGTAGAGGCGGGTGCCCCGGCGCTGATGTCGGACCCACCGCTGGCGCTGATGTCGGACCCACCGCTGAGGCTCATGTCGGACCCACCGCTGGCGCTGATGTCGGACCCACCGCTGGCGCTGATGTCGGACCCACCGCTGGCGCTGATGTCGGACCCACCGCTGAGGCTCATGTCGGACCCACCGCTGAGGCTCTGGTGGCCACCACCCTCAGCTCGCCTGCCGAAAGAAGCTCAACCTCGGCGGCCTGGTTCAGCGGCACGACCTGGAAGTCGTCGGCCAAGAGCGTGAGCGTCCGGCGCAGCACGTCCACCTTCTGCGGCCACGGGCGCGCCATGCCCGGCAGGTACGACAGGCTCGGCACGTCATGGTCGTCGCAGACGTCCGGCGGGTGCAGCAGGAACGACGGCGCGATGCCTCGCCGTCGGCACGCGCGCAGGCCACTGCGCAGATAGGCATGCGCAGCCCTTGGGCTGCGCGCCGCCAGGGCCTGGAGATAGCTGGCGTGGATCGGGGTCCGCAGCAGCGGGAAGGTCGTGATCGGCAGCTCCAGCAGCAGCCCGGCGTCGGTGTCCCAGCAGAACGGCGACAGGGGAAGCAGCGCGTTTGCCGCCGGCCCGAACAGGTCTCGTTGGCGGCCGGTTGCACGGCGGGCGGCCTGGCTCATCGTCGCCCGGTGGTGCAGCCGCAGCAGCGGCGCCAGACAGGTCGGCAGCACCGACGCGTCGTATGCGTAGCCCTGGCGGACCAGCGTCTGCAACAGCGTCGGGCTGCGTCCGTACGACGGGCAGCGAAAACCCGTCGGTCGTCGGCCCGTGACCGCGATGATCGCCTTGGCCGTACGGGCCAGGTCGTCGGCGATCTGCGCAGGCTCGAGCGACGCCAAATCATCGCGGTGAAGGAAGCTGTGGCTCGCGACCTCGTGACCGGCGGCGGCAAGCGCGCTGACCGCCTCGTGCCCGGCAGGGGTCTGCGCGTCACGGCCGACAACGAAGACCGTCATGCGCAGGTCGAGCTCGTCCAGCAAACAGATCAGGCGCTCGACCGCGCGGGGCAGCAGCGTCGGTGCGTCTCGCCAGCCGGCGTCCCCATGCGTGCGCAAGTACGCCCACACGTCGTCGAGGTCCAGCGACAGCGTGGCGAGCGGGCGGCTCATGCCAGATCCACCGCTGGCGCTCATGCCAGGTTCGCCGCTGGCGCTCATGCCAGATCCACCGCTGGCGCTCACGGGGCCACCCGCTGGGGGGCGGGTTGAGCGTGGCGGGCCAGCAGGTGGTCGACGACCTCGTGCGCCAGGCCGGCGCTGGAGTTCCAGCTCGTGACCTGCGGATAGATGTGCGCCGTCGTGGCCAGCAGCAGGCGCGTCTCGCCCACGTCGATCGCGGGCTTGATCGAGCCGTAGCCGAGCGGGTAGACGGGCTCCACGAACGGCGCCTTGAAGACGCGGACCTCGCAAACGTCCTCGACCCGCAGCGGCAGGTCGGCGTAGAGGTTCAGGAGCTGCTTCGTCCAGCGGTCGGCGATGCTCGCGTCGTCCTCAGCGAACAGCGCCGAGTTGCGGTCGGTGTACTTCATGACGTACGCGAGGTGCCGCCCGTCGTACCCCGCGGTGCCGGCCAGAGTGGACGTCTCGATGACGCCGTCGAACTCAGTGCCTGACCGCAGGACTGGGGTCCAGTAGCACCCGTCGAGGGGGCGAGCCAAGAAGAACAGCACGTTGACGACGCCCAGGTAGGGCAGCCGCAGCGACGGCAGCCGCGCCTTCAGCGCAGCGTCGGCGAGCTGGTGCAGCAGCGGCAGCGGCACCGTCGAGACCACCCAGTCGCCGTCGACCGCCTCCCCGCCGGACAGCTCGACGCGGACCCCGCCTGGTGTCTCGCGGATCTTGGTGACGGGGGTGGCGGTGCGGACCGTCCCGCCGTGCGTCTCGATCGCGGCGCGCAGCCCGTCGATGATCGCCTTGTAGCCGCCTTCGGGGTACCCGCGGGTCGCCACGTTCTTCTCGCGACCCAGCCGCTGGAACAGGTACAACGCCGGGACGTCGCCGACGGCGGGACCGAACTTGGAGCGAAACAGCGGCTGGAGGACCCGCTCCCACACGGCGTCGCCGTACAGGCCCCGCAGCCAGTCCTCGCTGCGCACGTTGTCAAGGTCTTCGCCCCGCCCGAGGTGGCGCAGCAGCAGCGAGACGACGCCGAGCCGCAACCGCTGCACCAGCGTCAGGGGACGGAAGCGCAGCAGGTCCAGCGGCGTGTTGAACGGGTAGCGGGTCCCGTCGACGACGAAGCCCATCCGCGTCGGCCGCCATCTGACGGCATCGGCCAGGCCGATCTCGCCGAGCAGCGACAGCAGATGCCCGTCGGTCGGCATGACGCAGTGGTAGAAGCGCTCCACCCACTGTTCGCCGCTGCGGAAGAACGTCCCGAGACCGCCGAGCTGCTCGCTGCTCTCCAGCAGCGTCGTGTGCGCCCCCTGGCGACTGAGGTGGTGGGCGGAGGCGAGGCCGGCGATGCCGCCCCCGATGACGATGACGCGTGGCTGCGTCATGCGCTCACAGGACCCGGTACGGCGGCGGCGCCAGCCGGTCGCGCAGCAGCAGCTTGAGGTACTGCACGGTCGTGCGCCGTAGTTTGAGCTTGCTGGCGCCCTGCTTGCGGTCGTAGCGCAGCACGAGCGGCACCTCCACGACGACCGGCTGGCAGTGGCGCAGCTTCAGCAGCAGCTCGACCATGCAGGCGAAACCCTGCTCCTCGATCAGCCGCTCTCCCCAGTGGGCGGCGGCGCGCCGCAGCAAGCTGACGCGATAGGCCCGAAAGCCGCTGGTGAAGTCCCGGATGGTGTCGAGGTGCAGCACCTGACGGAACACCACTGCGGCTCCCCGCGACAGCAACCGGCGAAACGGCGGTGCCGTCGTGTCGTCGCCACCATCGACGAAGCGTGAGCAGATCACCACGTCCGCGCCGTCGGCGATCGCCTGACGGAGCAACCGGATCAGCTGCGGATCGTGGGTGTCGTCCGCATCCATCACCACGACGATGTCGTCGGCACCCGCGACCTCCAGGACCGCCTGCAGCCCTGACTGGACCGCCCGCCCCAGTCCCAGGTTGACCGGGTGCGGGACGACCCTGACCGCTAACCCGGGCGTGCCCCGAGCCGCTACCTCCGCCGTCCCGTCAGCCGAACCGTCGTCGACGACCCAGACGGTCAGTCGCTCGCTCTGCGCGAGGGTGGCCAGCCGGCCAAGCAGCGGCGGCAGGGACGCCGCCTCGTTGTAGGCGGGCAGGACGACGTGCGCCACCACACACGTCGCCGCCTTGACTCCTGCATCTGTGGCTGCCGCCCCCGAGGCACTCGCGACAGCTGCCTCAACTCTGGCCACGCCAGTTGTAGCAATTCCTCGACTGGAGGGCGAGATGCCGTCAGCCGGGCCGCTTGGGCTTTGAATTCCCCGGTCTCGGCCATTCCAGGCAGCGGCAGACGGAGTATAATAGCTCTGCATTGTGGGACTCCCAATTTCCATAGTGCTGGGGCCGGTGCGCGAACACCGCGGTCCCGGGGAGACCGGTTCGTCACCTCGGTGACGTTCGGTCTCCCCGCTTACTTCTTTTGCGGATTACGTAGGTGCTCCTTTGTTCAATGCATGCGCTGGCCATCGAGTGTTGCGGTGTGGGACCCAGTCGGCCCCCATGATGTATCAGCCATGTGTCAGCAAGCCCGAAAGCCGTTCCCGTCAGCGGTTCGCCGGTACATCCGATACGTAAGCACCGACATCCACGATATGGCCGCCTTGCGGAACTCTTCTTCCGCCGTAAGATCGTCCCGTGAGTGTGCTGATGCACGGGACGTACGCTACCGTCAAAGGGGTGCCGTCCACGTCGAAGGCTTCCCAGGCACCCAAACCCGCCAAGGAGCCCGGCTTTCCCACCTTGCCAGCGGCTCGCCTGACCTCCAGCAGGGCACCGTCGATCAACGTCGAAAGACGGAACTGGAAGTCGTCCTTGGTGATAAGCGCCTTTAGATGTCCTTGCTCCTACATCGGGTAGGGCCACCCCGCTCCAGGACTTCGCCGTCGTTGGCGAGAGCAACCTCTACTATTACAGAAGCGACCGCGCAGCGAATCCTACAGCGGTGCCATTTTTGGCTACGGGGCGTGCCCCCAACGTCACAGGGGGCGTGAGCGGAATGAACTAGTCCGCTATGACTTTGTCGTCGGACCCCACAAGCAAACCGTGCGCGGAGGCCAACAACACCGCCTTGAGCCGGTTGTTGACGCCGAGTTTTGCCAGCAGGTTCTGCACGTGGCTGCGCACGGTATTCGCCGTGATCGTGAGATGGCTTGCAATCTCCTTGCTGCTCGCGCCGGTGGCGAGCAAGCACAGGACCTCTCGCTCGCGGTTGGTCAACTGCGACATGAGCAGCGCACGTTCATGCTCGTGGGACCGCCGCTCGGACCTGACCGCGGCGGTCACATGAGGTGGCGGGATGGTCTGGCCCGAACATACTCGTCTGAGTGACTCGATGAGCCTGGCCGTTGAGACTTGCGTCGGCAGGAGTCCGTGGAACCCAGCCTGGAGGACGTTCTTTGCGGTCTCCCTCGGATTTTCCTCTGGCGCCAGTATGAGAATTTTGACCACAGGTCTCATCTGCAACGCACGTCGGCCGACCTCGAGTCCACACATGTCGGGGAGCGCGAGGTCGAGCAGGAGGACGTCAGGCGTGGCGCGCGGGAGCGCCTCCAGCGCATTTCGTCCGGTTGTGGCGACGCCGACCACGTCGACTTCCGCATTCTCAAGGACCGAGGAGATCGCCTCAGCGAGCAACAGATGGCCCTGCACAACAAGGACCTTCATCGCCCCTCCCCGTAGCCCTGAAAGCGGAGTCCCCTACACTTCTCCCGTCCGATTCGACCCGTCAGGTGTTTGTGTTGCCCCGCTGTCCCGCTTGCCCGTCGTCAGGGCTCTTACAGAAAGACTCTTCTCGGACCATCACTGTTCCCACTGACCCGCTCCTGGGAACCTGCGGAACGAGGCTCTTTTCGCCAGCCCGTCAACTCGCGCTCTCCTGATGGGCTGGCCGGACGGAGAGCATTTGGGGTCGTTGTCCGCTCCAGAACCCGAACCCCCCTGATGACGTGCCTTTAGATGAAAAGGCTAACGTTTCCGCGACAGGAAAACAACGCTGGGTTGTCTCCGGTGATACAGGCAGCCCAACGGTGATTCCAGGTGAGTGGCCGGAGGAGCCGCATCCCGGCGAACGGGACATGGAATTGGCAGACCGTGATCACCCTTACCTGGATACGAGCAGCTGGATCGCCATCGCGCCGACGATGACGAGCATCAGCAGCGTGATCGCGATCGTCGTGGCGGGCCTCATGGTGAGGGGACGACCTCGAGGTCGCCGACGAGCAGGCGCTCGGCCTTGACACGCTCACGGGCGAGGAACGCCACGAGCGTGTCGCGGCTGTCGAGGTGAGCGCGGCAGTCGAGCTCGAGGGTGATCGTGCCGGACCAGCCGGAGGCGCCGACGTGGGCGAGGAACCGCTCGAGCGGGAGGACGCCGGTCCCGATCGGGGCGTGGCTGTCCGTGCCGGTGCCGAGGTTGTCGGACACGTGGAGGTGGACGACCCGGTCGCGCAGCGCCGCCCAGGCCTCGAACAGGTCGACCCCGGCGACGGCGAAGTGGCTCGTGTCGAAGACCACGTGGGTGAAGGGCGCGAGCTGCTCGGGTGTGATCACGCATGAGACCGCGACCCCACGGACGGGGTACAGGTTCTCCATCGCGAAGGCGACGCCGAGCTCGGCGGCCTCCGTGTCCGCCTCGTTGGCCGTCCACCAGCGGGCGAGGCGCTCCCACCGCAGCGGCGCGTGCGCCACCAGGATCCCCGCCCCGACCTGGGCGGCGATCTCCAGCGACCGCCGGCTCTTGTCGATGTAGTCCGATCCCAGGACGTTGCGGAGCAGCAGCATGTAGGGACCGTGCATCACCGGCACCGCCAGCCCGGCCGCGCACGCGCACGCGAGCACGGTGTCCGGGTTCCGGGTTTCCGGGCTCATCGCGAGCAGCACCTCGACCCCGCTGTACCCGGCGTCGGCGATGGCGTCCATGACCCATCCGAGCGGGCTGAGCAACAGCGGACCGGTCGCGGCCAGAAGACGGGGCCCACCGGCCCCCGCGGGATGCTCCATACCTTCCAGAGTACGCATCGCGTGCGGGCGGGGCTGTCGCGGTGTCTTGCGACCGCCAGCGAGACGGCCGCGCTAGGCTGCGTGGTCCTCATGAACATCGCCGACCGCCTCCGCGCGACCGCCCAGCGGCTGCCAGACAAGGTCGCGGTGCACGTGCCGGCCCAGAACCACCGCGTCACGTACGCCGACCTGGACACGAGGGTGGACCGCGCAGCCGCGGCGTTCCAGGAGCTGGGCCTGCGGCCGGGCGACCGCGTGGGGCTGGGGCTCGGCAACTCGCTGCAGTTCGTCGAGGCCTGGTACGGGGCGCTGCGCGCCGGGCTCGTCACCGTGCCGATCAACACGGGCTCGGCGACCGAGGAGGCCGCGCACATCCTCGGCGACTCTGGAGCGCGCGCTGTCGTGGTCACCGAGGCGTTCCACCCGGTGCTCGCCGGGCTGGAGCAGGGGCTGGGCGGGCTGGACGAGGTCGTCGTCGCCGGAGCCTCGACCCCGCTGGCCGGGGCGCGCACATGGCGGCAGCTGCTGGACATGAGCCCGGGGACGCCGCACCCGGTCGAGGTTGGCGAGGACGCGCTCGCGCTGCTCCAGTACAAGGCCGGTGTGACCGGCCGTCCCAAGGGCGCGATGCTCAGCCACCGCAACCTGCTCGCGAACCAGGAGCAGATGCGCCAGACGCGCCTGCGGCCGCTCGAGCGCGACGTGGTCCTCTGCGTCCTCCCGCTGTTCCGCCTCTACGCGCTCAACGTAGGGCTGGCGCTCCCGCTGGCGTGCGGAGCGAGTGTCCTGCTCGTCGAGCGGTTCGACCCCGTCCACACGATCGAGCAGGTCGTCGCCCAGCGCGTGTCGGTGATCATCGGCGCGCCGCCGATGTACATCGCCTGGGCGAACGTGCCGGCTATCGAGCGCTACGACCTCGCATGCGTGCGCTTCGCCGTGTCGACCGCGGCGCCGCTCCCGCGTGCGGTCTCGCTCCGGTTCAACGAGGAGCTGGGCATCCCGCTGTGGGAGGGCTACGGGTTGACGGAGGCGTCGCCGGCGCTGACGTTCACCGCGTCCGACGCCCCGCCTCGCCCCGGCAGCGTCGGCCAGCCTGTTCCTGGCGTGGACCTCCGCCTGGTCGACGACCACGGCCGGCGTGTGCCCGAGGGCGACCTCGGCGAGGTCCTCGTCCGGGGCCCGAACGTCTTCTCGGGGTACTGGAACGCGCCCGCAGCCACCGTCGGGGTGATCGACTCCAGCGGCTGGTTTCACACGGGTGACATCGGCTACCTGTCGGAGGGCGACCTGTTCCTCGTCGACCGCAAGTCGGACCTCATCGTCGTGAGCGGCTTCAACGTCTACCCCCGGGAGGTCGAGGACGTCCTCTACCGCCACCCCAAGATCGTCGAGGCCGCGGTCGTCGGCACCCCCCACCCCTACACCGGTGAGGCCGTGAAGGCCGTGGTCATCCTCCGCCCGGGCGAGGAGGCCACCGCCGAGGAGATCACCTCCTTCTGCGGTCGCTGGATGGCCCGTTTCAAGTGTCCCGAGGTGGTCGAGTTCGTCTCCGAGCTGCCCTTGCGTGCCCGCGGGAAAGGTCCGCCGCCGTGACCTTTGGGGGGCGCTACCCTGACCCCGTGCGGATCAGCCGGCGCCAGCGTCACCGCCCGGTCGTCACGGTCTACACGCGCAAGCGGTGCGGCTTGTGCCGGACCGCGGAGCAGGTCGTGGCGCGGGTCTCGGGCCGCAGCGCGGACGTCGAGCTGGTCGACGTCGACACCGACCCGGCCCTGGCGGACCGCTACACGGTCCGGGTGCCGGTGATCGCGATCGACGGCGTCGAGATCGCCGAGTACCAGGTCGACCCCCGCGTGCTCCGCGCCCAGCTGCGCGCAGCGCGTCACCGTGCGTATCCGTGAACGTACGCTGTGGGGTGTTTGAGCGCCCAAGCGGGCGCACGTACGATTGTGAACGCCACGGTCGGCAGATCGGAGACCCCTTGATCTCCCGGGCCATCCCGGAGGCGAGCGTCGCCCGGCTCCCGCTGTACCTCCGCGCGCTGGTGGACATGGCCGAGCGGAACATCCACACCGTGTCGAGCGAGACGCTCGCGGCCATGGCCGGGGTGAACTCCCCCAAGATCCGCAAAGACCTGTCGTACCTCGGCTCGTACGGCACCCGGGGCGTCGGCTACGACGTCGAGTACCTCATCCACCAGATCAGCCGCGAGCTCGGCCTGACCCAGGACTGGGCGGTCGCGATCGTCGGCGTCGGCAACCTCGGCATCGCGCTCGCGAACTACGGCGGGTTCGCCGACCGCGGCTTCCGCATCGCCGCGCTGCTCGACACCGATACGGCGAAGGTCGGCCAGGTGATCGCGGGCATCGAGGTCACGCACATGGACGAGGTCGAGCGGGTCGTCAAGGAGGACGAGGTCTCGATCGCGATTCTCGCGGTGCCGGGCGCGATCGCGCAGGACGTCTGCGACCGGCTGGTCTCCGCCGGGATCACGTCGGTGCTGAACTTCGCCCCCGCTGTGGTTGCGGTGCCGGAGGGCGTGAGCCTGCGCAAGGTCGACCTGTCGATCGAGCTGCAGATCCTCTCCTTCTACGAGCAGCGCAAAGTCGCCGGGGAGTCGGTGCGCCGCGGCACCGCCCGCGAGCGCCTCGAGCAGGTTGAACGCCGCTAGCGGTTGGATCTCCCTCACGGTGAACCTGAGGGGGCAACGCGTGGTCTGCGTCGGCGCGGGACCGGTGGCGGCGGCGAAGGGGCTCCCCCTGCTCGGCGCGGGCGTCGACCTCGTCGTGGTCGCACCAGAGGCCGTGGCGGACATCCAGGACGCCGCAGCTGCTCAGCAGCTGGTGTGGCTGCGCCGCCGCTACGAGCCGGGCGACCTCGACGGCGCGCTCCTCGTCATCGCCGCGACCGCGGACCGCGCCGCTGACGAGCGCGTCGGCCTCGACGCGGCGACGGCGCGGATCCTCTGCGTCCGCGCGGACGGCCAGGGCACGGCCGCGCTGCCGGCCGTGGTGCGGCGAGGACCGCTGCAGCTGGCCGTGTCGACGAGCGGGCAGGCCCCAGCCCTCGCCAGGCGGCTGCGCGAGCAGCTGGAGGGCACGTACGGGCCGGAGTGGGGTGAGCTGGCCGCGCTGCTCGGGAAACTCCGCGCCCGGCCGGACGTGCGCGCCGCGCTGGCGGGACTGGACCCGGCCGAGCGACGCCGGAGATGGCGAGCGGCGGTCGACGCGCTGCTGGCAGGCGGGCGACCGAGCCTCGACGCGGCGACGGCGCTCCGGCACCTTGGAGGCTCCTCTGACATGCCGATATCCTCGGAGTGAAGATCCCCGTCGGGAGCTAGGGCTAGGGTTCGTGTGTCCGTCCTCGTCTATGGCTTGAGCCACAAGAGCGCGTCGGTCGGCCTGTTGGAGCGCGTGGCCGTGCCGGCCGAGCGCCTGCCCAAGGCGCTCGCCTCGCTGGTCAGGCGGGACCACGTGACCGAGGCGGTCGTCCTGTCCACCTGCAACCGGGTCGAGGTCTACGCCCACGTCACCCGCTACCACGAGGGCGGGGCCGCGCTCCGCGACTTCTTCGCGGAGTGGGGCGGGCTTGCGCCCTCCGACTTTGCCGAGCGCACCTACCTCCACCACGACGAGCGGGCCGCCGAGCACCTGTTCGCGGTCGCGAGCGGGCTCGACTCGATGGTCGTCGGCGAGCGCCAGATCCACCTGCAGGTCAGGCAGGCGTTCGCCGCCGCCGAGGCCGAGGGGTCGTGCGGGCGCATGCTGCAAGCCCTGTTCCGCCAAGCCCTCCACGTGGGCAAACGCACCCGCGCCGAGACCGGCATCGCCGCAGGCGCGTCCTCGATGGTCGACGTCGGGCTCCAGGCGGCCGAGCGTGTGCTCGCCGACCTCAGCGGCCGGACGGTCCTGCTGGTCGGGGCCGGGAAGATGGGTGGCATGGGCGCGACCCGCCTCCACGGTCGCGCGCGCCGGATCCTCATCGCGAACCGCACGGTCTCCAAGGCCGAGCGGCTCGCTCAGCGGGTCGGCGGCGAGGTGATCGACCTCGTCAGCCTGGACGACGGGTTGCGCCAGGCCGATCTCGTGATCACCTCGACCGGCGCGCCGGTTCCGTTGATCGACTGCGATCTGGTCGCCAAAGCGATGGCGGCGCGGCCCCGCCGCCCGCTCGTGCTCCTCGACCTCGCCGTCCCGCGCGACGTCGACCCGGCCGCGAACGACCTCGACGGCGTGACCGTGCTCGACGTCGACGCGGTCCGCACGCTCACCGACACCGGCGTCACGGGCGTCGAGGTCGCGAAGGCCCGTGCCCTCGTCGAGGAGGAGACCCGCCGGTTCGTGTCCTGGACGCGCGCCGTGCGGGTCGAGCCGACGATCGCCGCCCTGCGCGCTCACGCCGAGGCCGTCCGGCATTCGGAGCTGTCGCGGCTCGCCGGTAGGCTGGGCGACCTCGACGAGCGCCAGAAGGAGGCGCTCGAGGCGCTGACGAAGGGGATCGTGAACACCCTCCTGCACGCACCGACCGTGCGGCTGAAGGCGCTCGCCGACGTGCGCGGCGCGGACCTCTACGCCGCCGCCCTCCGCGAGCTCTTCGACCTTCCTGACTAGTGCTCCGCATCGCGACCCGAAGGTCTGCCCTGGCGCGGGCCCAAGCCCTCCAGACCGGACGGCTCATCGCCGCGCGCACGGGCGAGGACTTCCAGCTTGTGCCGATGGCGACGACCGGCGACCTCCACCCGGATCGTCCGATCACCGCGTTCGAGACGAAGGGGCTGTTCGTCGACAAGCTCCGCGAGGCGGTGCTGTCCGGGGACTGCGATCTGGTGGTCCACTCCTACAAGGACCTCCCGACCGATCCCGTGCCCGGGCTGGTCATCGGCGCCGTCCCCCCACGCGCGGACCCGCGCGACGCGCTCGTCACCCGCCTGGGTGAGGGCGCCGCTGGAGGCGCCGCTGGTGGCGCCGCTGGTGGGCGGGGATCTGGTCATGGGCACGCGCTGGCGTCGATGCCGGAGCGTGCGACCGTCGGCACGTCCTCGCAGCGCCGCCGCCTCCAGCTCCTGTTCGCGTGCCCGTCCCTGCAGGTCCTCCCGCTGCGCGGGAACCTCGACACGCGGCTGCGCAAGGTCGCCGAGGGCGAACTCGACGCGGTCGTCGTCGCGCTCGCCGGCCTGCGGCGGCTCTACGGCGCTGGGCCGCTTGACCTGCCCGTGGTCGTGGCCCCGCTCGAACCCAGCGAGTGCCTGCCCTCCCCTGGCCAGGGCGCGCTGGCGGCCGAGTGCCGGGCGGACGACGAGGCCGTCTTGGCGATCTGTGGGGCCGTCGATGACGAGGCCACGCGCTGGACCGTGCGGGCGGAGCGCGCGTACCTCGAGGCGCTCGGCGGTGGCTGCCTCGTGCCGGTGGGAGCGTTGGCGAGGGTGTGCGCACCTGAGCAGCTCGAGTTGGTCGGCATGCTCGCCTGCCCGGTCACGGGAAAGGTGCTGCGCCGGTCGTTGCGGGGACCCGGGGGTGATCCCCAGAGCCTCGGCGCGGCGCTCGCCGAGGACGTCCGCGCTGCCGGTGGCCAGCCGATGCTCGAGCTGATCGAGGAGCTCCGCGCTCGCCAGGCGCTGCCTGCCCAGGGGTTCGGGGCGTCCCCGCCTGCCGGGTTCGGGGCGTCCCCGCCTGCCGGGTTCGGGGGGCCCCCGCCTGAGGGGTTCGGGGCGTCCCCGCCTGCCCAGGGGTTCGGGGAGCCCCCGCCTGCCCAGGCTCCGAAGCCTGCCGAGCCTTGAT
>JBOGEB010000095.1:13684-15288 GCA_050743125.1 Egibacteraceae bacterium
GGGTTCGGGGCGTCCCCGCCTGCCGGGTTCGGGGGGCCCCCGCCTGAGGGGTTCGGGGCGTCCCCGCCTGCCCAGGGGTTCGGGGAGCCCCCGCCTGCCCAGGCTCCGAAGCCTGCCGAGCCTTGATCCCGTTCGGGGGCCCGCCGGCCCAGCGGGGGACCGTCTACCTGGTCGGCGGCGGCCCAGGCGATCCCGGCCTGCTCGGCCTGCGCGCCGCGCGCCTGTTGTCGACGGCGACGCTCGTGGCCTACGACCGGCTGTCGCCGCCAGAGGCGCTGGCGCTGTGCCCCGACGGCTGCGAGCAGGTCTACGTCGGCAAGCTCCCGGACCGCCACGCCCTGCCGCAGCCGGAGCTCAATCAGCTGCTCGTTTCGCGCGCGCTGGGCGGTGACGCCGTCGTGCGGCTCAAGGGCGGCGACCCGTTCGTGCTCGGGCGCGGGTCGGAGGAGGCGTTGGCGTGCGCCGCCGCCGGCGTGCCCTTCGAGGTCATCCCCGCGGTGACGTCGGCCACCGCCGCCCCGGCGTACGCCGGTATCCCGGTGACCCACCGCAGCGTCGCCGCGGGCTTCGCGGTCGTGACCGGGCACGAGGACCCGACCAAGGGCGCGTCGCAGGTCGACTACGACGCCCTGGCGCGGTTCGGTGGGACACTGGTGCTGCTCATGGGCGTCGGACGGATCGGCGAGATCGCGGCGGCGCTGGTGGCTGCGGGCAAGGATGCGGGCACGCCGGTCGCGGTCGTGCGCTGGGGGTCGACGCCACGCCAGCAGACGCTGGTCGCCACGCTCGGCACTGTCGGCGAGCGCGTCGCCGAGGCCGGCTTCGGCCCGCCCGCCGTGACCGTCGTCGGCGAGGTCGCCGCGCTGCGCGAGGATCTCGCCTGGTTCGACCGCCGGCCGCTGCACGGCGTGTCGGTGCTCGTTCCGCGCACCCGGCATCAGGCCAGCGAGCTGTCCGACCGGCTGCGCGCGCTGGGCGCCGAGCCGGTCGAGGCGCCGACGATCGCGATCGAGCCGACCCGCGACCCTGAGGGGTTGCGGTTGGCGCTCGCGAAGGTCGCCGACGGCGCGTACGACTGGGTGGCGTTCACCTCGGCGAACGGGGTGGACGCGGTCTGGGAGCAGCTCCAGGTCCTGGGCCTGGACGCGCGCCTGTTCGCACGGACGCGGTTGGCGGTCGTCGGCCCGGGCACGGGTGAGGCTTTGGCCGCACGTGGGCTGCGCGCCGACCTCGTGCCCCAGCGGTACACGACCCGCGGGCTGGCCGACGCGCTGGTGGCTGCCGGTGACCGCGTGCACGCGGGTTCCCCACCCCCACCCCGCGGGCGCCGGGTCCTCCTCCCGCGCGCCGACATCGCCACGCCGACGTTGACCCGGGCGCTCGCCGAGGCCGGCTGGGACACCGTCGAGGTCGAGGCCTACCGCACGGTCCGCGCCCGCGCGCTGCCCGGTCCGGTTGCCGAGCGCCTGGCCGCCGGCGACGTGGACGTGCTCGCCTTCGCCTCCTCCTCGACGGTCCGCAACTTCGTCGACCTGCTCAGCGGCCCGGTCGATCCCCGGATGCGCGTCGCCTCGATCGGCCCGGTGACGTCGGAGACCTGCCGT
>JBOGEB010000096.1:0-13951 GCA_050743125.1 Egibacteraceae bacterium
ACGAAGACGACCGTCGCCGATCTCGCGCTCGTCCGCGCGTGGGGCATCGACGGGGCGCTGGCCGCCCGTGCCCGGCGCGGTGACCCGGTGCTCGGCATCTGCGGCGGCTACCAGATGCTCGGCCGCACCATCAGCGACCACGTCGAGTCGTGCGCGGGCGTCGTCGAAGGCCTCGGCCTGCTGCCCGTGAAGACCATTTTCGAGGCCGAGAAGGTGCTCGCCCGCAGCGCTGGCACCTGCCCGTTGCTGGGAGACACCCCCGCCACCGGGTACGAGATCCGCCACGGCCGCGTGACCGTGCACGGCGGCGCGCCGCTGCTCGATCCGCCAGGCGACGGATGCACCGTCGGAGCCGTGCTCGGGACCTCCTGGCACGGGCTGCTCGAAGGCGACGAGCTGCGCCGGGCGCTGCTGGCCTGGGTCGCCGAACGGCGCGGCCTCGACTTCGTTCCCGCCGAGACCCACTTCGCCGCCGTCCGCGAGGCCCGCCTCGACGCGCTCGGCGACCTTGTTGAGCACCACGTCGACCTCGACGCGCTGACGGCGCTCCTTGTCCGATGGACCACGCCAACCCCCCCACCCGCCCGCCCACCCTTGACGGAATAAGTGCGTGATCTTCTTCCTCACCACCGCCGACACCGAGGTGCTCGCCGCCCGGCGCGCGGTTGAGACGCTGCCCGGCGGCTTCCCGCCGGTCCGGGCCTTGAACCCGACGACCAACGACGTGGATCTCGACGGGGTGCAGGTCGTGCTCGTCCGGCTGCTCGGGGGGCGGCGGGCGTGGGAGGGGTTCGACGCGGTCCGCGCCCGCTGTCTGGCCGAGGGCGTGCCGCTGCTCGCGTTCTCCGGCGAGGCCGCCCCCGACGCCGAGCTCACCGCTCTGTCCACGGCCCCGGCCGGCGTCGTCGCCGACGCGTTCGCCTACCTCGTGCAGGGCGGGGTCGAGAACACGGCAAACCTCTTCCGCTTCGTCGCCGACACCCTGCTCCGCGAAGGGTTCGGCTTCGACCCGCCGGTCGCCCTGCCGGAGGAGGGCGTGTGGGGGTCCCCGACCATCGACCCGACCAGGCCGACCGTCGGCGTCGTCTTCTACCGCACCCACTGGATGAGCGGGAACACCGGCTTCGTCGCCGCGCTCTGCGAGGCGATCGAGGCGGCCGGCGCGAACGCGCTGCCGGTCTTCTGCTACTCGCTGCGGCCCCGCGGTGGCACTGTCCCGGCCCTGCAACTCCTCCATCGTGCAGACGCGGTCGTCCTCACGGTCCTCGCCATGGGCGGGAGCACCGCTGCCGACGCCGACGGCTGGTCGGTGCCGGCGCTCGAGGCCCTCGGCGTGCCGGTGATCCAGGCGCTCTGCGCGACCTCGTCCCGGGCCGCATGGGACCAGTCGAGCACCGGCCTGTCGCCGCTCGACGTCGCGATGCAGGTCGCGCTGCCCGAGTTCGACGGGCGGATCGTGACGGTGCCGTTCTCGTTTAAGGAGGCCGACGCATCGGGCACGGTCAGCTACGTCGCCGACCCCGAGCGGGCCGCTCGGGTGGCGGGGATCGCCACAAGGCTCGCCCGGCTGCGCCACACGCCCGACGAGCGCAAGCGGGTCGCGGTCATGCTCTCGAACTACCCGACGAAGCACAGCCGGGTCGGCAACGCGGTCGGCCTCGACACGCCCGCCTCGGCGGTGCGGCTGCTCGACGCGCTGACCCAGGCCGGCTACGACACCGGGGACTGGGCCAGCCGCGGCTGGGACGGCGATCAGCTCGTCCACGCGCTCATCGCGGCCGGCGGGCACGACGCGGAATTCTTGACCGAGTCACATCTGAAGACCAACCCGCTCCGGGTCCGCGCGACCCGGTACGCGCAGTGGTTCGCGCGGCTGCCAGACGACCTGCGCTCCAAGATCGAAGCCAAATGGGGCACGCCGCCCGGCGAGCTCTACCGCGACGGCGACGACCTGGTCGTCGCCGGCCTCGAGCTCGGCAACGTGCTCCTCGGCATCCAGCCGCCGCGGGGGTTCGGCGAGAACCCGGTCGCGATCTACCACGACCCCGACCTCCCGCCGACGCACCACTACCTGGCGGTCTACCGCTGGCTCGACGAGGAGTGGGGCGCGGACGCGGTCGTCCACCTCGGCAAGCACGGCACGCTCGAGTGGCTGCCCGGCAAGGGGCTCGGCCTGTCGGCGTCGTGCGCGCCGGACGCGGTGCTCGGGTCTCTGCCGCTGCTCTACCCGTTCGTCGTGAACGACCCCGGTGAGGGCACGCAGGCGAAGCGCCGCGCGCACGCGGTGATCGTCGACCACCTCGTCCCGCCGATGACGCGCGCGGAGACCTACGACGACCTCGCCCGCCTGGAGCAGCTGCTCGACGAGTACTACCAGGTGTCCACCCTCGACCCGGCCAAGCTGCCGGCGATCCGCGGGCAGATCTGGCAGCTGCTGCGCGCTGCCGAGCTCCACCGCGACCTCGGCGTCGAGGAGCCGCCGAGCGACTTTGATAATTTCCTCGTCCACGTCGATGGCTACCTGTGCGAGATCAAGGACGCGCAGATCCGCGGCGGCCTCCACGTGCTCGGCCAGGCGCCGGCGGGACAGGAGCGCACCGGCCTCGTGCTCGCGATCCTGCGGCTGCCGCAGGCCGGTTTGCCGGGACTGCGCGAGGCGCTCGGCCTGGACGAGGAGACGGCGAGCCGGGCCACCGTCGACCAGGTGGAAGCTCGTGCCCGCGCACTCGTCGAGGCGATGGACGCGAAGGGCTGGGACCCCTCCGTTGCCGACGCTATGGCCGAGGGCCAGGTGGCCGACGTGCTCCGCTTCGCCGCGACCGAGGTCGTCCCGCGGCTGGGGGCGACCGACCGTGAGATCGCGCGGCTGCTCGACGGCCTCGACGGGCGCTATGTCCCGGCCGGACCCTCGGGGTCGCCGACCCGCGGCCGGGTCGATGTACTCCCGACGGGGAAGAATTTCTACTCCGTCGACCCCAAGGGCCTGCCGAGCGAGCTGTCGTGGGCGGTCGGCCAACGCCTGGCCGACGACCTCTGCGCGCGCTACCGCCGCGAGACCGGCCAGTGGCCGACCTCGATCGGGATCGTCGTGTGGGGCACGTCGGCGATGCGGACCCACGGCGACGACATCGCCGAGGTCCTCGCGCTGCTCGGCGTGCGGCCGCGCTGGCAACTCCAGACCCGGCGGGTGACCGGGCTGGAGCTCATAGGCCTCGAGGAGCTGGGCCGCCCGCGCGTCGACGTCACCGTGCGGATCAGCGGGTTCTTCCGCGACGCGTTCCCCCACCTCGTGCAGCTGATGGACGACGCGGTGGCGATGGTGGCCGGGGTTGCCGAGACGGCCGAGCAGAATCCCGTCGCCGCTCACGTCCGCGCCGACCTCGCGGCGGGCGTCGACCGGCGCCGGGCGACCGCGCGGGTGTTCGGGTCGAAGCCGGGCGCGTACGGGGCCGGGCTGCTCCCGCTGATCGACGCGCGGAACTGGCAGACCGACGCCGACCTCGCCGAGGTCTACGCCGTCTGGGGCGGCTACGCGTACGGGCGCGACCTCGACGGGGTCGAGGCGCGCGACGAGATGGCGCGCACGTTCAGCCGGATCCGGGTCGCGGTGAAGAACACCGACACCCGCGAGCACGACCTGCTCGACAGCGACGACTACTTCCAGTACCACGGCGGCATGGTCGCCGCCGTCCGCGCGCTGACCGGGTCACAGCCGAGGGCGTACATCGGCGACTCGGCCGACCCCGCCCGCGTCCGCACCCGCGACCTGCGCGAGGAGACCGCCCGCGTGTTCCGCTGCCGGGTCGCGAACCCGAAGTGGATCGACGCGATGCGCCGGCACGGCTACAAGGGCGCGTTCGAGCTGTCCGCCACCGTCGACTACCTGTTCGGCTACGACGCCACGGCCGGGGTCGTCGAGGACTGGATGTACGAGCAGCTGTCCCAGCGCTACGTCTTCGACCCCGAGGTCCGCGCGTTCATGGAGCGGTCCAACCCGTGGGCGCTCCGGGCGGTCGCCGAGCGGCTGCTCGAGGCCGCCGACCGGCGCCTGTGGGCCGACCCCGACCCCGACACGCTCGACCGGCTCCGCGCGGTGTACCTGGAGTTGGAGGGAGACCTGGAGGACCGTGACCTCGACTGACACGCCGTACCCGTTCTCCGCGCTCGTCGGCGCGGAGGATCTGGCCCTGGCGCTGGTCTTGAACGCCCTCTCGCCAGCGATCGGCGGGGTGCTCGTCCGCGGCGAGAAGGGCACCGCGAAGTCGACCGCGGTCCGGGGGCTCGCCGCGCTGCTGCCCGCGGTGGAGGTGGTGGCCGGCTGCCGGTTCTCGTGCGATCCCGTCTTGCCCGACCCGGGCTGCCCGGACGGGCCACACGGCGCGGACACGCCGGTCCAGGCCCGCCCCGCGCGGCTGGTCGAGCTGCCGGTCGGCGCGAGCGAGGACCGCGTGGCGGGGTCGTTGGACCTGGAGCGTGCCCTGGTCGAGGGGCGGCGGGCCTTCGAGCCTGGGCTCTTGGCGCGCGCGCACCGCGGGCTGCTCTACGTCGACGAGGTCAACCTGCTCGGCGACCACCTGGTCGACCTGCTCCTCGACGCGGCCGCGATGGGCACGAACCACGTCGAGCGCGAGGGCGTCTCCGTCCGCCACGCCGCCCGCTTCCAGCTGGTCGGCACGATGAACCCCGAGGAGGGTGAGCTGCGCCCGCAGCTGCTCGACCGCTTCGGGTTGACCGTCGAGGTACGCGCGTCACGAGACCCCGTGCTGCGGGCGGAGGTCGTCCGCCGCCGGCTCGCCTACGAGGCTGACCCCGCGGCGTTCGCCGCCGCCTGGGCGGATGCCGACGCCGAGGTCGCGGCCCGCATCTGCGCCGCGCGCACGCTGCTCGCCCAGGTCGTGCTGGGGGAACGGGCGCTCGAGGCGGTCGTGGCCGCCTGCGCCGCGTTCGACGTCGACGGGCTCCGCGCCGACATCGTCACCGCGAAGGCCGCGTGCGCGCTGGCCGCCTGGAGCGGTCGCACCGAGGTGTGCATGGAGGACGTCCGCGCCGCCGCTCTGCTCGCGCTGCCGCACCGGCGCCGCCGGGGACCGTTCGAGTCGCCGGGTCTGGATCCGGAAGAGCTCGACGAAGCGCTGAGCGAGTTCGAGGAGCGCCCCGATGGAGAGGGCCCTGATGACGACGGCGGTTCCCCCCCTTGTGGCCAGGATTCGTCACGCATGCGTGACGAATCCTGGCCACAAGGTCCCACCCAGCTGCCGGTGGGGACACCATTCCGTCCGGCGCTGCTCCAGCTCGATCGCACGAGCAGCGCTGGACCACTCGGCCGGCGGAGCCCCGCCCAGGCCGAGCGGGGGCACCACGTCGGCGACCGCAGCCCGCGCGGCCGCGTCACGGACGTCGCGCTCGCCGCCACGATCCGCGCCGCCGCCGCCCGTGGTGGCCGGCCGCTGCGGCTGCGCGCCCAGGACCTGCGCGAGAAGGTCCTCCAGGGCCGCGAGGGCAACCTCGTCCTGTTCGTCGTCGACGCGAGCGGGTCGATGGCCGCGCGGCGGCGGATGACCGCGGTGAAGGGCGCGGTCTGCAGCCTCCTGCTCGACGCCTACCAGCGCCGGGACCGGGTCGGGCTCGTGACGTTCGCCGGCTCGGGCGCGCAGGCGCCGCTCGCGCCGACCGCGTCGGTCGAGCGGGCGGTCCGGCTGCTCGCCGACCTGCCCACCGGCGGGCGGACGCCGATCGCCGCCGGCCTGGAGAAGGCCGCCGAGGTCCTGGCCGTCGAGCAGGTTCGCGACCCCTGCCGCCGCCCATTGGTCGTGCTGCTCACCGACGGGCGCGTGACCGCCGGTGGCGACCCGGCCGCAGCCGCAGCCGCGCTCGCCGCCCGTGGCGTCTCCGCCGTCGTCGTCGACACCGAGGACGGCCAGGTGAGGCTCGGGATGGCCGGCGCGCTTGCCCGCATCATGAACGCGCCGTGGCTGCGGCTGGAGGAGCTGGCCGCCGACTCACTTGCTGGCGTGGTGAGAACGCTCACCAGGAGGGTCGCATGAGCGATCACCCACCGGCGGCGCCGGCCGGCGGCGCCGATCCCCCGAGGCGAAGAGCCCGGGAGCATCCCCTGTTGATCGTCAACACCGGCTACGGCAAGGGGAAGTCGACCGCGGCGTTCGGGCTGATGCTCCGCGCGTGGGCGCAGGGGTGGCCGATCGGGGTTTACCAGTTCGTGAAGTCCGGCAAGTGGCGGGTGGGCGAGCAGGCGGCGGCGCTCGTGCTGTCGGACTCTGGCAAGGGCGGCCGGGTCGACTGGTTCAAGATGGGCGACGGCTGGACGTGGACGTCGCGCAACCTCGAGGAGTCCGCCGACCTCGCCCGCGAAGGCTGGGCCGAGGTCCGCCGCCGGATCGCCGACGAGACGTACCGCTTCCTCCTGCTCGACGAGTTCACCTACCCGATGACGTTCGGCTGGGTCGAGGTCGCCGAGGTCGTGGAGGTCCTGGTGGCCCGTCCGGGCTTTCAGCACGTCGTCGTGACCGGCCGCGACGCGCCCGCCGAGCTGATCGAGGCCGCCGACCTCGTCAGCGAGGTCGCCAAGGTCCGCCATCCGTTCGACGCCGGCCGCCGTGGCCAGAAGGGAATCGAGTGGTGAGGGCGGTGAGCATCCCCCGCCTCGTCGTCGCCGGGACGTCGTCGGGCGTCGGGAAGACCACGGTCGCGACGGGGCTCATGGCAGCCCTGGCCGGGCGGGGCCTTACGGTGGCCGGCTTCAAGGTCGGCCCCGACTTCATCGATCCCTCGTACCACGCCCTGGCCACCGGCCGGCCGGCGCGCAACCTCGACGCGTTCCTCTGTGGCCCCGACCTCGTCGCGCCGCTGTTCGCCCACGGCGCCACGGGCGCGGACGTCGCGGTCGTCGAGGGCGTGATGGGCCTGTTCGACGGCGTTACGGCCCGTGGCGAGCTGGCGAGCACCGCGCACGTCGCGAAGCTCCTCGACGCCCCCGTGATCCTGGTCGTCGACGCCAGCGCGATGGCCCGGTCGGTCGCGGCCACGGTCCACGGCTACGCGACGTTCGACCCCGACCTGTCCGTCGCGGGCGTCGTCTGCAACCGGGTGGGCTCACCCGGCCACGCCGAGATCCTCCGCGAGGCCCTCGCGCCGCTGGGCGTCCCGCTGCTCGGCACGCTCCCGCGCGACCCTGCGCTGTGCAGCCCCTCGCGCCATCTCGGCCTCGTCCCGGTCGCCGAGCGTCCAGCCGAGGCCCGCCGCGCCGTCGCCGACCTCGGCGGCCGGGTCGGCGCCCACGTCGACCTCGACGCCGTCCTCGCCCTGGCCCGCACCGCGCCCCGGCTGCACCGTGCGGCGTGGGCGCCGCCGGCCGGGTGGACGCGTGACGCCCCGCGCCGCCGCGTGGCCGTCGCCGGAGGTCCGGCGTTCAGCTTCGTCTACACGGAGAACCTCGAGCTGCTCGCCGCCGCCGGCGCCGAGATCGCGCCGCTCGACCCCACCCGGGACGAGGCGCTGCCCGACGGCACGCAGGCGCTCTACCTGGGCGGCGGGTTCCCCGAGGCGCACGCCGAGGCGCTCTCTGCGAACGCCCCGCTCCGGGCTGCCGTCGCCGCCTTCGACGGGCCCGTCCTGGCCGAGTGCGGCGGCCTGCTCTACCTCTGCCGCCAGCTGGACGGGCTGCCGATGTGCGGGGTGCTCGACGCGCAGGCGGCGATGACCGACCGGCTCACGTTGGGGTATCGCGAGGCCGAGGCCGCGACGGGCTCGGCGCTCTGGGACCTGGGAGCGCGCGTCTGCGGCCACGAGTTCCATTACTCGACGGCCACACCCGGGGCTGGGGCCGCGCCAGCGTGGCGCCTGCCGAGAACCGAAGGCTTCGTGACCGGTCGTGTGCACGCGAGCTACCTCCACACCCATTGGGCGGCGACCCCCGACGTGGCACGGCGCTTCCTGGAGGCCGCGGCATGACCGGCGGGCGGCTGACCGGCGTCGGCGTCGGCCCCGGCGACCCCGAGCTCGTCACGGTGAAGGCGGTGCGGGTGCTCCGCGAGGCTGACGTGGTGTTCGTCCCGGTCTCGGCGAGCGGCGAGCCGGGGTACGCCGAGGGCGTGGTCCGCGCGCACGCGAGCCGGCCGATCGAGCGCCTGACGTTTGCGCTGGGCGACGACCTGGTCAGAGGAGCCGGGGGCAAGCCTCCGGGGGCCGGTCGCGAGGCGAGCTGGGAGGCGGCCGGCCGCGCGGTCGCCGCCGCGGTCGCCGGCGGGGCGTGGGCGGCGTTCGCGACGATCGGCGACCCGAACCTCTACTCGACCTTTACGTACCTCGCCCGGCGCCTGCCTCCGGAGGTGACGGTCGACACTGTGCCCGGGATCACCGCGTTCCAGGACCTCGCCGCGCGCAGCGGCACCGTCCTGGCCGAGGGCGCGCAGACGCTCGCGCTGCTGCCGTTCACGGCCGGCCCGGAGCGTCTCGGCGCAGCGCTGGACACCTTCGACACCGTCGTGACCTACAAGGGCGGCCGCTGTCTGCCGGGTCTTCGCGAGCTGCTCGCCAAGGCCGGCCGCCTCGACCAGGCGGTGTTCGGCGCCAGACTGGGCCTGGACGGCGAGCAGGTCGGTCCGCTGCCGGACGGCCCCGCGCCGTACCTGTCGACCGTGATCGTCGCGAGAGGACACCGATGACCTTCCCTGGCAAGGTCTGGTTCGTCGGCGCCGGCCCGGGCGCGGCCGACCTCCTCACGCTGCGCGGCGCCCGTGTGATCGCCGAGGCCGACGCCGTGATCTGGGCCGCGAGCCTGGTGCACCCGGACGTGGTCGCCGGCGCGCGGCCGGACGCCGAGGTGCTCGACTCGTCGCGGCTCACGCTCGAGGAGATCTGCGCCGTGTACGACCGCGCGGCGGCCGAGGGGCTTCAGGTCGCGCGGGTCCACTCGGGCGACCCGGCGATCTACGGCGCGATCGGCGAGCAGATCGAGGCATGCAAGACGCGGGGCCTCGCGTGGGAGATCGTGCCCGGCGTGTCGTCGCTCGGCGCGGCCGCCGCGGCGATCGGCCGGGAGCTCACCGTCCCCGAGGTCGCCCAGTCGGTGATCCTCACCCGCCTGCCCACGGCCACACCGATGCCGGCGGGCGAGGAGGTCCGCGCCCTCGCGCGGCACGGCGCGACGATGGCGCTGTTCCTGTCGGCCAAGCGCGGCCGGAGGCTCCAGGAGGAGCTGCTCGCAGGCGGCTACCCGCCGGACACCCCGTGCGCGGTCGTCTACCGGGCGACCTGGCCCGACGAGGCGGTATACCGCTGCCGGCTCGACGCGCTTGCCCGGACCCTTCGGGACGCCCGGCTCCACAAGCACACGCTGATCCTCGTCGGCCCGGCGCTCGACGCCGAGGGCCGGCGAAGCCACCTCTACGATCCCGAGTTCGGCCATGAGCTCCGGCCTGCACGAGCCTGACCTCCCCCGCACCGCCAAGGTGCGGACCGGGCCGCTGCGCAGCGGCTGGACGACGGGGACCTGCTCGGCGGCGGCGGCGAAGGCCGCGGCGGTCCTCCTGGCCGGCGGCCCGCGGCCCGTAGAGATCGCGGTCGGCTTGCCGGGCGGTCAACGGGTGACGTTCGCTGTGGCACACGCGGTGCAGGGTGACGGCTGGGCCGAGGCCGTGGTGATCAAGGACGCTGGCGACGACCCGGACGTGACCCACGGCGCGCACCTGACCGTGCGCCTGCGCGTGGCCGCCGAACCCGGCATCCAGTACCGCGCTGGCGAGGGCGTGGGGACGGTGACGAAGCCCGGCCTGGGCCTGGAGGTCGGCGGCCCCGCGATCAACCCGGTCCCGCGCGCGCAGATCGCGGCGGCGATCGGGGAGGTCCTCGACCTTGACCGGAATGGCGTCGTCTGCGAGATCCGCGTCCCCGGCGGTGAGCGGATGGCCCGGAAGACGACGAACGCGCGGCTCGGCGTCCTCGGCGGGATCTCGATCCTCGGCACGACCGGGATCGTCCGGCCGTTCTCGACCGCCTCGTGGCGCGCCTCCGTCGTCCAAGCGATCGATGTGCTGGCCGCGCAGGGTCTCGACACCGTCGTGCTGTCCACCGGCGGGCGGACCGAGCAGGCCGCCATGCGGCTCCTCCCTGACCTGCCTGAGGTCTGCTTCGTCGAGGTCGGCGACTTCACCGGCGCCGCGCTCCGCCAGGCGGTCGCGGACGGGGTGCGGCGCTGCGTCTTCGTCGGGATGGCCGGCAAGCTCGCGAAGCTCGCCGCCGGGGTCATGATGACCCACTACACCCGGTCGAAGGTCGATCTGGGGCTGCTCGCCGAGATCTGCGCGGAGGCCGGGGGCACCGCCGAGGCCGTGGCGGAGGTCGCCCAGGCGAACACCGCCCGCCACGCCTACGAGCTGATGCGCGCGTACGGCGTCGACCGGGGGCCGAGCCTGCTCTGCGACCGCGTGGCCGCCAACCTGGAGCGCTTCGCCGAGGGGCACGTGAGCGCCGACGTCGTCATGGTCGACTTCGACAGCCTGGAGCCGGTCGGGGCGAGCAAGGGGTGGCTCCAGCGGGTGAGGAGGGCGCGCCAGCGCCCGACGGTGGGTGGGGATTCACCATGGGTGAGGAGGGCGCGCCCGCGCCCGACGGCAAAGACGAGGGGCTTCGCCCCGGATGGAGATTCACCATGATCACGGTGATCGGTCTCGGCGAGCATCCGCTCGGGGAACGGGGGGTCGAGGCGCTGGGTGAGGCCGCCCTCGTCGTGGGCGGGCGCCGCCACCTCGACGCGGTCGCTGAGCTGCCCCCACGGCGTCGCGAGATCGAGCTGCGCGGCGACCTTTCCCTGGCGCTCAACGCGGTCGCCTCCGACCCCGGTCCCACGGTCGTGCTCGCCTCCGGGGACCCGGGCTTCTTCGGCATCGTGCGGGTCCTCGCCGAGCGTTTCGGCGCTGAGGCGCTCCGAGTGGTCCCCGCCGTGTCCGCCGTCGCCTCGTCGTTCGCCCGGGTGGGCTCGAGTTGGGACGACGCCGTCGTGGCCTCTGCGCACGGCCGCGACCCCAGGATTGCGGTCAACCTCTGCCGGCGGTACCCGAAGGTCGCGGTGCTGACGAGCCCCGCGTTCGGGCCGGCCGCGCTCGCCGGGGCGCTGCGCCACCTCGACCGCACGCTCGTCGTCGTCGAGCACGTCGGGGCAGCCGCCGAGCGCGTCACCACGGGCACGCCCGCAGCGATCGCGTCGAAGACGTTCTCGGATCCCAACGTCGTGCTCTGCCTCGACCCCCAGGCGCCAGCGGCCGGCAAGGCCGTTCGCTGGCCGCCCCGCCCCACCCCGCAGCGGTGGGCACTGCCCGAGGACGCCTTCGACCACCGGGACGGGATGATCACGAAGGCCGAGGTCCGGGCACTCGCGTTGGCGTGGCTCGGGCCGGGCCCCGGCGACCTCGTCTGGGACGTCGGGGCCGGCAGCGGCGCGGTCGCGATCGAGGCGGCTCGGCTCGGCGCCGCGGTGATCGCCATCGACGCCGATCCTGCACAGTGCAGGCGGGTGCGGGCGAACGCCGTGGGACACGGAGTTCCGGTGGAGGTCGTCGAGGGCGGGGCGACGGCGGTGCTCGCCGGGCTGCCCGACCCCGACGCGGTGTTCGTGGGTGGGGGCGGCGCGCTGCTCGCCGGGATCGTCCAAGTCGCCGCCCACCGCGTGCGCCGTGTCGTCGTGGTCACGCTCGCGACCGTCGAGCGGGTCGGCCCGGTCTGCCAGCTCCTCGACGAGGCCGGCCTCCACGTCGAAGGCGCGCAGCTGGCCGCTGCCCGTCTCACGCCCTTCTCCACCGGCACCCGCCTGGCCGCGGTGAACCCGGTGTTCCTGCTCAGCGGGCGGCGGGTTCGATGATCCGGGTCGTGGCGGCGACCAGCGCCGGCCGCCGTCTGGCCGCCGACGTCGCCAGGCACCTCGACGGCCAGGTGGTCGACGGCCCCGCCCGTGAGGCGGTCCCGAAGGCGTGGCGCGAGGCGGACCAGGTCGTCCTGGTCATGGCCGTCGGCGCGGCGGTCAGGCTGCTCGCCCGGATGCTCGGCGACAAGCGCACCGACCCGGGGGTCGTGTGCCTCGACGACGCCGGCCGGTTCACGATCCCGCTGGTCGGCGGCCATGAGGGCGGGGCGAACGCGCTCGCCGAGCGGATCGCCGCGTACCTCGGCGCCACGCCGGTCGTGACCACGGCGACCGACACACGCGGCCTGCTCGGCCTCGCGGACCTCGGCCTGCCCGTCGATCCCGAGGTCTGCGACCTCGCGGCTGTCGGCGGCGCGCTCGTCTCCGGCGAGCCGGTCCACCTGCTCGCCGCGCCGCGCTGGCCGCTCGGGCCGCTGCCCGAGACGGTTGTCGAGGTGGCCGATCCTGCTGCGCCGCTCGTGTGGGTCACCGACCGGCTTGTCGACCCGCCGCGCCCGGCGGTCGTGCTCCGCCCGCCGTCGCTCGTGGTGGGGGTTGGCGCGAGCCGCGGCGTCACCGCCGACGAGGTCAGCGCGCTCGTCGAGGGCGCTTTGGCCGAGGCCGGCCTGTCCTCGCGCTCGGTGCACTGCGTCGCCACGGTCGACGCGAAGGCGGACGAGGCAGGGATCGGCGAGGTGGCGGCGCGGCTCGGCGTGCCGCTGGTGGCCCTGCCCGCCGCTCGCCTGGCGGTGATCCCGGTGCCCCATCCCAGCGCGGTCGTCGCCGCCGCGGTCGGCACGCCGAGCGTCGCCGAGGCCGCCGCGCTCCATCTCGGCGGCGAGCTGCTCGTCGCCAAGCGCAAGAGCCCAATGGCGACCGTCGCGGTCGCGCGCCGGCCGGCGCGGGGCGCGTTGACGCTGGTGAGCCTCGGCCCCGGCACCCCGTCGGCCATCACGGACCAGGCGCGCGCGGCGTTGCGCCGCGCCGAGGTCGTCATCGGCTACGGCCCGTACGTCGACCAGGCAGGGCCGCTGCTCCGCCGCGGTACCCGCTGCGAGCGGTACGACCTCGGCGAGGAGGTGCGCCGAGCGTGCCGCGCGGTCGAGCTCGCGCGCGAGGGGCGGCGGGTCGCGCTCGTGTCCGGTGGTGACGTCGGGGTGTACGCGATGGCGTCGCCGACCCTCGAGCGCTGCGGCGGCGACCTCGACGTCGAGGTCGTGCCCGGGGTCACCGCGGCGGGCGCCGCGGCGGCGGCGCTCGGGTCGCCGCTCGGCCACGACCACTGCGCGATCTCGCTGTCCGACCTGTTGACGCCGTGGGCGGTGATCCGGCGCCGGATCAAGGCCGCCGCCGAGGGCGACCTCGTGATCAGCTTCTACAACCCCCGGAGCCGGCTGCGGGACTGGCAGCTCGCCGAGGCGCGCCTGGAGCTGCTGGAGCACCGCACCCCCGACACGCCCGTCGGCGTGGTCGCCGACGTGACCCGCCCGGGGCAGCGCGTCCGCTGCTGCACGCTCGGCACGCTGGATCCCCACGACGTCGACATGCGCACGGTGGTCGTGGTCGGCAACTCGCAGACCCGGATGGTCGCCGGCCGCATGGTGACCCCTCGGGGCTACCAGTGACCACCTTCGCCGTGACCGCGGCGTGTGTCGGGTGTGGCGCGTGCCTGCGCACCTGCCCGGAGCGGGCGATCCGCGCCACGTCGGGCGGCCTCGTCGTGCTGACGACCTGCACCGCATGCGGAGAGTGCGCGGAGATCTGCCCCGTCGACGCGTGTGTGGAGGTACGTCGGTGAGCAGGCTCGTTCACCCGATCGAGGCCGAGTCCTACCGGCGGCTGCGCGCCGCCGTCGACCTGTCGGGGCTGGCGCCGCTGTCTCGCGCGGTGGCCGAGCGGGTCATCCACGCGAGCGCCGACCTCGAGTACGCGCGGGACCTCGTCTTCGACGAGGACGCGCTGCGCCGGGGCCGCAGCGCGCTCCAGGCCGGCGCGCCGGTCGTGGTCGACACCCGCATGGTCGCCGCCGGCCTGGAC
>JBOGEB010000096.1:14051-15239 GCA_050743125.1 Egibacteraceae bacterium
GCCCCCTGCACGGGGGGACTCCCCCCAGCCCCCTGCACGGGGGGACTCCCCCCAGCCCCCTGCAGACGGGCAGAGCCGTAGCGCTGCTGGGATCCGCCGCGCCGCGGCACGAGCCGGCGCCGGCGCGGTCTACGTGATCGGATGCGCGCCGACCGCGCTCGTTGCGCTGCTCGACCTCGACGCCGAGCCCGCCCTCGTCATCGGCCTGCCCGTCGGGTTCGTCGGCGCGGTCGAGGCCAAGCAGGCCCTGCGGCAGGCCGGCCTGCCGGCCTGCACGAACCGCGGCCCCAAGGGCGGCTCTGCGGTCGCCGCGGCCGCCCTCAACGCGCTGCGCTACTGGGAGCCGGAGTGAACCCCGCGCTGCTCCTGGCCGGGCACGGCACGGCGAGTCCGGCGGGGAGCGCCGAGTGCTTCGCCCTGGCCGGCCGGGTGCGGGCGCTCGCGCCGGAGGTCCCGGTCGGCACGGGGTTCCTCGAGCTCGCGCCGCCCCCGCTGGAGGTCGCGATCGGCGACCTCGTCGCCCAGGGACACCGGCACGTCGTGGTCGTCCCGCTCGTGCTCGCTGGCGCAGCACACGCCAAGACCGACATCCCGGCGGGCGTGCTACGCGCGCGCCGGGACTTCCCCGACGTGCGCTTCAGCTACGGCCGGCATCTCGGCATCCACCCGGACCTCCTCGCCGTCATCGACGAGCGGCTCGCTGCGACCGTGCCTGCCGGACAGCGATCCGAGACCGCCGTCCTGCTCGTCGGGCGCGGCTCCTCCGACCCCGATGCGAACGCCGACCTCCACAAGGTCGCGCGGCTGCTGTGGGAGGGGCGGGACTGGCCGATCGTCGAGGTGTGCTTCGTGGGCATCACCGGCCCCCGGGTGCCGGAGGGGCTGGAGCGCTGCCGCCGCCTGGGCGCCGGTCGCGTCGCTGTCGTGCCGTACTTCCTCTTCACCGGCGTGCTCGAGCGGCGCGTCCATGAGCAGTCCGCCGCGTTCGCCACGGCGCATCCCGACGTCGCCGTCCAGGTCGCCCGCTACCTCGGCCCCGACGACCGCGTCGCCGGACTCGTCCTGGAGCGCTACCGCGAGGCGCTGCGCGGCGAGGCGTGGATGACCTGCGACACCTGCATTCACCGGGTCGCGCTGCCGGGATTCGCAAGCAAGGTCGGCGCCCCTCTCAGCACGGGTGTCGAAGCT
>JBOGEB010000097.1:0-5218 GCA_050743125.1 Egibacteraceae bacterium
GGTCGGAGCCTCTTTCCGGGACGCGACGCGACCCTGTTGTCAGGCGATCGTCGTCTGGTTCCTTAAGGGTGGGTGGGTGGGGGAGGTTGGTGCGGTCGGCGGTTTCGGACGGCTTGTGGCCACCGAAACCGCGCTCCGCTTCGCTTCGCCCACGGGGCGAGGCCGGGGTTCTCAAACACGTTCTTAGTTAGGTGGAGCATCTGCGACAGAGACGTCGCGGATGCTCCACACGTCCGCCGCTACTCCAGCAGGTCGTCGAGGTCGAGGCGACCGCCGGCGGCCTTGAACTCAACCGTGGCGGCCTCGCGGAGCGCGGCGTCGGTGAGGTAGTCGGCGGCGGTGAGCGCCAGGCCGATCGCGCCGTCGATGCAGCCGACGTCGGCGCGGTCGCCGCGCGCCCACTCGGTGAACTCGGGAGTGTGGATCGTGACCTGCGGTGGGGCGATCTGCAGGAGCGGTTGGATCGCGGGAATGCGGACGCTCACGTTGCCGAGGTCGGTGGACCCGGTGAACGCCGCCGGGATCACGCCCTCAGGCAGCGCGCGGCGACCGCGCTCACCGATGTTCGTCGCCCAGCGGGCGGCCAGCGCGTGGTTGTTCCGGAGCGGCAGGTAGGCGGGCGCCGGGTCCCAGCCGATCTCCACGCGAGTCCCGGTCGCGGCCGCGGCGGCCTCGAAGATCGCCCGCGCTCGGTCGGACAGCTCAGCGAGCGTCCCGGGCTCCGCCGAGCGCAGGAAGAACTGCGCCGCGGCACGCTCGGGAACGATGTTCGGCCTCTGCCCACCGTCGGTGATGATCCCGTGGACCCGGTCGGTCGGCAGGATGTGCTGGCGGAGCGCGGCCATGCCGACATACGCCTGCACGACCGCGTCGAGCGCGTTGCGGCCGAAGAACGGCATCGACGAGGCATGCGCCGCCAGCCCGTGGTAGGTGACATCGACGGTGCGCACCCCGATCCAGAGGTGCTCGGCGGCCTCGAACCCCGACGGGTGGAGCATGACCGCCGCGTCGATCTCGTCGAACCCGCCCGCCCGCGCGATCAGCTCCTTGCCGCCGCCGCCCTCCTCGGCGGGGCAGCCGATCAGCTCGACGCTGCCGTCGAGGTCGGCGACGGCTGTGGCGGCGGCGAGGAACGCGCCGACCGCGGTCGCGCAGATCACGTTGTGCCCGCAGGCGTGGCCGATGCCGGGCAACGCGTCGTACTCGGCGAGGATCGCCACGCGCGGCCGTCCGTTTCCCGCGCGGGCGCGCAGCGCGGTCGCCAACCCGTACGCGCCGACCTCGGCGTCGTGGCCGTGCGCGGCGAGCAGGCTCGCCACGGCCTGCACCGCGTGGTGCTCGGCGTAGCAGAGCTCAGGGTGAGCGTGGATGTCGTGCGACAGCCCGACGAGGTCGCCGGCTACGGCCTCGACGGCGCCGCTCATCTGGGCGCGCAGGTCCGCCGGCGCGCCCTCGTGGGCGGACTGCGGCGGCTCGGCCTTCGCGGCGTCGCGCGCGATCTGCTCGACGATCCGCTCGACGTAGCCGGGGTAGGGGCGGGGGAGCGCGTTCTCGGTCATGCGCAAAGGTTAGTGCGTAGCTCCGCTGAGGGTGGTCGGGCGGGGGAGGTTGGCGTGGTCATCGGCCTCGCCGGCCGCGCCCGAGCCGTTGCCACACGACCCACGCCAGGGCGACGACCACCATCGCGATGAGGTCCGGCGCGTGCGCGAGGACGACCACCTACACCCCTCCGAAGCGGAGTACCAGGCCGACGACGAGCAGCGCGAGCACGAGCGCGCGGAGCTCGAGCTGCGCCGCCCCCGCCTTCGGCCCGTACCGCACGACCGCGCGGTCGTGCGCCACGAACAGCGCGCCGAGGTGGCCGGCCACGAACCCGGCCAGGCCAAGGACCGGCCACAGCGCCCCGAGCTGATGCCCGGCCGCCCACCCGGCCACGACCGGCAGCAGCGCGATCCCCAGGCCCGCGCGCCGCGTGGCCACGGTGGCCGCAAGCCCGATCACCACGGCGCCGGCGACCAACCCCACGGTCAACACCAGCGCCGCCGGCCCACGGTTGAGCGCGAGGCTGTGCCAGGCCTGGGTGCCCTCGACGGCGTCGATCAGGTCACCGGCGATGGCCACCGCGGCCAGGGCGGGCAGGCCTGGCGCGTTGCTCGTCGTCGCGAGGTGCCGCCGCGGGCTCTGCAGGCGCAGCCGGCCGTCAGGGTTTCGTCGCAGCGGCGCCATCGCGCCGAGCAGCCTGGAGTACGCCTCGAGCGGGTCGCCGCGGACGAGCCACCGCTGCCCGTAGCGCGTGACCGCGCCGAGTTCGACCAGCACGTACCCGGCGAGCAGAAGCACGAGCGCGAGCGGCCGGCCGGGCAGCGCGAGCCGCACCCACGCGAAGACCAGCAGCCCCACCGCGGCCGGCCACCATCCCAGCCGCTCCGGCAGCGGACGGGTGCCCTGCTCCGCAGGGTCGCGCGACAGCCGGGCGAGGCCCGCCGCGAGCGACCGCAGTGGGCTCACGAGCACCCACACCGGCCCGAGCAGCAGCGACGCGAGGACGAGCGCCGTCCACAGGTCGAACAGGACGACGCGGAGCGCGAGGCTCATGCCGCCGCTGCCCGGCGGGCGGGCCAGCGCGACCACGAGCACGGCCCCGGCTGCCACGGTCCCGGCCAGCCCCAACGCCAACCGCATGACGGGATGGTCGAGGATTTTGGTCAGCACCAGGGGAAGCGTGATTGAGGCCTCACGCTGGAGGTCCAGCGGGCGTGCTCGCGGGGGTTCGGGGGTCCCTCGACGACCGAGGAGCGCGCCGACCCCGGCGACTGCCGCGACGGCCCCGAGCAGGAGCAGCGGCAGCGGGACGCCCGCCGACGCCCCGTGCGCGAGCACCGCTCCTTGGGTGAAGGATTCCGGCGTGAAGGATTCCGGCCACATGTGGCCGGAATCCTTCACCCAATTGACCGGAGCGCACAAGGGCGCTGCCCAGCCCGCCGCGCCGGTTGCAGCTTTCCTTCGGATGCAGAGGAAAGCGGGACCCGAACTGCGGCCTTACCCGTCTGACCTTCAGCTTTCCTTCAGGTCCGGAGGAAAGTCGCCCGCCTTCCCGGCAGCAAGCGGGCCTTCGCCGGCGGCTGGGCTACAACGCGCTCCGGTTCCGACCCCGGTCCCGGCGTTGGTGAACACGGTGGAGTTGACAAGGAGCACGGCCACTCCGTTCCATCCTGCGACGGCGAGCCGTCCATGCGGGCCGATGACGACCGCGTGCACTGGACCGTCGAAGTGGAGCACCGCCTGTCGCTGGTGGGTCAAGTCCCACAGCCGCACAGTCCCGTCGCGTCCGGCGGAGGCGAGCAGCGTCGCGCCGTCGAGGGTGCCGAACGCGAGGGCGTTCACCGGGCCGGTGTGGCCTTGGAGAACGCGCAGCTCGGCGCCGTCAAACGGGTCCCACAGCCGGATGGTGTCATCGGCGCCGGCGGAGGCGAGCACGGGCGCGCCGCATCCTTGGGTTCCCAGCGGTGAGACGCCCGGGTGAGCCTTCGTCGGCGATCCCGCGGCACCGCCCTCCGGGGTTTCGACACCCGTCCCCAGGGCGCCCCACGCGACCGCCCACACCCCGTCGGTGTGGCGGCATTGGATGGTGCGCAGCGGGGTGCCGTCGGCCGGGTCCCACAGCCGGACGGTGGCGTCGGCGCCGGCGGAGGCGAGCACGGGCGCGCCGCCCAGGGCGCCCCACGCGAGCGCGTAGATCTCGTCGGTGTGGCCGTGGAGGACGCGCAGCTGGGTGCCGTCACACGGGTCCCACAGCCGGATGGTGTCATCGGCGCCGGCGGAGGCGAGCACGGGCGCGCCGCATCCTTGGGTTCCCAGCGGTGAGACGCCCGGGTGAGCCTTCGTCGGCGATCCCGCGGCACCGCCGTCCGGGGCTTCGACACCCGTCCCCAGGGCGCCCCACGCGAGCGCCCGCACCCTGCGGGTGTGGCCGTGGAGGACACGCAGCTCGGTGCCCTCGAGCGGGTCCCACAGCCGCACGGTGGCGTCGGCGCCGGCGGAGGCGAGCAGGGACGCGCCGCCCAGGGCCCCCCACGCGAGCGCGTGGACACCGTCGGTGTGGCCTTGGAGGACGCGCCGCTGGGTGCCGTCGGCCGGGTCCCACAGGCGTATGGCGGCGTCGGCGCCGGCGGAGGCGAGCACGGGCGCGGCGCATCCTTGGGTTGCCAGCGGTGAGGCGCCCTGGTGGGCCTTCGTCGATGATTCCGCGGCACCGCCCTCCGGGGTTTCGACACCCGTTCCCAGGTCGCCCCAGGCCAGCGCGTAGATCTCGTCGGTGTGGCCGTGCAGGGCGCGCAGGTTCGTGGTCTTCGTCGGGTTCCACACCCGCACGGTGCGATCGTCGCCGCCGGTGGCGAGGAGCGGTGTCCCCTCGACGGTGCTCCAGTCCACCGTCCACACCCAGCCGCTGTGGCCTTGGAGGATGCGCAGCTGGGTGCCGTCGGCCGGGTTCCATACCCGCACGGTGCGATAGTCGCCGGCGGAGGCGAGCACGGGGGCCCCGCCCAGGACGCCCCACGCGACCGCGTACATCTGGCCGGTGTCGCCTTGGAGGACGCGCAGCTGGGTGCCGTCGGCCGGGTCCCATACCCGGACGGTGGCGTCGCCGCTGGCGGAGGCAAGCACGGGCGCGCCGCATCCTTGGGTTTCCAGCGGTGAGACGCCCTGGTGAGCCTTCGTCGGCGATCCCGCGGCACCGCCGTCCGGGGTTTCGACACCCGTTCCCAGGGTGCCCCAGGCCACTGACCACACCCTGCGGGTGTGGCCGTGGAGGACGCGCAGCTCGGTGCCCTCGAGCGGGTCCCACAGCCGGATGGTGGCGTCGGCGCCGGCGGAGGCGAGCACGGGCGCGCCCCCCAGTGCCCCCCACGCGAGCGCGTACACCTCGTCGGTGTGGCCGTGCAGGACACGCAGCTCGGCGCCGTCACACGGGTCCCACAGCCGGATGGTGGCGTCGCCGCTGGCGGAGGCAAGCACGGGCGCGCCGCCCAGGGCCCCCCACGCGACCGCGTACACCGCGCGGCTGTGGCCTTGGAGGACGCGGAGCTCGGCGCCGTCACACGGGTCCCACAGCCGCACGGTGGCGTCGGCGCCGACGGAGGCGAGCACGGCCACGCTGCATCGGGTTTCCAGCGGTGAGACGTCCGGGTAAGCCTTCGTCGGCGACTGGGCGGCACCG
>JBOGEB010000097.1:5318-15212 GCA_050743125.1 Egibacteraceae bacterium
GCCGTCACACGGGTCCCACAGCCGCACGGTGGCGTCGGCGCCGACGGAGGCGAGCACGGCCACGCTGCATCGGGTTTCCAGCGGTGAGACGTCCGGGTAAGCCTTCGTCGGCGACTGGGCGGCACCGCCCTCCGGAGCATCGACACCTGTGCTGACGGCACCCCAGGCCAGCGCGTACACCTCCTCGGTGTGGCCATGCAGGACGCGCAGTTGGGTGCCGTCGGCCGGGTCCCACAGCCGGATGGTGGCGTCGGCGCTGGCGGAGGCGAGCACGGGCGCGCCGCGGACGTTGCCCCAGGCGACCGCGTACACCTGGCCGGTGTGGCCTTGCAGGATCACCAGGTCTGCGGCGGCGGCTTCACGACCCCGGGCGAGCTGGGTCGTGAACGGTTGTGGCTGCCCGAGCCCTCGGATGCGGTCGGCGAGCGTGGTGTTGCCCGCGCTTCTGCTGGCCAGCTCGAGGTAAGCGGCGTCTGCGGCCGTGTCCCCGGCCAGCCGGTGGGCCCCGGCGCGGTAGCAGCGGCCGGCACGCCGAGCTTGAGGCTGGGTGATCGCGGGGAGGGCTCGCAGCAGTGTGCGGCGGTCAGCGGCGAGCAGGAAGGCTGGGTCGGTGACCAGACCATCGAGCAGCCCACCGCCGGCCTGGACGGCGTGGCTTGCCGTGTGGGCGCGGGCGTAGGGCTCGGCGTGCAGCCACCCGCCTGCCGCTGCGGCGCGCTGGCGAAGCACTCTGGTGACGGTGCGTTCCACCATGGATGCCTGTGTGCTGCCGCGGAGGTGATCGACCAAGGCTTGGTGGAACAGCCGCACCACGTGGCGTCCGTCCTCTTCGGTCTCCTCGAGCAGGCACGACGCGGCGCTGGCCAGCAGCCAGTCGATGTCGGCGGGACCGTAGGGGTTGCCGCTGTACGCCTGAGCCAGCTCTGCCCACAGCGTGGTGTCGCTGGGCAGGCCGGGGTGACGGGCGTAGGCCACCGGGACGAGCAGGTCAAAAGCCCGTTTGGGGTCGTCGAGACCGTCAAGGTACTGGGCGATGGCCATGTCGGCATCGACGGGGAACGCCTGTCGCTGCTGCCAGGCGGGCACCGAGGTGTCGATCACCTGAGGGTCGTGAGCGCGGGCGGCCAGCCCGGCCACGAGAAAGCTCGGTTGCGCAGCCTCGGCGATCGCCGTGGCCACTCGGGCGGTGGCGGGATCGTCGCGGTAGGGGCTGGGCACGCTCGGATCGGCGTCGAGGCGCAGGGACTGCGCCGAATACCCGATCAGGTCGTCGAGTTGGAAGTAGGGCGGGTGGTCCAGGTCGATGACGGCGGGTCGGCGCCCGAGCACGCGCATGAGCGACCGGTCCCGACCGAGACGGGCGCCGACCAGCACCTTGACGCCCCTCACCTGCGCCAGCGGGACGAGCAGCCTGGTGGCGATCGTCCAGGCCTCGGCGGAGGTGACGGCCTCGTCGAGGGCGTCGATGACGATGACGCAGCGGTCGCGCACCGCGCGGATCAGCGTGCTCGGCTCCTCCGCCGCGCTGGACAGCGCGGCGGCGATGCAGTGGGTGACCTGAGCCAGGTCCAGCCCGGTGGCGCGCACGGCGACCACGGTCGGATGCTCGCCCTGGACGCGGGACCGGGAGTACGGGCCGCCGGGCGCCACGAGCGCCACGAGACGGGCCAGCAGCGCCGATTTGCCTGACCCCGGGCCGCCGACGACGACCCGGACCGACCCGTCGGCCGGCTGGTGCTCCACCCAGTGGACAAGCTCACCCAGCGCCCGGCGGCGTCCGGTGAAAGTCCCGCCCCCCGGGCGGATATTCCGCGCCACCGCTCGCCGCGTCGAGCCGAGGACGTCAACCCCGCCTGGAGGGGTCACCAGGAGCCTTCCGTCGTCCCGCCGCCCGGGGGACCTGGTGTTTGCCCCCGAGGTCCCCCGGGCCCGGCGCCACCCACCGCGTCGGCCTTCCCCAGCACGACGTGGGGGCAGCGGATACTCATGACCGCCACCTCGGTCGAGGCGACAACTGCCACTCGACCACGAACGCGTCCTGCTCGCATAGATCATGCTCGTGGGGATGCGCCGGCACGTCAGCGCCGGGCTCCGAGGCGTCACGACGTTTCTGCCGGGCATCTTCAGACGGCTGCGCTTGGTGTCGAGCTTGGTCCTCCCGCTGACGCCGCGCCTGTGTGGCCATCCCTACCTCTCTTGCCTGAAGTAGCACAGGAGGCCGGGTCAGCCTACGGAGAGGGATCCTTCCTCCTGTGGGCTGACTGCTTAGCCACTCCTCCTCTTAACACGAACCGGTAGCAGGTGTCTACCCAAAAACGGCAACCGTAACCGGCAACCGCCGGCACCACGGCCCAGCGGACCGGCGTCACCACATGTGTCGATGCTCCGGAGGGCGGTATCGCCCAGTCGCCGACGAAGGCTCGCCAGGGCGTCTCACCGTTCAAACCCAAGGATGACCAGCGGAACCCGCCCAGGGCACCCACTCTGGCCCTGTTTCGACATACACGCTTAAGTGCTCATTCCCGACACCCCGCAACCAAGATTTCCTTCAACGTAATCGTCAGGGTGCTCGCGACTTTTACGGTGGGAACAGGTAGGCTTAGTCCTCCTATAGGTCCTGGACCAGGACCGGTCGCGAAGTGAATTTCGGGGCAGACCATGACTGGCTCCCCGACTTGTGGCCAGCCTGGCTGACCTCGCTGGGCTCCGCCTCCCGGTGAGAGGTTCGGTGCCCCCAACCTCTCTTTCATTCCACGGAACTCGGCACTGCGCTGATCCGTCACAGCCCGCCGGGTGGGCGACTGGGTTCCGATTCCTTCCTCGTCTGAGCTGCTGATCGTTTCCCGCGGCTCACCGGGAGCCATATCCGCGTGCGCCCCCGGCCTCCATCACCGGAGGCTACCGGGGCGAAGTTCCTTATTGTGTAGGAATCTGTGGTCTGTCTCTTTGAGCAGGCAGGAGAGTGGCGATGTCGGAAGGCCCCAAGAACATCCCTGAAGGGTTGGCGGAGCTTTCTCAGCTGCTGTTCACCCAAGAGACGCTCGATTCGACGCTCGACCGGGTGGCGGGGCTCGCGGTCAAGACGATACCGGGATGCGACGGGGCCGGAGTGGCCCTCGTGCGGGACGGTCGCATCACGAACGTGGCGGCCAGCGACGAACTCGTGGCTCGGCTCGAGGCAGCACAGTACCGGACGAACGAGGGACCGTGCCTTCAAGCGATCAAGCAGCAGCGAATGTTCCGGCTCGATGACACCGCCACGGACGAGGACTGGCCGGCGTTCTCGGCGCGGGCTCACGCCCATGGGGTCTCGAGCTGCCTGGCCTTCCCATTGGTCGTCGATCACCTGGTCGGTGCGCTCAACCTGTACGCGCGCCGGCCGGAGGCATTCAACCAAACCGACCACGACCTGGCGGCGGTATTCTCGGCTCATGCCGCCGTAACGCTGGCCAACGCCGAACTGTTCGCGTCGCGGGACGAGCTCGCCGAGCAGCTCAAGCAGGCGCTGACCTCGCGCGCCGTGATCGACCAGGCCAAGGGCATCCTCATGGAGCGAGAAAGCGTGGACGCCGAAACCGCCTACCGGATGCTGATCACCGCGTCCCAGCACAGCCACGTCAAGCTGCACGAGGTCGCCCGGCAGCTCGTCGACCTGGTGAGCCGCAGACAGACAAGGACCAGGTAGCGCAGCGTCGCACCGGCGTGCTTGTTGCCACCCCCCGGAGGCGCGGCTAGCCTGTCGTATTGGTTGAGCAGCCAGCCGACCCCCCGGGGCGGCCTGGGTCGGGTGGCTGCGCTGGCCATCCCCCCGGCACCTCCCGGTTGACACCCCGCCGTCCCCGTCCAGGGGGCCACAATGCCGGTAGGGTTCCGATCGCCCGTCCAGCTCGTGCACGAGACCGTGCCGAGCCTCGCGTCGGCGGGTGACCGCGCCGTTTCGCCAGAGGAGCACCGTGAGCGGCTATCCGCAGGAACTGCAGGAAAGCTTCGCCGTATTGTCGGGACTGCTGCTCGACGAGGAGACGGTTGAATCCACTCTCCAGCAGATCGCAGCCCTCCCCGTCCGTTTGCTCGAGCACTGCGACGCCGTCGGCGTGTCCCTGGTCGCCGACGACCATATCGAGACCACCGTTGCGACCGACCTCATCGCCCAAGAGGTCGATGAGTTGCAGTACTCGACCCGCGAGGGGCCGTGCCTGGACAGCATCCGCCAGCGTGCGGTGGTCAGGATCGACTCCATGGCCCAGGAGCGGCGCTGGCCAACATACGTCCCCCAAGCGGCGGACAAAGGAGTGCTGAGCTCGCTGTCGCTGCCGCTCGAGGTGCGCGGCCACGCACTCGGCGCGCTCAACTGCTATTCGCGCAGGGAGCATGCATTCGCCGAGACGGACTTGGACCTGGTAGGGCTGTTCGCCTCGCACGCCGCCATTGCGCTCGCGAACTCTCAAATCTACGCGCGCAACGTGCAGCTCGGAAGGCAGCTCCAGCAGGCCCTCGAGTCGAGGGACGTCATCGGCCAGGCCAAGGGTATCTTGATGGAACGGGAGCACAAGACCTCCGGCCAGGCGTTCGAGATGCTCGTGAGAATTTCCCAACGCAGCAACCAGAAACTGCGCGACATCGCGCAGCAGGTCATCAATTCGACCGTGGGACGGGGGTAATGATCAACGTGTCCCTTTCGGAATGGACAGAGAACAACGGCGATCTTCCGAGGTCACGGAGACTGGATACGGCGCGCCGGCAGATCGGGATATCTCGATCGGAGCTGTGGCTCCGCTGCCTGGCCCTAGGAGGGCTGTCCACGCCTGCGGAGCTCGACTCCTATCTGCAAGAAACCGCTCAGCCCGACCCCGGGGAGTACGACGTCATCGTCCAGGCCCTCAACGAGGGCTTCCTCGCCCTGGGGCGAGATCATCCGCTTCCCTACTCATGGACCGCAGCGGACTCCCAGGCGTAGTCAGGGCTTGGGCTCTGTCGGCGAAAGACCGAGGAACGACCCGACAAGCGCCCCGGCGGTGCTGCCAGCGATAGCCCCAAGGACCAGCGCCCAAAGGGGCCGGGTGCCGAGCCCGAGCAGTACGTGGCCTAGCCAGCCCAGGGCTCCGCCTGCCACCAGGCCGACGACGATCCCGAGAGTGACTGCACGCTGATCGCGGGAGAGGATCAGCGCAGCGGAAACGTCTTCCGGGTCTTCCGGCTGGCCGGTGTCGGTCTGCAGCCGTCCCCCGCTGGGACCGTAGAGCTGGCCCAGAGCGGCGCCGTAGACCAGGTGAAGGATGAGGTTGCCCAGGATGGGCAGCGGGCCCGCGCCGAGACGCAGGCCGAGGAAGCCGCCCCCCACGGCGGGAAGAAACACCACGAGCGAAAGGATCCACGGCACCAGGGAGAACACCATGCCCCGCCGCCAGCCCGGGCCTCGCAACCTGGGCTCCACCAACGCATAGACCACGGCCGTGGCAATCCCTGAGGTGAAGTGCAGGCCCACTGCAATAGGAACGGCGGTTTGCGTCCTCTCGGTGACGGTGTTGTTTGCGAGCCCCCACATCCAGCGCAGCACCGCAGGCGCCTGCGGACTGGAGGAGCCCAGAGCCACAGCCGCCCCGTAGGCAAACGCCAAGACGACGGTCATCAGGCCCGTAGCGACAAACCCAGCGAGGACCGCAGCCGCGAGCAAGTCCGTCCGCCGGTTGACCTGCTCCAACTCGCTCGTCATGGCTGTATCCACACCGTCCGATGGGCCGCATGCCTTTCGAGGCACGATGGTCGGGCTCTCCGGCCAGAATTAAGAGAAATTTTAATGACTTGACCCGGTCGCTGCCACCTCACCTTCCGACGGCACCTGTCTGGAGGCCACGCCGGAGCTCTCGCCGACGCACTGGAGGAGTCCTCCGCTACGAGACCTCGCCCCGCGAGCGTAGAATCGAACCGACGGGCATCGGGCATCGACGGGAGCGGGACATGGAACGATCTGTGGAGATCGAAGACCTCACACGACGAATCTACGACGGAATGCGACGTGGCGACACCGATGCGGTCATAGGTCTGATCTCTGGTGAGGACGGCCTTGTCTGGATCGGCACCGACCCGAACGAGTGGTGGACCGGCTATGACAAAGTCGCTGAGGTATTCCGGGCACAACTGGAGGCGACGGGGGGCTTCGAGATCGTGAATGAAGACCCGCGCGGCTATCGAGAGGGGGACGTCGGCTGGATGGCGGATCAAGCCGCGATCCGCTTCCCCGACGGCACCGAGGTCCCGATTCGGCTGACCGCTGTCGCTCACCGCGAGAACGGTGAGTGGCGGTTCGTGCAATGCCATGCGTCGGTCGGCGTCGCCAACGAGGAGTTCTTCGGGGAAGAACTTCCGACGTGAGCGAGCGCGGCATGAGCTGTTCGGCCAGCTCGAGGACGTACTGGGAGCGGAGCATGCGGTGACCCTGATGGAGCACTTGCCCCCGGTGGGTTGGGCGGACGTGGCCCCAAACACGACCTCAGCGCTGAGATCGGCTTGATCAGGTGCGACCTGGCAGCGCTCCAGGAGCGGCTCGACCTCAGGATCGATGGGCTGCGGATCGAGGCCCTGGTGGCGGTCAGCTCGTCGTGATGAGTCACTGCAGGATCCGGGGCTCGCGATCCTCCGCCGATGACGTCCGCGCCGCCGGTGCCGTTACAGCGGGATCCAGGAGGTGTCGATGATCCGCGCGTTCGTGGGCCCGACCCAGCAGCGCAGGCTCATTGGCCCTCGCGGCAGGTCGTCGGCCGCGAACCGGCCGAGTTCGTCGGTCACCACCGAGGTGACGCCGTCGGTATGCCGGATGTCGACCGGTGCGACCTGGCAGGGCGAGAGCTGACCGAGGATCCGCCGCCGCCGACCGACCGACGCGACCTCGACATCGACCGCAAGACCCGTGGCCTCGAACCCGAGCTGCCGCTGCTCGTGCTCACCGCGAATGGCGGTGAGACGCCGGTCGTCGAGGATCGAGTCGTACGTCAGCGTGGCGAACTCAGCGTCCGCCCTGCGCCAGGCAAAGGCAGCGCGCGCCGCTTGTGTCACCCAAGAGGGCACCGGGTCGGTCTGCTGGACGATCCTGCGAAGCTCGGCGAGCAGCTGCTCGTCATCCTCGTCAAAGCTCTCATCACCCAACCCTCACGCACCTCCGCCGCGCTGCTTCAGGGGTCTACCGTCGTCCTCAACTACAGAGCAGAAAGTCGCTGCCGTGATACATCCGCCGGTCAGGTGGGGATCAGGGCCGCAACACGTTTCTTCCCGGCTGGCTTCCGGCGCGCGGTGCCAGGCTGCCTCAGCCGCGCTGCGGTCGCCACGAGGCGCGAGCAGCGCCCCTGCCCGCGATCACCACGATCACGACGGCGGTGGGGTACTGGCCCATGCCGCGCGAGCAGGTCACTGGTGACGCCAGGATCCTCAGTCGCCGTTGTCGCCGTCGCCGTCGCCGTTGTCGCCGTCGCCGTTGTCATCCCCGTCGTCGGGGCATACAACCACGAGGTGGAAGCCACGATTCGCCGGGTTGCCAGCGCTGTTGCGGGTCCTGACCTGGACGCCCCTGCGATCGCCAGGCTGGCTTCCCACCGAGATCTCCCCGGCTGGTGGAGCAGCGTCGTCTGGGACGCCGATCGTGGCGACGTACGCGCAGTCGGTCACGTCACGGCGGAAGATCACCTCGTACTGTCCTGGGGCGACGCGTCGAGATCCCCGGGCGCCTTCCCCACGATCGAGTGACCCGGCCGCGTTCACGACGGCGAATAACGTCCTGACGGACATCCCTACCTCCTTGCCTAGATACTTGGATTATCGAGACAGAGCGTCGGCGCGTCTCCGCTGATACATGCTTCTCCAGCGAGGTCCACGGCGCAATGGGGTTGTCGCGTGGCGGTAATTGGGGTTACCAGATTTTGAGAACACGCTGGTCAGATGCATGGTTCGCGGCGGGGTCGGCGTACGGTACGCGAATGACCACAAACAGAATCGGGAGCAGATCGCCGAGCTGCGCGAGCGTTTGCTGGCGCAGGGCCGGTCGGTGGCGCAGGGCCGGTCGGTGGCGCAGGGCCGGTCGGTGGCGCAGGTCGTCGAGGCGATCGTGGCTGGGTTCGACGTGTCGTGGTTGGAGGCCCACCGGCTGGCGCGGGGCTGGACGCGCGCGAAGGCCGTCGAGGAGATCCTGGCCACCTACGAGGCCGACGGGCTGCGCCGCCCGAAGCTGACCGTGCAGCGGCTGTGCGCTTGGGAGCACGATCCCAGGGTGCGTCCGGGCGAGGACTATTTGGACCGGCTCTGCCGGGTGTACCAGACCCGCCCGGACCAGCTGGGCTACGGCCACGACTACACGCCGGCCGTCGTGGAGCCGGCCACATACGCTGGCCGTGACGAGCAGAACGGCGAGGAGGCGGTACGGACCGAGTCGAGTTCTTCCGCGCGGTCGGCGCGACCGGTCTGGCGGCGCTGCTGGAGCGCGCGACCGGTGGAGCGGTGCGGCTGGGCCGCAAGCTGGGGGCGTCCAACCTCGGCCCGGCGACGCTGGAGCAGCTCGAGTTGCGGGTCGCAGGCTTCGCGCAGGCCTACGAACAGACGGCGCCGGGCAGGCTTTTCCGCTCGGTTCTGGCCCAGCAGGAGGAGGTCGAGGCGCTCCTTGACGGCGCCCAGCCGCTGCGTCAGCGGCGGGGATTGCACCGGGTCGCCGGGCAGCTGTCGTTGCTGCTCGGGGCTCTGTCCTCCGACCTTGGCTGCTACCCTGCCGCGCGTGCCCACCTGCTCACGGCCGAGCAGCTCGCCCGGGAGGTCGGCGACCACACCCTGTTCGCCTGGGTGCGGGTCGACCAAAGCACCGCCGCGCAGGGGGCTGGGGATTTCCGCGCGGCGCTCGATTACGCCCAGGACGGCCAGCGCTATGCGACCGGAGGCATGGACGCCCGGCTGGCCGCCCGGTGTGAGGCGCGGGCCTGCGCGCGGATGCGGGATCTGGCCCACGTGTTTGAAGCGTTGTTGCGGGCTCAACGGGCGATGCCGAGCCAACCGGGCATCGGGGGGCCTGACGGGTGGTGGGTGTTCACCCCGGGGGATCTGGAGCTGTACGCGGGGATCTCGCTGCTGTGGCTGGGACGGCCCGAGGATGCTGAGCCGCACGCGCGGCAGGCGATCGCCTGGTACCAGGGGGCGCCGCCGGCGCTGCGGTCGCCCGCTCTTCACGCGAGGGCCCAGGTCACCTTGGCGACCTGCCTGGTCGGCCAGGACCAGCCCGACGAGGGCATCCAGCTAGCCACCGAGGCTCTTGGGGTCGACCGCGCGCACACGGAGGGAAACCTTAAGCAGGCTGGCAAGTTTCTCGCGGCGTTGCCGCCCGCGCATCGCGACCTGCCGGCCGCCCGTGACCTCGCCCACCACCTCCGGTCCATCCGCGCCGCCCGCCCCGCGCCCAGCCCTGGGTAGCCCCGGCCGAGACCGTGCGCGTTACCCCCAGATCTTGACGCCAGCCGCCGACCCTCGAGCGAGACAATGCCAGCAGCAGCGGTGAGTAGTGGAGGTCGGCGGTGCGGGGCGGGGTCAGGTGGGATCAGGGTGGGCGCAGGGTCCAGCGGCCGTCGGGGCCGCGGATCGGCTGCCAGCCGCGCTCGTGGACGTCCCTGTGGCAGCCGAAGCGGTACGCCGAGGCCGACCCTCACGACCTCGACGGCCTGGTCGAGGCGGTGGTTTCCGCCGCCGGCGGTGCGTGCTCGGGCCAGACGACCTGAGCGCGCCGCCGAGCTCATCGACATCTCGCTGCGGTCAGTGTTGCGGCAGTGGGTGGGCGCAGGGTCCAGCGGCCGTCGGGGCCGCGGATCGGCTGCCAGCCGCGCTCGTGGACGTCTCTGTGGCAGCCATGGCACAGGAGCACGAGGTTGT
>JBOGEB010000098.1:0-15211 GCA_050743125.1 Egibacteraceae bacterium
CGCATACGTGACGAACCCTGGCCACAAGGGCGAACACCGCCCAAACGACAACGCTATTTCGACCCGGGTACTTAAGGCAGCCGGAGCACCATTCCCGGTTCGAGCGCTGTTGCCTTGACGTCGTTGAGGGCGGTCACCTCGGCCACGTATGCCATGGGGTCCTGTGTGGAGGGAGCGTGGGCCAGGGTGAGATCCCACAGCGTGTCGCCCTGGCCGACGACGACGGTGAGCGGCGGGCGGACCGCACGTACGGCATCGGCACGTGCCGGCGCCGTGAACGCGAGCACCACCACGGCGGGCACGAGCCCCGCAACGATGGCGAGCAGCAGCGTGGCTGTCAGGCGGCGCTGGCGATGCACCGCTTGAGCAGTTCGGGTGCGCCGTCGGGGAGCCCTCCGCCGAACGGCGTCCCGGTCACACCGGCCAACCGCAGAAGCGGGAACGTATGTTCGAATCATGTCGACAGTATCCGGAGCAGCAGTTCGGTTGTCAACACATATTTCGAACATATGTTTGCTTTCCGGTCACCCTCCTGCTACGGTCCCTGGAGAACTCAAGCGTAGGACGGTCAGGAGGGGGAGATGGGGAAGCAGCTCACCAACCGGCAGCAACGGATCCTGGGGGTCATCCGCGAGGCGGTGGAAACCCGGGGATACCCACCGAGCGTGCGTGAGATTGGCGAGGCCGTGGGCCTCAAGTCGCCGTCGAGCGTGCACAGCCAACTCGCCACGCTCGAGCGGGGCGGGTACCTCCGCCGCGACCCGGCGCGGCCACGCGCCATCGAGGTGCGCTTCGATCCCGACACGGAGCTGTCGATCCCGCCGTCGGCCACCAAGCTCGTCCCGCTGGTCGGTGAGATCGCGGCCGGGGCGCCGGTGCTCGCCGAGGAGCGCGTCGAGCAGGTCTACCCGCTCCCGAAGGAGCTCGTCGGTGATGGGACGCTGTTCATGCTCCGGGTCCGCGGCGAGTCCATGGTCCAGGCCGGCGTGCTCCCCGGTGACCTCGTCGTCGTCCGACAGCAGCCGCAGGTCGAGCAGGCAGAGATGTGCGCAGCGCTCATCGACGGCGAGGCGACTGTGAAGTTCTTCCGGCGCACTCGCTCTGGAGAAGTGTTCCTTGACCCGGCCAACGAAGGCTATGAGCCGATCAGGGTCGGCCCAGAGGCCACCAGTGGGATCCTCGGAAAGGTGGTGGCGGTCATGCGGAGCGTGTGACCGACCGTCGTAGTCCGATGGCGTCCCGTTCCTTCAGGGATGGCATAGCCTCGTGGCGTTGCGCTCGAAGGGCGGAGCTTCGGGCACGAAACCGCAAGGGGAGAACGCTCATGGGAACCCGCATCGGCGGCAACCTCGGGGACATCCACGCCACTGCGGGCGTGATGACCGACACCGGGAGCCAGGCCACGGCGGCCAGCACGAAGGCGTCGCAATTCTCGGAGCAGATGCACGTCCACGTCGATGAGGTCACGAACACGCTCAACACGCACTTCAACGCCACGGCCGACCAGCTACGGCAGGCAATCCGCCAGGCCAAGGAACGGTTACAGGGCACCGACTGGGAGGGCGCCAGCAAGGCCGAGGCCGATGCGGCTGAGGCGGCGCTCAACCAGCAGTGCGACCAAGTGCTGACCAACGCGCTTCACTCCACTCAGGACTTCAAGTCGTTCATGCTTGGCCGCGCGCAGGAGTTCGTTTCGATGGTCAACACCGATTTCAAGACCGTCATGACCAACGTTGAAAGCGCGTATCAGGACCTGGCCAACGCGTCAAAGGCCTTCGCGGAGAACTTGGCCAAGGCCGACGAGACGATCAAGTTCCACGGCTGACACTCTCGTACGCCCCCGGGGAAGGCGCTGGCATTCGGACGCGTCTGCATCCCACCTTGCGGTGTTGCCCGTCGTCCGAGTAATCCCAATACGCGTCGCGCCCACCCGACCCCGTCGGTCGCAACTTTCCTTCTGATGCAAAGGAAAGCGGGATCCGAGCTGCCGCCTTGCCCGTCTGGCCTACAACGTTCCTTCGGGTCCGGAGGAACGTCGCCCACGTACCCGGCAGCAGGACCGCATGCTCAAACACGCTCGAAGATGGCGCCGCTGCGCGACGGGCGTAGATCCGATGTGGACGAACTTCCTGTTGGGCCACCAGGCGTACCTGGTCATCCAGAGGTCAGCAGCTCCTCGAGGGTGACAGGACGAAGGCCACGGGTGTGCAGTCCAGGGATGATCTGGCGGAGGGCGGCGGCGGTTGCGGGCGCGTTGGGCGCGCCGTTGAGATGGAAGACCACGATCGACCCTGGCCTGATGTGGTCGAGGACGTTGCGCACCACCACGGCGGGATCTGGCTGGAACGGGTCGCCGGAGACGACATCCCAGCCCACGGCCTGCTCACCAGCCTTGTGGACCAGGGCGACATCAGACGACTCGTAGCAGCCCCCCGGAAACCGGAAGAACCTTGGCCGTCTGCCGGTGAGCTCCTGCAGAGTCTTGGCGGCATCGACGACGTCGTGGAGCTTGGCGTCTGAGGAGGTGATCACGTCCAGCCCATAGCACGGGCTGCGGAAGGCAGCGTGGCGAAACGAGTGGTTCTCGATCTCGAATAGCGGATCGGCGGAGATCCCGCGAAGCAGGTCCGGATACGCGCTGGCCCATAAGCCCGTGGCGAAGATCGTCGCCGGGGTCTTGGTGTTCCGAAGCTCTGCGATGATTTCCGGGTCATACCAACGTCGCACGGTCCCCGCACGCAACTGCTTGAGCATCGAGGGGGTCATGTCGGCGTCAAAGGTCAGCGCGACCAACGGCCGATCCCGGGAGCCGTGCTTGATGACCTCAGCCGGCCTGGTCGGTGCAGGAAGGGGTCGACCCGTCACCGCGGCCAACGCCGTCGAACCACCGGACGGCGAAGCCGCAGTGGAGACGCCCGAACCGGGCGGCCTGCCCGGCGAGCAACTTGCCAAGACCAGCGCAAGCCCAGCACAAACCGTCGATGCGAGATGAGCCCGCAGGAGGTCAGACAACGAGCCGAGACCGTTCAGCCGGGGACGACGTCCGCGAACTTCCGTTGGCCCCGGTTGCGGTACGAAACGACACCGTCCGCGAGCGCGAACAGGGTGTCGTCCCCGCCACGGCCGACGTTGTAACCGGGATGGATGCGCGTGCCGCGTTGGCGGACGATGATCGTGCCGGTCGTCACCGTCTGGCCGCCGAAACGCTTCACGCCAAGCATCTTCGGGTTGGAATCACGGCCGTTGCTCGACGATCCGCCACCCTTTTTGTGTGCCATTTGGCAAACTCCTACGCGCTGATCTCGTCGATCCGGATGCGGGTGAGGGACTGCCGATGGCCCGCCTTGCGCCGGTACCCGGTCTTGTTCTTGTACTTGAAAACGACGATTTTTGGGCCCTTCCGCTGGGCAATCACGCTGGCCCTGACCCGCGCGGAGCCGAGCGCGTTCCTGGCGGCGGTGATCTCCCCGTCGTCACCGACGATGAGGACCGGACGCAGCTCGACGGTGCCGTCGTCGCGGGGCTCCAACACCTCGACGTCGAGCGTGTCCCCGACCGTCACGCGGTACTGCTTGCCTCCGGTCGCGACCACGGCGTACATGGGTTCTCCTCGGGACGTGGAAGGGCAACTCAAAAGGGCATAAAAGGACGGCGCGCCCAGGCGCACCGTTCGGCGAGTCTAGGGTCGCCACGCCGTCCTTTCAACTCCTGCCCCCGAGCCGGGTGCACTCACAGATCCAGCCCAGGGGCTTGCCGAGCCTCAAGAGAGGATGTCCGTCACCATCTTGCGACCGCGGCCCTCGCACTCGTCGCAGCGGGTCATGAAGCTCTCCTGCAGGCCTTGGCTGACGTTTTTCCGTGTCATCTGGACCAGGCCGACCTTGGAGATCTCCATCACGCGGCTCTTGGTCTTGTCACGGGCCAGCTCGCGCTTGAAACGCTTGAGCACCTCCTCACGGTTCGCGGGCAGGAGCATGTCGACGAAGTCGATCACGATGATCCCGCCCATGTCCCGGAGCCGGAGCTGCCGCGTGATCTCGACAGCGGCCTCGATGTTGTTCTTCAGAACGGTCTCCTCAAGGTTGTGCTCACCCACGAACTTGCCGGTGTTCACGTCGATGACCCACATCGCCTCGGTCTTCTCGACGATGAGGTAGCCGCCGGATTTCAGCCACACCTTCTTCTCGAGCGCGCGGCGGATCTGGTTCGTGACCTCATAGGCGTCGAGGATGTTCTGTTCGCCGGAGTAGACGGAGACCCGATCGACTAGCTCAGGGCTCACATCGGCGAGGTAGGTTCGGACTTGCGCGCCGAGATCCTCGGAGTCGACCACCAGCTCGGTGAACTCCGGCCCGAACACGTCGCGGATCACGCGGATCACGAGGTCCGGCTCCTCGTACACCGGCTCGAGGGGCTTGGCCTTGACGGCCCTTTGGTGGACCTGTTCCCATATCCGTACGAGCCGCGCCACGTCGGCCTCGAGCTGCTCCGCAGTCGCGCCCTCGGCGGCGGTGCGGACGATCAGGCCGTACTCGTCGGGCTTGATCGCCTTGAGGATCTTACGCAGCCGCTCGCGCTCCTCGTCGGTGAGCTTGCGGCTGATCCCGAGCATCCCATCGCCCGGCGCGAGCACGCAGTACCGCCCGGCGATCGACAGGTGTTGCGTGAGACGCGCGCCCTTCGTGCCCATGGGATCTTTCGTGACCTGGACGAGCGCGGCCTGGCCGGGCTTGAGCGTCTGCTCGATGCGCGGCAGCTCGCCGTCCAGGTCAGCCTCGTCATAGTTGACTTCGCCCGCATAGAGCACACCGTTGCGGCCCTTGCCGATGTCGATGAACGCCGCCTCCATCCCAGGCAGGACGTTCTGCACACGGCCGAGGTAGATGTTGCCGACGTAGCTCGTGTCCTGGCGGTGGGTGACGTAGTGCTCGACGAGGACCCGCTCCTCGAGTACGGCGATCTGGGTGCGCTCTAGACCGACGCACACCAGCATCCGGCGGGGCGGCCCCTCGGTGATCGAGCGGCGGGTCTCCTCGCTCACCCCGCCGAGCACCCGGCGGCTGGTGCGAGCTCGGGTGCTTCGGCCAGCGGCGCGCCCAGCCGGCCGGCGCGTGCGTGCCTGGAGGCGGGTCGGAGCGGGCTTGTCCGCCTGAGCGGCGGCCTTCGCCATGTCCTCCACGGCCTCGGCGGCAGGAGCGACCTCGCTCGTCTCCTCAGCCTGGGTTGGAGGCGTCTCCGGGGTCCCCTCTGGGGTTCCGGACCCCCCCACAGATCCCCTCGTAGCGGTGGCGGACCGGCGCCCACGTGACCGCCGCCGCGTGCGGCTCATCTTCGGCGCCTGCGCGGGCGCCTTGTCCGCAGCCTCGGCGGGTTCCACGTCCGTCGCGGGTTGCCCGTCCCCGCCAGGGGCACTCGTGCTCACGACCGCAGTCACGGCCTCGTCCACCCGTGCGGTGCTCCGGCGACGCTGGCGGCGTCGCAGCACCGGCTGCTCGCGCTCCGTCCCCGTGGGTTCCCCATCCGCACCCCGGTCAGCCGGGGCGGCGGCCGGCTGAGGCTGTGAGGGGCGCTGTGAGGGGGTCCGGAACCCCAGAGGGGACCCTGGGGACGCCCCCGCAGGCTCCGGGTTCTCGTTGACGGTGACCCGGAACGGGTCAGTCACGACCGGCCGGCGGGTTCGCGTCCGGACGGTGCGCCGGCTGTCCGGCTCGTCCTTTGTGAGGGGTCGCGGGGGGACGTCCCCGCTGTTCATCGCAGGCTCGGCTGGCGAGGGCGCAACCGGCTGGGCCTGGGCGGGCTCCCGGCTGCGTGTGCGCCTGCGGGTCGGCTCCTCCGTCTCCTTCTGCAGCGGCCCCGAAGACACAGGGCGGACACGGGTGCGGGTCCGGGTGCGGGTCTCAGGTGGAAGGGTTGGGGGGGACGCCCCTGGAGACTCTGGAGGTGTCAGGGATTTGCTTTTTTCGGTCATGTTGTTGCCTTTACGTCAGTCGACCTGGTGCCGAGAGGTGGCGAGCGCTCTCGGGTGGGGTCGGTTCAGGGTGCGGCGGCACGAGCTGGCCGCTGAGGACCTCGATCAGGCCCTCGTCTACGGGAGTGCCCTGGGCAACGCGGGTGTACAGCGTCGCGTTGGGTAGCCCGGGATGAAAGCTTCGGAGCGCGAGGTGCACGTGCAGAGGACGCACCAGCGGCTCGAGATGGTGCAGCGTCACGCGCACGCATGCGCCGCGGTTGAAGATCTGGTGGATGGCGGGACGCAGGTCGATGGTGACCGGCAGCCCCTTGCGCTCGCGTGTGGCTGGCAGCGCCTCGGCGGCGCGTACGGCGTCGACCGCCTCGGCCAGGGGGTCCGGGGGAGTCCCCCGACAATCCGGGGGGTCCGGGGGACTCCCCGAATGACCAAGGCCGCCAGCCTCAGGGTACGCGACGTCCCAGCACGAGGCGCGCAGCCACGTCGCAAGCTTCGGTGCGCCCTCGGCGACCTCGACCGCATCCAACACCGCGAGCCCTTGAGGAAATGCGACGTTGAGCGCCCCGACTGCCCGGTCGAGCGCCACAGGAAGAGCGAACGCCAGCTCAGCGTACTCTCCTGTCGATGCGTACCCGAGGGGCAGGGCATCGGCGAAGCTGATCTTCGGGTGCGGCGTGAAGCCCTCGCTGAACGCGATGGGCAAGTCGGCCTTGCGGAGCGCGCGCTCCCACACACGGCCGAGATCGATTGCAGATATGAACCGGAGCTTGCCGGACTTTTTGTATCTAACCCGTACCCGCACTGGAGATCGGTAGGTGCCCGGTCTGGTGCTGCAGATCCAGTCCAGGGCACACCCCGCAGTCATAGCAGGGGGTCCAGCGGCAATCCTCGAGCTCCGCCTCAGATTCGACGGCGTCGCGCCAGTCCTTCCAGAGCCAGTCCTTCTCCAGCCCGGAATCGAGGTGGTCCCACGGAAACACCTCGTCCTCGCCGCGCTCACGGCGGGTGAACCAACCGACATCGACGCCGACCTCTGCGGCCGCACGCATCCAGATCTCGTAGTCGAACAGCTCGTCCCAGCCCTCGAACCGCGCGCCGAGCTCGAACGCACGCTGGACCACGGCCGCGACCTGGCGGTCACCGCGGGCGAGTAGCCCCTCGACGACTGCGGGCTCGGGCTTGTGGTAGCGCAGGTTCAGGTTGCGATCTGTCGCGACGCGCCGCTTGATGAGGTTGAGCTTGCGGCTCAGCTCCTCCGGCGCGTCCTGCGCGGCCCACTGGAACGGCGTATGCGGCTTCGGCACGAAACCGCCGACCGACACCGTGACCTTGTTCTTGCGGCCGTACTGCCTGCCGATCCGCAACACCTTGAGGCCGAGTTCGGCGATGCCGAGGACGTCCTCGTCGGTCTCGGTGGGCAAGCCGATCATGAAGTAGAGCTTGATGTGCCGCCATCCATTGGCAAATGCAGCGTCGGCGGTTCGCAGCACGTCCGCCTCGCTGACCATCTTGTTGATCACCTTGCGCATCCGCTCCGTTCCCGCCTCGGGAGCGAACGTCAGACCGGCGCGCCGGCCACCTCGGATTAGCTGCTCGGCCAGCGTCACGTTGAACGCGTCCACACGAGTGGACGGCAGCGACAGCGACGTGGCCGTGCCCTCGTACTCCCGAGCGAGGTCGCCACAGAGACCGAGGATGTCCGAATGGTCCGCACTCGACAGCGAGAGCAGACCAACCTCGTCGAAGCCGGTGTGCTTCAACCCAGACCGGACCATTTGGACGATCGTCTCCCGTGACCGCTCGCGAACCGGACGGGTGATCATGCCAGCCTGGCAGAAGCGGCACCCCCGGGTGCAGCCACGGAAGATCTCCACGCTGTAGCGCTCGTGGACCGTCTCGGTGAGAGGGACGATCGTCCGCTTGGGGTAGGGCCAAGAGTCGAGGTCGCTCACCGTCCGCTTCGGCACGCGGTACGGGGCGCCGTCGTGTCTGGGGAACGTCCCCCGCAGTCGGCCGGCCGCAAGATACTCCGGCTCGTACCATGCGGGCAGGTACGCCCCGGGGATGCGGCCCACCTCGCGGAGAAGCCGCTCCCGGTCCCACCCATGCCGCTGCCATGCCTTGACGACGTCGTCGAGTTCGCCGACGAACTCCTCGCCGTCACCGGCGCAGACCACGTCGATGAACGGAGCGAGCGGCTCGGGATTGAACGCGGCATGGCCACCGATGACGACCAGCGGGGCGCTGGCGTCGCGGTTTGCGCTGTGCAGGGGCACCCCGCCGAGGTCAAGGCAGTTGAGGAGGTTCGTGTAGCCCACCTCGGCCGCCAGGCTGAACGCCACGACGTCGAACGCCCGCATGGGGAGGTGGCGCTCCAGCGAGAAGAACGGGATCGTCCGCTCCCGCATCACCGCTTCCATGTCGGGCCACGGCGCGAATCCACGCTCGGCGACGGTGGTCGGCCGCTCGTTCAGCACCTCGTAGAGGATCTGGATCCCCTGGTTCGGCTGGCCGACCTCGTACGCGTCTGGGTACACCAGAAGCCAGGAGCTGTCCATCGCGGCGTGGTCCTTGACCACGATGTTGTCCTCGCCACCGACGTATCGAGCCGGCTTGCGGACGCTGGTCAAGACCGGCTCCAATTGGGGCCAGACGGATTCGAGAGCGGGGTGGTGAGATGACATCGACAAAAGCAGAGAACAGCAGATACGAAGCGGTGCGCATGGCGTGCCCGGACGATGGCCATCCGGGCTGAGGCCATTGTACCGAGCCGAGCAACCCGTCACCGTGGGAATTTAGCTGAATCGGCGCATATGGACGTTCTGGAGAAGCCCGATCATGAGGAAGGAGCTGACCAGGCTGGTGCCGCCGTAGGAGACGAACGGCAGGGTCAGGCCAGTGACCGGCAGGATTCCGATTGCCATGCCGACATTGATGAATAGCTGGAAGGCGAGCACGGTCACGACGCCGCCGGCGATCAGCGTGCCGAACGTGTCATGGGACAGCGCGGCGATGCGGAGGCCGCGCCAGAGGATCAGCGCGAACGCGCCAAGCATGAGCATCGACCCGACGAACCCGAGCTCCTCGCCCACCACCGTGAAGATGAAGTCGGTCTGGTTCTCCGGCACGAACGACAGGGCGGTCTGCGAGCCGCGCCCCAGCCCTCGGCCGAGGAACTGCCCGGACCCGACGGCGATCTGGGCCTGGCGGACGTTGTAGATGTCCGCCGGCCGGGCCTGGTCGGGGTTCACGAACGAGGTGAGGCGGGCGACCTGGTAGTCCGCGAGCGCGCCCGAGAGCAGCACCGCGGTGATTGCGGTCACGCCGATCAGCGTCAGGGCGACCATGTACCGCACCCGCACGCGGGCGAGCAGGAGCACGCCGAACACGATGGCCACGTACGCCATGAAGGTGCCGAAGTCGGGTTGGAGGAGGATGAGGCCCATCGGCACGGCCGCGACGCCCAGCGCCTCGACGAGCGCCCGGAGGCCGAGCGCCTCCTCGCGCCGCTCGTGGAACAGCGCGGCGAGCATGAGGATCGTCGCGACCTTGGCGAGTTCGCTGGGCTGGAACTGGAAGCCGCCGACCGCGATCCAAGCGCGTGACCCGTTGACCACGGTCCCGCCGACCAGCACGTAGCCGAGCATGAGCAGCGTGCCGCCGTAGAGCAGCGGCGACCAGGCCCGGTAGACGCGGTAGTCGACCACGGTCGCCGCCATCATCCCCGCGAGGCCGATGCCCAAGGCGACGAGCTGGCGGGTCACGTAGTAGAGCTCGCTCTGGCCGGACGCGGCAAGCCGGTGGTACGTCGCCGAGTGGATCATCACTATCCCGAACCCGGCGAGCAGGATGGCCGCGACCGCGAGCAGCGGGTCGACGTGCCGGACCGGGGCATGCGTGCTGTCCCAGCGTCGCTGCTCGGACTGAGCGTCCTCGTAGATCGTCTTGGCCACGCCGGGTCCTAGCCCTCGGATTCCCGCTTACTTTGTACGCTGACATTTCTGGTGCTCATCATCCGGTAACCCTTAAAACGTGTTTGTAACGCGACTATGAGGCGTACGTAGCGCGGTTTCGGGTGGCCCTTGCCACCAACCGCAGCAGTTCCGATGAAACAATATGGCGACATGTGGTCATGCCTCTTCCGGAAAGAGGCTCTGGCCGACCGCACCAACCTCCCCCACCCGCCCTAAAGGAGCGGAACCCGACGGGGCATGACCATTAAGGCAGTTCTCAAACACGTTCTCAGTCCGTCGGGACGCCGGGCGCGATCGCGGTCTGCTCGAGTCCGAACAAGTCCTCGAAGATCCGGCGGACGATCGGAGCGGCGGTTTGGCTGCCTCCGCCGCCCTCCTCGACCATCACGACGACTACGTACTGCGCGCCGCTGACCGGCTGGGTATTGTAGCCGGCGAACCAGGCGAACGGCTGCTTGGACTTGCCGAACTCGGCGGTGCCGGTCTTGCCGGCGATCGGGACACCCAAGCCGTCGAAGGCCCCACCCGCAGTGCCACCAGGCCCGGTCACGCGGACGAGCCCGGACTGGATGTAGGCGAGGTCGGCGGCGCTGACCGGCAGGGTGACCAACGGTTGGGGCTTGGCCGGCTCGCGGCTGCCGTCACGGCGAACGATCTCCCGCACGACGTGCGGACGCATGACCGTCCCCTGGTTCGCGATGCCGGCGAACAGGTCCGCGACCTGCAGCGGTGTGGTCTGGACGTCACCCTGTCCGATCGCCATGTTCACCTCGTCCCCACCCCGCCAGACAGCGCCGCGCGGGCTGCACAGTTCGGTGTAGAGCCGCCGTGCGTAACCGCCGAGGTCAGAGCGCTGCGCCTGGACGCAGTAGCCGCTGCGGGCCCGCTCCCAGAATCCGCGCTTCCACCCGCGGCCCGGCACCACGCCGGCCCGCTCGCCGGGCAGGTCGACGCCGGTGTCCTTCCCCAGCCCCCAGCCGCGGGCCTCGTCCGCGAGCCGCTCGAAGGTTGGCTGGCCCTTCGGCGTCGCCTGCTCGTCCTGCCACATCGAGCGGGCGAGTTGGTAGAAGACGGTGTCGCACGACTGCTCGAGCGCCGTGGCGAGGTCCATGCTGCCCGAGTCGCGCTTCCGCCAGTTGCGGTACACCGTGCCGTTCCACTCGTACGAGGCCGGGCAGGGAAGCTGGCCGGACTGGGACAGATACCCGCCCTGCAACGCCGCTGCGGCCGACACGACCTTGAACACCGATCCCGGCGGGTAGCTCGCCTGGATCGACCGGTTGATCAACGGGAACGCGTTGTTCTTGTCCTGGAGCCAGCTCCAGTACTGCTGGCTCACACCGCCCACGAACTCGGCCGGGGAGTAGGCCGGGAACGAGGCCATCGCGACGACCTCGCCACTGCGCGGATCGAGCACGACCGCAGCGCCGGCGGGCGCCTTGAACAATCCACCCCGTCCGCGACCCTCCTCCTTGTCGTACTGGCGCTGGGCCACCGCGATGCCGTTGGCGAGCGCCTTCTCGACCTGCTGCTGCGCCTGGAGGACGATTGTGAGTCTGACGTCCCCACCCGGCTTGGGCGGCTCCTCGCGGAAGTTGCCGAGGACCTTGCCGACTGCGTTGACGAGCACCTGCCGGCGGCCCTCGACACCGCGCAGGATGGGCTCATACGTGCGCTCGACACCCGCCCAGCCGATCACGTCGCCGGACCGGTAGCCCTTGAATTGCGGCTCGGAGAGCTGGTCCGCGCTGATCTCGCCGAGATGGCCGACGAGATGCGCCGCGAGCGTCCCGTACGGGTAGTCCCGCAGCGGCAGGCGTTCGGCGTAGACGCCAGGGAACCGGGTCGAGGCGTTCTCGTGGATGTAGAAGACGATGTCCACCGGTACGTCGACCGCGACCGGACTGGGGCGGAACGGGCTGACGCGGGATCCCTCGATCCGCCTGGAGAGTTCCGTGACCGGGATACCGAGCAGGTCAGCAAGGTCGGACAGGACCGCCTGCTTGCGCTGCCGCGGGATCTCACCCGGCTGGACGCTCACGACCTGCGCGTAGCGGTTACGGACGATCGGCTCGCCGTCACGGTCGAGCAGGCGACCGCGGGGCGCCTCCACGCTGAGCGTGCGCACAGCGTTGCCCTCGGCTGCCGCAGCGTAGCGCTCGCCCGCCATCACCTGGAGGAACCACAGCCGCGCGACGAGGAGCACGAAGAGGCTAGCCACCAGAAGCCCAAGGAAGGCCAGCCGGAGCCGTGTGCTCTCCGTCTGATCCGTGGGAGCCGGGGGCGCGCTGGACTGCACGGGGAGTACGAGCGTGTGTCGAAACATGGGTCAGAGTGGGCGCCTTGGGCGGGTGCCGCTAGTCGTCCTTGGGGGGAGGGCGGTGAGACGCCCTGGTGAGCCTTCGTCGGCGACTCCGCGATACAGCCCTCGAGGAGTTTCGACACATGTTTTGAGGCTAGCACGCCGGTACGGGAGCTTCGCCGGGCTTGTCCGCTGCGCTTACAGCGACGCTACACGCTGGCGAGAGGATCCCCGGCGAGGCGTGCGGAGATCCTGGTCAGGGGCCAGAACACCACCGGGGCGAGCACGGCGTTGTAGATACCGATCACGGCCGCCCCCTCGAGGAGGACGAGCCCACCCTGTTGGCCGACCCCGAGCAGCGCTCCGAGGAGTCCCTGCAGGAGCACCGCGGCGGCGCTGGCGATCCCCCCGACGGCCATCTGCCCGCCGATCGGCGAGCCGGTGAGGTAGCGACGGGACTGGCCCGTCACCCAGCCGACGAGCAGGAGCACGAGCGAGGACAGGGCAAGCCGACCGCCGCCGGACGCGAGATCACGGACGAGGCCGGCAGCGAAGCCGTACCGGACGCCCGTTTGCGGGCCGTCGGCCAGCGCGAAGCCGATCACCGTGAGCGTGATCAGGTCGGGCCGCCAGCCAAACACCGCGAAGGCGGGCATGGCCACGGTTTGAAGGAGCAGGGCTGCCATAGTCACGACGGCCATCACCGCCACCCGGGTGACCATCAGCCGCCCGAGCCGGTCTCGGTCTGCCGAGCCCGCCCCTGGTCGGAGCCGTCCCCGCCCATGGTCCCCTTGGGGGCTGGGGCGAGCGCTGGCGCGCCGGGCATCGTCCCGCGCTCGCCTGGCGGCGGCGGCCGGGGCGGGTTGGGGTCGGTGACGACCTCACTCGGGTCGAACTCCTGCGGTCTCCAGGGCGCATTGAGGACGACTAGCACGGTGCCGAGGGCGGTGAAGTCGACGTACGGCCGCGCCTCGAGGAAGCGCGTGCCCTGGGCGAGCCCGCCGGGCGGCGAGGACACCCCGCCGATGGGAATGCCGTCGGGGATCCGGCTGCCCTGGTAGGACTGGGTGACGATCTCGGCGTCCTTGGGCAGCTCGGCTTCGGTGTCGTAGACCTCGAGCTGGTAGGGCTCAGGGCCGCGCCCGCTCAGCGCGCCGACCTCGCCGTTCTGGACGATCCGCACCGCGTAGCCAGCCGAGGGGCTCGTGGCGAGCTCGACCCACGAGTACTTGGCGGTGACCTCCACGACTCGCCCGACCAGCCCCTGGGCGTTCACCACCGCCATGCCGGTCTCGACGCCCTCGGCCGCTCCGACGTCGACCAGGACCCGCCACTCCAGCACGCCAGGCGGTGGGGCGATCACCTGCGCCCCGGTGGTGACGAGCTGGAAGCGCTTTTGGAAGTCGAGCAGGCTCCGCAGCCGGCTGTTCTCGCGCTCGACCTCCGCCGTCCAGATCCGCCTCTGGCCGAGCTGCTCCAGGGCCGCGCGGAGCTGCTGGTTCTCCGTTCGCAGGTGCCCGAGCTGACCGATCGAGGCGAGCAGCCCGCCGATGGGCCGGACCAGCGCGGCGAATCCCCTCTGGACCGGCGCCACGACCGTCGTCGCCCCGCGTTCGACGCGGGCCAGAGGACCGGTAGATCCCTGCCGGTAGCTGAGCGTCATCAGGCCTACCGAGACAAGGATCAAGATCACCAGCGTGGAGCGACTACGCATCTCGCACGGGCCAGGCCCCTGGAGTCGGCTCAGTGCCGGGAGCTGGAGATCAGCACCCGCTTGAGCGCCTCGAACTCCTCGAGGCACTTGCCTGATCCGATCGCTACCGAGTGCAGGGGGTTCTCGGCCGAGTGGATCGGCATGCCGGTCTCGTGCTTCAGCCGCTCGTCGAGGCCCTGAAGCAGCGCTCCCCCACCGGTGAGCACGATGCCCTTGTCCATGATGTCGGCGGCAAGCTCGGGCGGGGTACGGTCGAGGGTGTTCTTTACCGCATCGACGATCGAGTTCACCGGCTCCTCGATCGCCCGCCGCACCTCCTCGGCGCTGATGATGATCGTCTTCGGCAATCCGGAGACGAGGTCCCGTCCACGAATCTCGGCGTGGCTCTCGTCCGGCAGCGGGAAGGCGCTGCCGATCGCCATCTTGATCTCCTCGGCGGTCCGCTCACCGAGCATCAACGAGTACTCCTTCTTCACGTAGTTGATGATCGACTCGTCGAGTTCGTCACCGCCGATGCGGATCGACGCGCTGGTGACGATCCCACCCAACGAGATGACCGCCACCTCGGTCGTCCCGCCGCCGATGTCGACCACCATGTTGCCCGCCGGCTCGTGGACCGGGAGGCCAGCGCCGATCGCCGCCGCCATCGGCTCCTCGATGATGTACGCCGCCCTGGCACCCGCCTGGATCGACGCCTCCTCGACGGCGCGCTGCTCGACACCAGTGATCCCCGACGGGACGCACACGACGACCCGCGGCTTGTTCAGGAACGTCGACCGGCGCCGGTGGACCTTCTGGATGAAGTACCGGAGCATCTTCTCGGTCACGTCGAAGTCCGCGATCACGCCGTCCTTCAGCGGCCTGATCGCCACGATGTGCCCAGGGGTCCGGCCGATCATCCGCTTCGCCTCAGAGCCGACCGCGAGGATTGCGCCGTTCTTCATGTTGATCGCGACGACCGACGGCTCGTTCAGGACGATGCCACGACTGCGCACGTACACGAGCGTGTTGGCCGTGCCGAGGTCGACCGCGAGGTCACGGCCGAAGAACTGGAACGCCGCGGCGAGGTTTCCAGACACGCGTCTCCCTCGGGCTTGTTCACCCCGCTCGCCGACGCACCGCCAGCGAGCGTTGTCACGAGTGAGGCCCGAGTTTAGTCACTGGACGATAGGCCCCAACCAGGCCTATCGGACACCCTGGAAATTAGGTGTCGAACCTCCGCGGGGCGGCAGCGCGAAATCGCCGGCGAAGGC
>JBOGEB010000099.1:0-15147 GCA_050743125.1 Egibacteraceae bacterium
AGCTCGGTGTGCCCTGGCGGCGGGGTGGGCACGCAGCGGCGCCGACGCCCGCGCCAGTCCGCGTGGCGCTCGGAGACCGCAGGTCATGCCGCGCAAGCGGGTGCCGGACGCGGCCTCGCGCGGCTGCGAAGGAAAGCCGCACGGCTTCGCGCTCCAGCCGCATCCCGGGCCACTGCGCGAACTCTCAAAATCGTCATATGGCCAGGATTCGTCACGCATACGTGACGAATCCTGGCCACAAGGGCGAACACCGCCCAAACGACAACGTTATTTCGACCCGGGTCCTAAGCGGCCCGCCCGGACGGGGTCGGGGTCGGCGTCGGGGTCGGCGTGGGCGACGGTGACGGTGACGGGGAGGGCGACGGCGACGGCGAGGGCGACGGCGAGGGCGACGGCGACGGCGAGGGCGACGGCGACGGCGAGGGTGACGGCGAGGGTGACGGCGACGGCGTGGGCGACGGGGTCGGCGTGGGCGTCGGCGGAGTCGTCGGTGGCAGGTTCGTCGGAGGGTTCGTCGGCGGCGGGATGGAGGCTCGCGGCCGAGCGGCGGCTTCCCGCCGTGCTGGCTGGACGGGGGTGACGCGAGCCGGGGCCGGCTCTGGTACGGGGGCGACGACGGCCGGCGCCGACGGGTCTGCCGTGGGTGTGGCGGGGGATGTCGTGGGAGCGGTCGAGTCCTGCCGCCAGCCCGTGCTCATCCAGAGGAATGGCAGGACGGCAGACGCGGCCAGGGCCGCAGCGACGAGCAGCACGGTCAGCGGGTCACGGTGACGCCCCCGTGCCGTCGGCAGGGGCCCACGGGTGGTGTCGCGGTGGGGGAACGGGGGTGCTTCTGGGGGTGCTTTGGGGGGCGTGCCCCGCCGTGTACGGGCGGGCGCGGCTCCGCCCAGGAAGTGCGAGACGGACGGCGCCACGAGGGGGGGCCGCGGCGGTGGCCGCGTGTCCACGCCCTGGGTGACCGGAGCCTGGGTGACCGGAGCCTGGGTGACCGGAGCCTGGGTGACCGGCGGCAGGGGCGGCTCGCCGATGCCGATCCGGAGCGCTTGGTGGCCTCCCGCGGCCAGGGCTGCGCCGAGGGCGGTCGCGTGCTTGGGGTGGGCGTCGAGGGCGACGGGCCGCCCGAGCTCGGCGGACACCATCTGCGCCACCAGGGGGATCCGTGACGACCCGCCTACCAACAGCACGGCGCTCAGATCCTCGGGCTCGACCTGCGCCGACCGCATTGCCCGCCGCAACGCCGCGATCGTGTCGCCCACCGCCGGGCGGATCATCGCCTCGAACTCACTGCGGACCAGCCGTACCTGCGTCCGCAGGTGTGGCAGCAGGACCGGGATCGACACGTCCGTGTCGCTCGACAGCGCCTCCTTGGCGTCGACGCACTCCTGGCGTAACCGCGCCATCGCGGCCAGCGCGGTCGGATCGTGTGGATCCAGCTGCTCCAGGGCGCGGGCGTCCAGCGCACGCTGCACGTGCGTGAAGACCGTCTCGTCGAAATCGACCCCACCCAGCCGCTCGATTCCCTCCGGCGCTCCCAGCAGGTCGAAGCCGGCCCGCGTCTTGCGCAGCACCACCGCGTCGAACGTCCCACCGCCCAGGTCGTAGACCGCGACCGTGCTGCCCACGTCGACCCGCTCGGCCGACGCGTAGGAGATCGCTGCCGCCTCGGGCTCGGTCAGCATCACTACGTCACCCAGCTCAGCCATCCGCACAGCTTGGGCGAACGCGTCCTGCTTGTACGGGCCCCAGCTCGCCGGCTGGGTGATCACCAGGCGCTGCGGCGGGCCGCCCTGACCCTCGCTGACCTTGCCCACGACCCAGCGGAGCAGCTTGGCGGCCAGCGCCTCCGCGCTGTACGGGACACCGCCCACGACGAGCGGCGTCGGGTCGCCGATCCGCCGCTTGAACTCGCGCGCGACCCGATCCGCCTCGGTGGCGGCGCGGCGGTTCGCCGCGTCACCCGTCAGCACGCTCCCGTCCTGGCTGACGAACAGCACCGACGGGACCACGGCGGCCCGCGTACCGAGCGGCGCGATCTCGGGGGACCCGTCGCGGCAGATCGCCGCGGCGGTGTACGTCGTGCCGAGATCGATACCGAGCTGATAGCCCATCCACCTGCTCCTTACGTCCGTGCCGGTTGCTCGAGAAGCCGCGAATCGGTGCTCCCACCTACTACAGACGCCCCAGACAGCCCCGCCGATACGGGCACGCTCAATCCCCTATCGTAGCCCCTATTCCCCCTAACGAGGGTGTCAAGGCATCCCCTATACGTGGAGCCGAGGAACAAGCGTTATCCCCGATGTGGGGGGTGTCGGGGGGGCCGTATCGTGTTGCTTGCGGGCTGGCGGACACACCGCAAGCCACCAGACGGCCAACAAGAGGGAGGCACCACCGATGACAAACGTTCTTGCTTCACTGCTCGACCTGATCGGGCGCTGGTTCGGCGACGAGGAGCTGCAAGAGGAGCCGCTGCGGGACTACCTGGCGTCCGAGGACTACGGTGACCTGGACGCGGTCGAGCTCTACGAGGCGGTCGGGCTCTACTTCGACACCCTGCCGGTGAGCGCCCAGCGCCAACAGGGCGACTTCTCCCGGGAGTACAGCACCGGCGCCCGGGTCAACGTCGGACAGCACGTCGAGCCCCCGCCCCCGCCCAAGCACGGCGGCGACTGGGAGCCCGTCCACGAGTACGTCAGCTACATGACGAGCAACTACACCTACGTCCAGGACAACGACACGATCGTCGACAACTCGGTGAACACCCAGATCCAGGCGGGCGACGACGTCTACTTCGACCAGGAGATCGACATCGACTCGACGGTCGTCTCCGGCGACGGCAACGTGGTCGGCGACGGCAACGTCGTGGCCGATGACGGCGGCGTCGCCGTGGGCCGTGACCTCAGGGACTCACAGGTCATCACCGGTGAGAACAGCGGCCTCGCCGCGAACCAGTCGGACATCGACGACGTGGTCCTGGGCGATCACAACAAGGTCGCGCAGGACAGCACCGCGGTCGGCTTCGGCGACGGCGACGTCACGAACGCCGAGCTCCGCGACGTGACCGTCGACCGTGGCGGCGCGATCTCGCTGGTCGGGGACGCCGAAGGCCGTTACGAGGACAACGACGTCAACCTCACCAACTTCGGCGACGGCGACGTCCAGGCCAACGTGAACACGGGCGACCGCGGCTCGGCCCGCCAGACGATCGACGAGAGCGTCGAGTACGACGACAGCTTCAACACCGACAACAGCATCGACATCGACGACAGCGAGATCGGCAACACCGACACCCGCACAGACGTCGACATCGACGACAGCTTCAACACCGAGGACAACGACGGCGTCGACGACAGCGTCATCGTCGGCTGACTGGGGCGGGCACGGCGGCCGGCTTCGCGATGTGGGGGGCGCGAAGCCGGTTCGCCGTGTCTTGACGACGTAGCGTACGAGCACGCGCCAGGAGCGCGATCAGATCTGGGGCAGGGAGCACGGATGGCAGAGGAGCCGGTGAACCCGGCGCTGGCGACGGTGGACGTCGCGCTGCAGGCGGCGACGGCCTACCAGCGGCCCGATCTCGCGGCGCGGCTGCAGCAGACCCGGCGACGGCTGATCGACCCGGCGATGCGGGTGCTGGTGGTCGGCGAGTTCAAGCAGGGCAAGAGCCTGCTCGTGAACGCGCTGGTGAACGCGCCGATCTGCCCGGTCGACGACGACATCTCCACCGCGGTGCCGACCGCGGTGCGGTACTCGGACACGCCCGTGGTCACGCTCGTCCGCGAAGGCGACGAGGGCGACGAGTCCCCGGTCGTCGTCTCGGTTCCGATCGAGCAGCTGGCCGAGTATGTCTCGGAGGCCGGCAACCCGGGGAACCGGCGGCGCCTGAAGTGCGCGGAGGTGGGCATCCCCCGCCAGCTCCTCCAGGCGGGGCTCGTGCTCGTGGACACGCCGGGCGTCGGCGGGCTCGGCTCGGTGTACGGCGCGAGCACGATGGCGGCGCTGCCCTCGGCGGACGCGGTGGTGTTGGTGTCGGACGCCGCGCAGGAGTACACGGCCCCGGAGCTGGAGTTCCTCCGGGCGGCGATGCGCCTGTGCCCGAACGTGGTGTGCGTCCTGACGAAGACCGACTTCTACCCGGACTGGCGGAGGGTCGCCGAGCACAACGCCCGGCACCTCGTCCAGGCTGGGATCGAGGCCGAGCTGCTCCCGGTCTCCTCGACGCTTCGACTCCATGCGGTGCGCACGCAGGACCGGGCGCTGAACGCCGAGTCGGGATTCCCGAAGCTCCTCGACTACCTGCGCGACCGGGTGATCGCCGAGGCCGAGCGCCTTGTCCGCCGGTCGGTGGCCCACGACGTCCTCGCGGTCAGCGAGCAGCTCCAGGCGACCTTCCGCGCCGAGCTGGCGGCCCAGACCGACCCACAGCGGGCAGCGGGCCTGATCGCCGAGCTCGAGCGTGCGAAGCAGCGGGCGGACGAGCTGCGGCAGCGGTCGGCGCGGTGGCAGCAGACGCTCGGGGACGGGATCGCCGACCTGATCGCGGACGTCGATTTCGACTTCCGTGACCGGCTCCGGCAGGTTTCCAGGCAGGCCGACGACGCGGTCGAGGACGACGACCCGGCCACGGCGTGGGAGCAGACCGAGGCGTGGCTGTATCAGCAGACCAGCGCCGCCGCCTCCGCGAACTACGTCTGGGCCGCGCAGCGCGCGAAGTGGCTCGCAAGCCAGGTCGCCGAGCATTTCGAGGAGGGTGGAACGGGGCTGCTGCCCGGTATCGACGTGGGCGGCGCGACGACGGTGCTCGGCCGGATCGCACAGGCCGAGCGGCCCGAGATGGCGGGGTTCGGGGTCGGCTCGAAGGCGCTCACCGCGCTGCGCGGCTCCTACGGCGGGATGCTGATGTTCGGGATGCTCGGCAGCATCGCCGGCATGGCGGTGCTCAACCCGGTCTCCGTCGGCGCCGGACTCCTCCTTGGCGGCAAGTCGGTCCGTGACGAGCGCGACCGGCAGCTCGCGCTCCGCCGCTCTCAGGCGAAATCCGCGATCCGCCGCTACCTCGACGACGTGGGCTTCCAGGTGGGCAAGGACTCGCGGGACACGCTGCGCCGGATTCAGCGGACGCTGCGCGACCACTTCACCGCCCAGGCTGAGGAGTTCCACCGCTCGTTGAGCGAGTCCCTCGCCGCGGCGCAGCGCGCCGTGCAGGCCGACCAGGCCGAGCGCGAGCGGCGGATCCGGGACCTGCATGCCGAGCTCAACCGGCTCGAGGCGCTCGACCGCCGCGCGCAGGCGCTGGCACCAGGCTGATGGCCGAACCGAGCCTGGTCGCCGTGGTCCGCGCGGTCCTGCGCAGCGCGGTCGAGGTCTACGCCGGCAGCCCCCAGGCCGCGACGCTCCGGGGGCTGCTCGACCGCCTCGACGAGCCGTTGCGCGTCGCGGTCGCCGGGAAGGTGAAGGCCGGCAAGTCGACCCTGTTGAACGCGCTGGTAGGCGAGGAGATCGCCGCGACCGACGTCAGCGAGTGCACCCAGATCGTGACGTGGTACCGGGACGGGCTCACGCCGCGCGTGACGCTGCATCCCCGCGAGGGCGCGGCGCGCCAGATCCCGCTGGGCCGCGAGCACGGCGCGCTCGCGATCGACCTGGAGGGCACGCCGCCGGCCGACGTCGAGCGGATCGTCGTCGACTGGCCGTCGGGCCGCCTGCGGACGACGACGCTCATCGACACCCCGGGCATCGCGTCGATCTCCACGGAGACGTCGGTCCGCACGCAGGCATTTCTCGCGCCTGTTGACGCTCCCACGCCCGCCGACGCGGTCCTGTACCTCATGCGCCACGTCCACGCGACCGACGTCCGTTTTCTCGAGTCGTTCCACGACGACAACATGGCGAGGGCGACGCCGGTCAACGCGATCGGGGTGCTGTCCCGCGCCGACGAGATCGGGGTCGGGCGGATCGACTCGCTGTTCTCCGCGAAGCGGATCGCGAAGCGTTACCGCTCCGACCCGCAGGTGCGCCGGCTGTGCCAGACGGTCGTGCCGGTCGCGGGTCTGCTCGCCCAGGCAGGGATGACGCTGCGGGAGGCCGAGTACGCGGCGCTGGTGCGGGTGGCCACCGCACCCCGTGACGAGGCGGAGAGACTGCTGCTGTCAGCCGACCGCTTCGCGCGCGCCCAGACGCCGATCCCGCTCGCGCCGGAGGAGCGGGCGGCGCTGTTGCGACGGTTCGGCCTGTACGGGGTACGGCTGGCGTCCACGCTGATCCGGCAGGGGGCCGCCAGCGCGTCCGAGCTCGCGCCGCAGCTTGTGCGGCGGAGCGGGCTGGACGAGCTCCGCGAGGTCCTCGCGACCCAGTTCACGCAGCGCCGGGACCTGCTGAAGGCCCGCTCCGCGCTGCTCGGCCTGGACCACGTGCTGCGTCACCAGCCGCGCCCGGGCACCCAGCCGCTCGCGGCCGAGGTCGAGCGCATCCTCGCCGGCGCGCACGCCTTCGCTGAGCTGCGCCTGCTCAACGCGCTCCGGACCGGCGCGGTCGCGCTCGGCGCGGGCGAACTCGACGAGGCCGAGCGGCTGCTCGGCGGAGCGGGGACGAGCCCAGGCGCCCGGCTCGGCCTGCCAGACGAGGCCGACGCCGAAGACCTGCGCCACGCCGCCCTCGACGCGGTCGCGCGGTGGCAGCGCCGCGCCGAGAGCCCCCTGTCGCCCCGCGCCGTCGCCGACGCCGCCCGAGTCGTGGTCCGCACCTGCGAGGGCCTGCTCGCCGCCCTGACCAACAGCGGTCGGCCAGGATTCGTCACGGATGCGTGACGAATCCTGGCCACAAGCGCGCTACGGCGCGTCGGGCTGGGCGAAGAGGGTGCGGAGCTGAGCGAGCAGCTCGGCTCGGGTGGTCGCGCCGAGCCGCTGGCGGATCCGCGCGACATGGTGCTCGACGGTCTTCGCGGAGATGAACAGCTGTACGCCGATCTCCTTGTACGTCAGGCCGGTGAGCACGAACGAGGCGACCTCACGCTCGCGCTCGGAGAGCGTCGCGCCAGCGGACGGGGCCTCCTGGACGAGGCCTGCAGCCTGCACGGACCGCGCGTAGCCGAGCAGCGCGCGCATCACGGCTGGGTCCCGGGCGCGGATGGCGCCGGCGCCGGCCAGCTTGGACGCCTCCCACGCCAGGCCGGCGGCCTGGAGGCGACGCGCGACGGCCTCGATCCTCGCCGCGTCGATGTCGTCGGTCAGGACCCGCGTCCAGGTTTGGGCGGCGGCTGCCAGGGCCTCGCCGTGCTCGCCGTCGGCGCCCGCCCCGTCCAGAACCTCAGCGTGGTGTTTGACCGCCGTGAGGTCGTCGGCGGCGACCGCCGACTGCAGCGCGTACCACCGCATCGGCACAGACCACAGCGGCGGACTGCCCAGCCGATCGAGCAGGCTCCACGCGTCATCGACAAACGGCTGGATCCACCGCAGCTCCCCCAGCCGCGCGGCACCGACCGCGAGCTCGCCGAGTGGCTGAAGCACGAAGAGGTCGACCGGGTGGCGCATGAGCGCCTCACGCGCCTGCCGCCACGCGGTCATCAGCCTGTCGAGGTCACCCTGGCGCCGGGCGATCCCGACCTCGAGCGCGGTCGCGTAGAGCTCGTCGCGCGGCTCGAGCCGCTCGCGCTCCATGTGCGCCAGGCTCCGGGCCAGGTCCAGGCCGGTCCTGGCGAGCTGGCCGTGGCCGCGCCGCAGCGCCGTCCACCCCTGGAGGAGGCGGTGCCGGGCTGCCATGAGCGGCTCGCCGACCCCGGCCACGATCGCGCGCTCCAGGACGGAGTCGGCGACGTCGAAGTCGCCGCTGTGGTGCGCGACCACCGCGGCGAGCGCCGCTGGCGTGTCGGGCAGGAGCACCGCCCGACCCGACGACTCGAGCAGCGACGCCGCCTGGACGAGCGCGGACAGCGCCACGGTCACCGAGCCGGTCACGGCTTGGTGCAGGCCCCGCGCGGTCAGCGCGACCGCGTCCACCAGCAGCGACAGCGGCCCGCTGGCCTGCCCGTCCCCCGCGGTCAGCGCCTGCGTGGCCTGCTCCAGGCTCCCGGTGCCGAGCAGCCCGGGGACCGACAGGAGGTGCGAGAGCGCGGCCTCGCCGCCATTCGACTGCTCGGCAAGCGACCGGTGCAGCTGCGCGCTGCGCGCCAGCAGCCCGCGGTGCGCGAGGACCGCCGCGGCCACGCGGACGCCGCGGGCGCGGTCGGGGGTGTCGGCGTCGGTGACCGCGCGGTCCGCCAGCCGCAGGGCGGCGTCGAGGTCCCCAGCGAACGCCGCGGCCTCCGCGCGCCGGGCGACGACCGCCTCCGCCCGGGCGCCGGCCTGGACCGCCTGGTCGAACAGGGACCGCGCGAGCTCGGGCGACTCGGCGAGCGCCTCGTCCCCGGCGGCCTCCAGCAGCGCCGCCGCCCGGGCGCCGGTCGCCCCGGTCCCCAGCAGGTGCTTGCCCGCGGCGAGCATGCTCCCACCCCGGTCGACGATCAGCCCGGCCAGCCGCTCCTGGAGCGTCCGGCGCGCCACGAGCGGCGTGAGCCGGCGGACCGCGTGGCGCACGACCAGCGCGAGCCTGCCGTCCGGTCGCATCAGCCCCGCCGCCTGCACGGCCTCGACGGCCTGGACGATCCCGGCCGGCTCGACGCCGAGGAGCGCCGACAGGAGCCCCTCGTCGACCGGAGCGTCGATGCTGGTCGCCGCCAGGACCGACCGGGCCTCGGGGTCGAGTTGGTCGAGCTGCGCCCGGATCACCTCGACCACGGCTGCGGGCATGCGCGGCGGCCCGCGGAGCCGACCGGAGCTGACCTGCCCCTCGTCGAGGAGCGCCGCAGCCAGGCTGTCGACGTAGGCCGGCAGCCCGCCGGTCCAGTCACAGAGGATGTCGAGCAGCGCCGTGTCGGCCGACGTCCCCAGCAGCGCCGTGGCCCGCTCGGCGACCGCTGCCCGGTCGAGGTGCTCGAGCACGACGAGCGGCTGGAACCGGGTGAGCGCGGTGTCGAGCGCGGCGAGCGCCGTTGACCGCGGCCACGGGCGATGCGCCACGGCGAGGCGGGTACCCGCCAGGGCGGCCTGCTCAGCGAGGCGGTACAGCGCCCGCAGGGTCTCGGCTCCGAGCCACTGCGCGTCGTCGACCAGGAGGACGTCGTCGGGCTTGAAGGGCTCGGAGAGCCCGTCGAGCTGACCGTCCGGCGACCCACCCGCGCAGCGGCGGACGCGGAGTCCGGCCTGGGCGTAGACCCCGTCGAGCCCGTCGAGCAGCGCCGACTTGCCGGTCCCGCCCCGCCCGACGATCCCGACCGCCACGGGCGCGGCGTGCGCGTCCGCGGTCACGCGCTGGAGCAGCCGCTCGGCCGCGTGACAACCGGCCAGCACCGGAAACCCCGGACGCGCTACGGCGTCGCCAGGTGACCTTCGCACCACCAGCCCTGCCCCTCTCGCCCGCCGCCCGCCTGGGCGACCTGTGTTGGTGACAGGACGGTACGCGGCTGCGGAGCCCAGAGCAATCTCGTGCGCTCCTCGGGGCTCATCGCCGCGAGGCAACGCGCCTTGCTGTCGCTCCGCCGGCTGTGCGTTGACATTCTCGTCCCGTCACGGCCCAAGGCGAGCGGTCCGCCTGAGGACGTGTTTGAGAATCGTGGCCTTGCCCCGTGGGCGAAGCGGAGCGGAGCGCAGTTTCGGCGGCCCTTGCCGCCGAAATAGCCTCAGATATAACAAAAACATATGGCGATCGTCTGACAAGACGGTCGCGTCGCGTCCCGGAAAGAGGCTCCGACCTAAAAGGCTCTTCGCGAGCGGAACCCGACGCGACGCGACCCCCACAACAGTTTTCAAACACGTTCTGAGACGGCGGGTCAGGCCGGGCAAAACAGGCTCACGACGCCTTGTGAGCGCTCCGCTCCTCAAACGCCGCTACGGATTTTCCTAAAAGAAACCCTGTGGCGAACGCCTGACCAACCGGGCTGTCGAGGAACTCCGACACGAGCCCGCGGGAGCGACCGGTGAGGGCCTTGTATGAGGCCTCCTCGATGAGGGTCATAACGTGGTACCCGTCGGCGACACCCCCCGCTTGCGCCTCTTCCCGCGAGAGCTGCCGGAAGACGATCGCCGGTCCGCCCTCCACAGGGAGGACCCCGAAGTACTGATGCTCGACGCCAGGAATCGAAAGCGGGGCGGCCTCGGCCTCGTCAAGCCCACGCTTCAGGCGCTCGATGATCGGGTGGAACTTCTCAGGTGGAAGAGCGTGAAGCCTTTCAGCCGCTTGCGCGCCGAACAGGACCGGCCGCTTCCCACTCTTTGGATCCGGCACGACCTCAGCTGCTGGGGGCGTCGACCGCCGCGCCTTGCTCATGCTTGCCATCCTATTCGGCCTCCCCGCGATAAGCGGCTTCCATCTCGTCGGACGACTGGGGTGTCTTGCCGCTCTTGTCAGCTTTGTCCCCAGCATCCTTGGCTGCGGTGAGTAGCTGCTCCATGTCATCCGCTGCTGCGTTCATGAGAGAGACTCGAAGCCTCCCACCCTTTTCCCGTATCTGTATCGCGCTGTCGATGCTGGCGAGCTTCTCCGGAAGGGCCTCGTCCCCTGCAAGCAGGTCTCGGTCGATGTTCGTGAACTCTGCGGAGAGCACGTCGAACCTTGCGACCTGCTCTTCATAGAACGCTGCGATGAACGGGAAGAGCTCCTCCCCCCCGTGGTTGACGGACATGACGTTGCTGGTGGTCACCTTCAGGACGGTCTGCTGGAGGCTGCGCAGCTCCCGGGTCTGCTCCTCAACCTTGTCAGTCAGCCGCTGAAACTCGAACCCGCCGATCTTCAGCTTCCCGACGTCGGGCAAGAGCAGGAACGCCACCACTCCAAGGATCGGGAACAGGTCCGTGAGGCTCAGCGTGCGGCAATCGGTGGTAGCAGCTTCGGTACCGCCACCGGAGTTCCGGACGGTAGTCGTCTCGCAGACACGGCGATCTTCGTAGAGGTACGTGACGCCCACCAGCGGGACCATCGTGAGCGCGATCGAGAACGCGAGGAGCCACCGGAACCACCGGAAGACCTTCCACCCAGTGGATTCTGGCTTCCGCGGTTGCACCGTCGATGACGGTTGCGCAGCCGCGGTCGCTGCCCCACGGTTGTCGATGGTCGGTGACGTCTGTCCTTGAGCCACCGCTCAATTCCTCTCTCCATGCCTCTGATAACGTCGCTCCGTGACTACCCTTGGCTACGATCGTACGTCACGCGGAGGACCCGTACGGGGCCAGTTGCAGAGGGTGTGGATAACCGGTGATGGCGGGTTGCGGCGCGTGGGTGGTCCAGACTGGGGCGCATGACCGCGACACCCATCACGAAGACGCCCGAGTGGCAGGCGCTGCAGGCGCACCACGCCGAGATCGCCCCGCTGCACCTGCGGGAGCTGTTCGCCAGCGACCCGGGCCGGGGCGAGGCGATGGCGGTGGAGGCCGGTGACCTCTACCTCGACTACTCCAAGCACCGGCTGACCGGAGAGACGATCCGGCTGCTCTGCGCGCTCGCGGAGCGGGCGGGCCTGCGCGAGCGGATCGAGGCGATGTTCACCGGGCAGCGGATCAACGTGACCGAGGACCGGCCCGTCCTGCACGTCGCGCTGCGCGCGCCGCGGGGCAGCTCGATCGTCGTGGACGGGCGGGACGTCGTCGGTGACGTTCACGCCGTGCTCGACCGGATGGCCGCGTTCAGCCGGCGGGTCCGCTCGGGACAGTGGCGGGGCTGCACCGGCAAGCGGATCCGCAGCGTCGTGAACATCGGCATCGGCGGGTCCGACCTCGGCCCGGCGATGGCGTACGAGGCGCTGAAGGACGCGAGCGACCGGTCACTCCTGGTGCGGTTCGTGTCGAACGTCGACGGCGCCGACCTTCGTGAGGCGATCCGCGACCTCGACCCGGCCGAGACCCTGTTCGTCGTGTGCTCGAAGACGTTCACCACCCTGGAGACGCTCACGAACGCGCGGGCGGCCCGCGAGTGGCTGCTCGACGCGCTCGGCGAGAGGGAGGCGGTCGAGCGGCACGTCGTGGCGGTGTCGACGAACGCGCAAGCGGTCGCGGAGTTCGGGATCGACACCGCGAGCATGTTCGAGTTCTGGGACTGGGTCGGCGGCCGCTACTCGGTAGGGTCCGCGATCGGGCTGTCGTTGATGCTCGCGATCGGACCTGCGGGCTTCAGGGAGCTCCTCGACGGGTTCCACGCGATCGATAGGCATTTCCGGACCGCGCCGTTCGCGCGGAACATGCCCGTCCTGCTCGGCCTGATCGGCGTGTGGTACGGCGACTTCTTCGGCGCCCAGACGCAGGCGTTCCTGCCCTACAGCCAGCGCCTGTCCCGGTTCACCGCCTACCTCCAGCAGTTGGAGATGGAGAGCAACGGCAAGTCGGTCGACCTGGACGGCAACCCGGTCGAGGTGCAGACCGCCCCGATCGTATGGGGCGAGCCGGGCACGAACGGGCAGCACGCCTTCTACCAGCTGCTCCACCAGGGCACGACGCTCGTCCCCTGCGACTTCATCGGCTTCTGCCAGCCGTTGAGCGACCTGGCTGGCCAGCACGACCTGCTCATGGCGAACTTCCTCGCGCAGACCGAGGCGCTCGCGTTCGGCCGTGCGCACGAGCTGCCCCATCGGGCGTTCGCTGGGAATACCCCGACCAATACGATCCTTGCCACCGCGCTCACCCCACGAGTGCTCGGCCAGCTGATCGCGCTCTACGAGCACAAGGTCTTCACGCAGGGCGTGATCTGGAACATCGACTCGTTCGACCAGTGGGGCGTCGAGCTCGGCAAGGTCTTGGCGCAGCGCATCGCCCGCGAGCTGGACGCTCAGGCCGAGCCCGCCCTCGACCACGACAGCTCGACCAACGCCCTGATCCGCCGCTACCGGAGGCTGCGCTGACCGGCTCCGGCCGGTTACGGGGTCACGGGATCGAGCGCAGCCGGCGAGCCGACCAGCCAGACACCGTCGCTCGCCGCCTCGACGGCGATCGGGTTCGACCGCGCCAGCTCCTGGTGCCACTCCGGAGGCGTCCAGACCACGGGCTGGACGTCGTCCGGCGGCTCTGGAAGCACCGCGAACCGGTCGAGGGGCCGCTCCGGGAGCCGCTCCGCGATGACGAGGACGTCGATGTCGCTCCAGTGGTTGAAGTCGCCACGAGCCACCGATCCGAACACCACCACAGCCCGGACGCCCAGCGCCGAATCGAGCTGGCGGACAAACCGCTCCGCGGTTGCGATGTGCGCCGCCCGCTCCGCTCGCCGCCGAGCGATGACCCGCTGCGGGTTCATCCTGGGTCCTCCTCCGCCGCCGACCGTAGCCCATCCCAGGCACGGCGCACGAAATCGCTGACCAGGACCGCGTCGTCCAGGGCTTGGCTTGAGTCAGCGGCGGTGTAATGGTCGAGCGGCGCGCCGCCGGGCAGGGCGTCGGGGTAACGAGCGGGGAGGTCATGCCGGCCAAGACGCGCCAGGGCCTCCCACACGTCCTCGGGCAGCACGGCTTCGGTCGCGCTCGCAACCGCTCGCCCGAGGGCCAAGAGGTTGTGGCCGCGTGCGTCGCTCCCCGCCCCGACGCTGTGGAGCAGGCCCCTGACCGCCTGTTGCGCCGCCTGCTCACCGTGGAGACACGCGTGGTGGTAGGCGCCGTGCTCGGCCGCGAGGTGCGCCATGTCCAGCGACGAGTCCGCGGTACGCCACCAGCGGTCAAATTTGGGCTCGTCGAGCGGGCACATCTGTTCGGGTTACCTCCGCCACGATTGTCGCACCGCTCGGCGCCGATGGACGCCAGGTGCAGCGTCAAGCGGATGGCACGTCTGCTGATCACCGCGGCAGCCCACCTCATAAGTGCTAGGGGTCCGGGCCACCAATCTGATCGGGGGGCTCCCCCGAGCCCCCTGTCGAGTCCGACAACCGGCCGGTGCGCGGGCGGGCGGGTTCGGCGTCATTCGATGAGGACGAGCTGCGGCGGGTCGGGGTGACGGGCGTGACGGCCACCGGGACGTCGGGCGGTGGGTGGCTTGACGTCCGGGACTGCCGGTCTGGCTGGTCTGGCTGGCGGCGCGGTCCGGGCCGCTGGTCGCGCGCGGCGCACAGGCGTGCGCTGCTGGTGGTGGGGCCAGCCGAACGGCGGATGAAAGGTCAGCGTGGCGTCGGCGTCGCCGGTGACCATCCAGCCGCCCTCGTGCACCGCACCATGATGCTGTGCGCACAGCAACGCGAGGTTCGGGGTCAGCGTCGGCCCGCCGTCACCTCCTTTGGGGCGGGCGGGTGGGGGAGGTTGGCGTGGTCGATGCACGTCGCACCACTGCCACGGCCGCTCACACCGGGTGCCGTCCGGGTAGACGAACCGGCAGGCCCGGTCACGCTCGACCACGGCCAGGCGCTGCGCCGGGCTGGGATGCCGGCGCGCGTCCAGCCACACCGTGCGCCCGTCACGGGTGATTTGGCGGCGGACCACGTCGGCGTCGCACGCGATCCGCCTGGCGGTGGTGCCGCAGATCGTGCCTGCCCAATCGAGCCTTGCGGCGGGAGCGTCGGGCTCGGCGGCCAGCGTCTCCGGCGTGACGAACACCGTGGCCCGCGGCTGTAGCCCCGCGACGGACGGCAGGTCGTCTTTGCGGGCCAGCGCGCGGCGGGCCAGCTCGACCAGCGCGTCGGCGTTGCGCTGCTCGGGGGTGCGTCGGCGCTCGTCGGGCACGGTCGCCGGGTCTGGGCCGGCCAGCGCGTCGAACGCGGTGTGCACCAGCGCGAGGCCGGCGGGGTCGAGCAGCCCGTTGATCCATCCCATGCCGTCGTCTCGCGGGGACAGGCTGATCCTGCGGGCGGCGTACTGGCGGTGTGCCCGCTCTTCTGCGGGACCGGGGTCCGCCGCGTGACGCCGGTCGGCCAGCGCCTCGCGGAACGCCCGGTCGTCGGTCTGGGAGGCTTGGGCGACCAGCTCGTCCTGTGCTGCGGCGACCAGCTGCGGGTGGGTGCGCGCCGCCTGAGCCAACGCGTCGGCTTGGGCGGGGCTGATCGTTCCTGCCGCCAACGCCGCCGCCGTGACCTCCAGCCCCGGCCCGGCCAGCGCGGTGGCCAGCCGCGTCTGGCTGGCGGCCTGCCCGCCGGACAGCCGCCCCGCGGTGCGCAGCAGCC
>JBOGEB010000100.1:0-14927 GCA_050743125.1 Egibacteraceae bacterium
GACGATGGTGGAATGTAGGGATAGCTGGGCACACTGTGCAGCTTTGAAGGATGCGGTTTCGCACCCTTCGGCGTGGACCAGCCGATGCCCCGTTCACGGGGTGGACGCTGGCGCGAACCGGATCTGTAGTGAACCGCACGGAGGTCGTCGGTATGTTCCGGCAGGCCCTACGTGAAGGCGCCTGAACGATCCAGAATCGTCCCTTGAGAACTCCATAGCGAGCGCGAGCATCGTCTCGGCAAGTTGCAAAGGGCACCCGGTGGATGCCTTGGCGCTGGAAGCCGATGAAGGACGTTGCAGGCTGCGATAAGCCACGGGGAGCTGCCAAGCAAGCATTGATCCGTGGATCTCCGAATGGGAAAACCTAATGCGTTCATAGCGCATTACTCCCGCTTGAACACATAGAGCGGGTAGAGGGAACCGGGGGAAGTGAAACATCTCAGTACCCCGAGGAAGAGAAAACAACAGTGATGCCCCTAGTAGTGGCGAGCGAACGGGGTAGAGCCTAAACCGACAGGGTGAGAAAGCCGGCAGGCGTTGCCACGTCGGGGTCGTGGGACCTGATCGAGAGTTCTGCCGAACTCTCAAGGAGTTACAAAGCTTGCGGGTAATCAAACTGGCATGGAAAGGCCGACCACAGAAGGTAACAGTCCTGTAGGTGAAACCCGTCAAGCCTCCTTTCAGTGCTCCCAAGTAGCACGGTACCCGTGAAATTCCGTGCGAATCAGTGGGGACCACCCCATAAGGCTAAACACTCTCCAGCGACCGATAGCGAACTAGTACCGTGAGGGAAAGGTGAAAAGTACCCCGGGAGGGGAGTTAAAAGTACCTGAAACCGAGTGCCTACAAACAGTTGGAGCCTCCGCTTGCGGGGGTGACAGCGTGCCTTTTGAAGAATGAGCCGGCGAGTTAGCGGTCAGTAGCGAGGTTAACCGGTCGACGGGTAGCCGTAGCGAAAGCGAGTCCGAACAGGGCGTCGAGTTGCTGGTCCTAGACCCGAAGCGGTGTGATCTATCCATGGGCAGGCTGAAGCGCGGGTAAGACCGCGTGGAGGGCCGAACCCACCTAGGTTGAAAACTGGGGGGATGACCTGTGGATAGGGGTGAAAGGCCAATCAAACACCGTGATAGCTGGTTCTCCCCGAAATGCATTTAGGTGCAGCGTCGCGCGTTCCGTGCTGGAGGTAGAGCACTGTTTGGCCAAGGGGGCCTAAAAGCTTACCGACGTCAGACAAACTCCGAATGCCAGTACGCCAAAGCGCGGCAGTGAGACTGCGGGGGATAAGCTCCGTGGTCGAGAGGGAAACAGCCCAGATCGCCAGCTAAGGTCCCTAAATCATGGCTAAGTGGGAAAGGATGTGGGACGTCCCAGACAACCAGGAGGTTGGCTTAGAAGCAGCCATCCTTGAAAGAGTGCGTAATAGCTCACTGGTCAAGAAGTCCCGCGCCGACAATGTAACGGGGCTAAGCCATGTACCGAAGCTGCGGCAGCGTGCCATCAACGCGAAAGCGGGCACGTTGGGTAGGGGAGCGTCGATACGCGGGCGAAGCGGCGGGGTAACCCAGCCGTGGATGCGTATCGAGTGCGAATGCCGGCATGAGTAGCGAAAGAGGGGGGAGGAACCCCTCCGCCGTATGTCCAAGGGTTCCTGGGGAAGGTTCATCCGCCCAGGGTAAGTCGGGACCTAAGGCGAGGCCGAGAGGCGTAGTCGATGGACAACAGGTTGATATTCCTGTACCGGTTCCACGCCGCCACAGCCGAACCCAGTCTGCTAAGGGAACCCCTTCGGGGCTACCGACCCGGCTGGCAGTAGGCTAGCGATGGGGTGACGCAGGAGGGTATGGCATCCCCGGGAGTGGTATCCGGGGCGAAGTATGTAGGCCAGGGTCCAGGCAAATCCGGACCCTACATCAAGGCTGAGATACGACCGGGACGCGTACAGCGGAAGTGCCAAATCCCATGCTGCCTAGAAAAGCCTCTAGCGAGGAGTGGAGCCGCCCGTACCCCAAACCGACTCAGGTGGACAGGTAGAGTATACCGAGGCGATCGAGCGAACCCTGGTTAAGGAACTCGGCAAATTAACCCCGTAACTTCGGGAGAAGGGGTGCCCCTTTGAGTGTAGGACTTCACGTCCGAAGCCCTAGGGGGTCGCAGTGACCAGGCCCAAGCGACTGTTTACTAAAAACACAGGTCCATGCGAAGTCGTAAGACGATGTATATGGACTGACGCCTGCCCGGTGCTGGAACGTTACGCGGAGAGGTTAGCCTTCGGGCGAAGCCTCGAAGCTAAGCGCCAGTAAACGGCGGCCGTAACTATAACGGTCCTAAGGTAATAAGCCCTGTGTGCAGCAGGGAGTTGCCCCTCGGTCCGGCGACGGATCGAGTGCAGCTGGCTATATGCTGGAAACCCCGTGTATCCGCGCGGTACTAGGACGTGTCCACCCTGGAGAGGGTGGGGCATGGCCAGTGACAACCCGAGCGGTGCGGACAATCAGCAGGAAAGACCAGGTATTGAGCAGTGGGCCGTCGGCTTCATTGACGGTGAGGGTGTTTATCGATAGCAGTAGTGCATAATCCTCGGTGGCCTTCTCGGCTGGCAAGTCCAGCATGAGTCCTCGGTTACCTAGGCAGTGCTTTCCCAGTCTACGCTTGAACTCCTGATCAAGGTGTTTGGGTGTGGTCATGGTATCGAGAACAACCGACACGACAACCCTTGAGCGTACCTGTGCCGTTTCTCTAATCAAGAGGCGGTCGGAACTCATGGAGACTGTCCTTGCGTTCTTCGAAATAACACCCGCTGATCACCGCGAAGCGCCACGACTTCGAGCTCTGTTTGCTATCGCCATCCGCTGGATGGAGGAGGGCGGCACCTCACAGAGTCGGGACTTCAGCAAACGCTGCTCTTAACGAGCAGATGAATTGTTGTCAGCGGTTTCGATATCTGGAATCCTCAGAGGCCATACGCCAGCCGACTCAGCCCGACGTTGAGTCGAAGATATGGTCCTAGCCCCATGGCGACATGGGGGCTCACTAGAGCGAAATTCCTTGTCGGGTAAGTTCCGACCTGCACGAATGGCGTAACGACTTGGGCGCTGTCTCGACCAGGGGCTCGGTGAAATTGCAATACGAGTAAAGATGCTCGTTTCGCGCAGCAGGACGGAAAGACCCCGGGACCTTCACTATAGTTTGATGTTGGGATCTGGTGTTGCTTGTGCAGGATAGGTGGGAGGCTGTGAAGCGTGGACGCTAGTTCGCGTGGAGCCATCCTTGGAATACCACCCTGGTAACATCGGGTTTCTAACCTCGGTCCGTGAATCCGGATCAGGGACAGCGTCTGACGGGTAGTTTAACTGGGGCGGTTGCCTCCTAAAATGTAACGGAGGCGCTCAAAGGTTCCCTCAGGCTGGTTGGCAATCAGCCTTCGAGTGTAAGGGCACAAGGGAGCTTGACTGTGAGACTGACAGGTCGAGCAGGTGCGAAAGCAGGACCTAGTGATCCGGCGGTGGCAAGTGGGAGCGCCGTCGCTCAACGGCTAAAAGGTACCCCGGGGATAACAGGCTCATCTTGCCCAAGAGTCCATATCGACGGCAAGGTTTGGCACCTCGATGTCGGCTCGTCGCATCCTGGGGGTGGAGTAACTCCCAAGGGTTGGGCTGTTCGCCCATTAAAGCGGTACGCGAGCTGGGTTTAGAACGTCGCGAGACAGTTCGGTCCCTATCCGCTGCGCGCGCAGGAGACTTGAGAAGGGCTGCCCCTAGTACGAGAGGACCGGGGTGGACGTACCTCTAGTGTGCCGGTTGTCCTACCAAGGGCACGGCCGGTTGGCTACGTACGGAAGGGATAAGCGCTGAAGGCATCTAAGCGCGAAGCCCGCTTCAAGATGAGGTCTCCCATCGGATTAACCGAGTAAGGCCCCCTGCTAGACCACAGGGTCGATAGGCCGGAAGTGTAAGGGCAGTAATGCCTTTAGCTGACCGGTACTAATAGGCCGAGGACTTGCCTTCTAGATGCTCGCGCTCGCTATGGTGTTTACTTTGGGCGGTGCTGGCCGCTCAGCCCCCTGCTGGGGGCGCGTGAATGAATGAAAATTTCACAGAGTTCCGCGGTCACAGCGGAGGGGGTACACCCGGCTCCATTCCGAACCCGGAAGTTAAGCCCTCCAGCGCCGATGGTACTGCCTGGGCAACTGGGTGGGAGAGTAGGTCGCCGCGGACCACTGACGACAGCCGCCCCAAGGGCGGCTGTCGTTATGTCTAGGGGCCGTGGCCCACGCGGAAAAACCCTTGGCACTCGGCTGCTCCTGCGTCCTCTCTCGCAATGTTGCGGATGGTTTGAGGACCACCAGAACGCGGGGCGACCCGCGCCTTGTGCGACGGGCGCAATGGCGCCCTGGGTGTGCAGCGAGTTTTTCGCTTGGACCAACAGCGACAGGAGGGCTTGAAGTGGATCGTGCCCGGGAGGGGCAGGGGCGTGGTGAGCGCCGCTCTGGGCACGAGACACCACGGTCGCGGCGGGGGGACCATGGTGGTCGGCGTGAGGCTGAGGCCGGCTCGGGGCAGGAAAGGAGCACTCAGCGGGGAGGTGACAACGGGGGGAATCGCGTGCAGCGCGGCGATGGTCGGCGAGAGGGTGGCCAGCGACGCCAGACCCTACGTGACGGGGAAGGGGGCGGGCGTGAGGGAGGCAGCCGGCGACACAATGTCGGTGAGTTTGGTAGCGGGGAGGGTGACCCTCGGCGTGGCCGGCGCGGTGGAGACGATCGCCGCGGGGAGCTTCGGGGGGAGGGGACGCAGAAGCGACGTGGGGGTGCTGGGCACCAGCCGAGGCCGGCGCCCGGAGACGGGCGAAAGAAGCCAGGCGGTGCAGAGCGTGGTCCGCAGCTGCAGGCATCACCGCGGCGAGCGGGACGACGACCCTCCCGGCCGGCGTTGCCGGAGGACCGGCCGCGGCTGGCGGGGGACGTCTATCGGGAACTGCGGGCAACCACGCGGCCGAACGAGTTGGCCGACGTGACGCGGGCGTTCGCGGCGGCCGGACAGGCGCTTGAAGAAGGTGACTTTGCCCGAGCAATCGAGCTGCTGACCTGGGCGAAAAGTGCCGCCGCGCGCAGCGCCGCGATCCGGGAGGCGCTCGGCGTAGCGCGCTACCTTGCTGGTGATTACGCCGGCGCGAACCGTGAGCTGCTCGCCTATCGACGACTGTCGGGGCGCCAGGACCAGAACCACTTGCTCGCCGACTGCGCCCGCGTAGCCGGCCGGTCCGAAAAGGTGGCGGAGTACGTTGACGAGATGGCGCGAGCCGGCGCGCCCGCGGCTCGTGTGGCGGAGGGTCTGCTTGTGCTCGCCGGGGAGCGCGCTGACCGGGGTGACCTACGTGGCAGCCTGCGTGCGCTCGAGCGCGCTGACCTGGACCCCTGCCGTATCCAGCCGTGGCATCCCCGCCTCTGGTACTTCGCAGGCGACCTTCACGAGCGACTTGGTGACCTGGATCGGGCGCGAGACTATTTTGAGGCGATCGCTGCGGTGGAGGATGACTTCCTCGACGCCATGGACCGGCTAGCTGCCCTATCCATGCACGGCGAACATGGTCAGCATCCCGACTGACCGACAGGCCCGAGTGGTCCAAGCGGAAAGTTCCGTTGACTGTGAGGGGGTCCGGGGGGACGCCCCCGATCACTGCGAGGGCCCGGGCGGAGTGCTCCCCGCCGCGCAAGGCGAAGCGCTCCGCGCGGGTCGCGCTGTGTACTGGTGGTCCTCAAGCGACCCGCAACGCCGCGAGGTGCGGATGCTTTACGCACGAATGCCACGGGTTTTTCCGCGCGGACCACTAGGGTCTCTGAGGCCGCTCCTAACAGCGCGGGGCCTTTGCGCTCAGGTGCTTGCCGGGACGGAACAAACGATATGAACACTTGCCTCATATCCACGTATGAGATGGGACGACAGCCTTTTGGGCTCGCTTCCCCTGCGGCTTTGCTCAGGAGCAGCGGTCACGCTGTTGCCTGTTTCGATCTCGCGGTTGCACCTCTCGACGAATATGCCGTCGCTGCAGCTGATTTGATCGCTTTCTACGTGCCCATGCATACGGCAACGCGCATCGCCGTATCGTTGGTGCAACGGATTCGCGGCCTCAATCCCCGAGCGCATATCTGCTTCTACGGGTTGTACGCGCCCCTGAATGAGGCGTACCTGCGCAGGGTCGGCGTAGGGACCATCCTTGGTGGAGAGTACGAGGAAGGACTTCTGGCGCTGGTGAAGAGGCTTTCGCGGGGGCCGGGTGGCCGCGTTCAAGTGGAACCGGTGATCTCATTGGCCAGGCAGCAGTTCCGCACGCCAGACCGGAGCGGGCTTCCGGACCTTGCCGATTACGCTCGTCTGATCATTGGTCCTGGAGATGAGCGAATCGTCGGGTATACAGAGGCAACCCGTGGATGCAAGCACCTGTGCCGCCATTGCCCGATCGTACCGGTGTATCAAGGGCGGTTTCGGATTGTACAGCAAGGGGCCGTCCTGGACGACATCGCTCAACAAGTTGAGGCGGGCGCGTCCCATATCACATTCGGCGACCCGGACTTCTTCAATGCACCACGGCACTCGATTGCCCTCGTAGATGAGCTACACCAGCGATTCCCTGACGTCACTTACGACGTCACGATCAAGGTCGAGCACCTGTTGAAACACGCGGACTATGTGGGAGTCCTGCGAGACACAGGCTGTTTGTTCGTGACCAGCGCTGTAGAGTCGTTCGATGATCGTATTCTGGAGATCTTCGACAAGGGGCATACGAGGCAGGAGACCCTCCGGGTGCTCGCACTTTTTCGTGACGTGGGGCTCATCTTGGTGCCGACGTTTGTCGCTTTTACGCCCTGGACCACGTTAGGTGGGTACTGCGACTTCCTCTCCGATGTCCTGACCTTCGAGCTGGTGGGTAACGTAGCACCAGTCCAGTATGCGATCCGGTTGCTGATTCCGGCGGGCTCGAAACTGCTCGAGCTGGATGCGACGCAGCAGGTCATCTCTGATTTTGACGAAGAAGCACTCTGCTATCCGTGGGCGCATCCTGATTCGAGGATGGACCGTCTTCAGGCTGAGATGATGACGGTGGTCAAGGACGCACAAAGAAAAAACAAAACGCGCGAACGGGTGTTTGCAAGAATTTGGGAGACTGCTCAGTCTGCATACGGCGACAACGCCAAGGAGCGGCGCGAAATGCTGAGGAGCTCAAGCGATGCGCCGGCGCGCGTGACCATTCCGTACATGACCGAGCCTTGGTTTTGTTGAGCAGAACCCACCGAGGAGCAGGTTGCTCCTATTTAAAAGGAATGAAGGATGGACTATCGCGAGGCGTCGGATGAGATCGTCCGGAAGCTCCAGCTGGACACGCCGCCGATCGCGCTTGCGTTTGTCGCCAGCGCCCCGGCGGATGTCCAGAGCTTCGAGGGGGAAGTGCCATCAGCCTGCTCCTTTTGGCGCAGGGCGGAGGCGGGTGTGTTCTACGCTTCTGCGCGGCAGCACTTCAACTGCCTTATCGGCACGATGACGATGGGGTTCGACATGCCTGTCCAAGCCCAGGAAGAGCTGATGGACCTGGTGGGGCAGATGGTGGCACTCGGGTACATCTCCGCGGACGAACCGGAGAAGATCCCCTCAGTGCAGAAGGCCAAGAAAGGGATCGTGTATGGGCCGCTCAGCGAGTTTCCCATGCCGGTAGATCTCGTCTTGATGTGGCTGTCGCCCCGCCAGGCGATGCTCTACAACGAGGCGATCTCCAGCTCCTCGTGGATCAATGCTCCTACCCCGCTCTTCGCCCGGCCGGCTTGCGGGGCTCTGCCCATGGCGTTCAACGGCCAACAGACGGCCTTTTCGATGGGTTGCCTGGGCATGCGTACGTTCACGCAGATCGCGGATGATCGTTTGCTCGGTGTGCTTCCGGGAAGCCAGGTCGATGACCTCGCCGCCGCGTTGCGTTCCACCGTGGACGCCAACGAGGCAATGGGCTGCTACTACCGTGCACAGAAGGCCAGGTTCGCGGGCTGAGTGCCCGCTCTGGTTCAGTCCCTGCGGAGCAGGCCGGTGAGCGCGCCGACGAGCAGTGTGGTCAGCGTCCATCCTGCGGCGATCGAGAACCAGGTGAGATACCAGATGCCGTACGGCTTGCGGGGATCAGGCACCCAGAGCTCCTGGCGAAGGTCGACGATCGGCAGGAGCACATCGAGGGTGTAGATGGCCGGGTAGAAGGCGGGATGCGGATCGTACGTGGTGAGCATCATCGCGCCGGCCGAGAACGCTCGGGCGAACACGAACCAACCAACCAGGAAGACGACCGCAAGACCCGCGAGCGCGCGCCACGGCTGGTACCCGTGGCCGACTGCCCGACCGAGGAACCAGTTCCAGTACTTGGCCGGCCCCCGGAGTTCCGCGCGGTGGTGCTCCTGCTTGGCCATGGCGACCTTGCGAGCGTCGCTGTCACGGCCGGCCGCTCGGTAGGTGGCGATGAGCTGCTCATAGCTCGAGGGTGAATACCGGTCCTGCCGCTCGAGCCAGCGCAGGCGATCTGCGGCATGCCCGAGAGGATAGAGGGACTCGTAGACGAACCCGTCAAGTCTGAGCGTCGAGGAAGACCAGGTCCGCTCGTCGTCCTGGAAGGGTCCGACGCGGGCGTTGTCGAAGCTGATGTGGCCCTCGGGGGCGTGGGACGGTTTCCATATGACGCGTCCTGCGACGGTTACTCCGGCGGCATTGAAGGCCAGGCGGCCGGGGTTGTGAAGCCTTGCGCCCCAGCAGTTGAGTTCCCCGCCAATGCGGGCACCAGGGATCCAGACTGCCCCGTCTGCCTCGAACGGTGTCTTGTCCTTGTTGTTGAGGAACATTCCGCGATCGACGATGATCCCCTCGGCCCGAAGCGCATCGCGTCTGGGGTTGGTAAAGCGTCCGCCCTTGCAGTCGAGTCGTCCGTGGATCGTGGCGCCGGTGAGCCGGACCTCGCCCTGGACCTCGAAGCGAGCGCCGTGGGCGCCGGTGAGGCGCACGTCCCCGTTGACCGTGATCCCCTCCGCGTTGAGGGCATTGCCATCGGGATTCGTGAACCATCCGCCTGCGCAGTTCAGCTGTCCGCCGATGCTGGCGCGGACGAGGCGAATCTCGCCATGGGGCTTCGAAGCGGGCGGTATCGTCGCCGTTGAGCCACACGCCACCTTCGACGGTCATGCCGTGGCCGGCGAGGGCGGCTCCATTCTGGTTGGTCACACGCCCGCCTTTGGCGTAGAGGTCTCCCCCAATGTGTGCACCTCGCAGGCGCACCCACCCTTGTGACGTGAAGCCGTGGTCGAGTTGGAGATCGCCCTGGAGATGCAAACCGGTGGCGTCGAGGCTTACAAGGTGGCACCCGTCAGCCGGATCGTTTCGGCGCGTGCGTGGCGCAGCCAGATCGGTGCGTCGAACGTGCAGTCCCGCAGCCTCAGCGGGTGGGAGAGGAGCGCGGACTCGAGGTCCAACGTGCCGGTGACGTGGGCGCCGCGCAGGTCGAGGCCCCGGGGATGGCTGCCGAGCGAGTCGGCCTTGGTGAGCAGCTCGCGGAGGAACGCGGCCGGCACCTCGGCGCCACCCAGGTCGATCTGCTCGCCCGTTCGGGCGGCGGCGAGGATCGCGGATTCGGTGGTCGACGGGGGATCCATGGCCGCTACGGCGCGACTGCGGTGCGGCCCTCTGCGCGCAGCGTGAAGTAGCGCATGAGGCCCATTGCGTTGGACGCGTAGCCGCTCAGGAGATTGATGCGCCGCCCTGCCTCGGGGTCGTCCAGAACGGCCTGCTCGACATCGTCGCAGAACCGTGCGGCCAGCGTCTCGACGACGTGGTCCAGCTCACAGTGCTCGGCCATGGCGGCTTCAGCGGTTTCAGCCCAGGCCGCCAGGCGGGCGGAGGCCTCGTCCAGGGCCTCTGCAGGCGCCATGTCGACCGGCCCGTAATGTGCCAGGTGGATCGCGGCCGGGGCGAGCGCGCGGTAGCGGTCGAGCGTGCGCTGGGCCAGGATCAGGTCGAAGTCTGGGGGCGGGGTGGCGGGGCGGATGGCGCTCATGCCGGGCAGCTTGACCCCGACGGAGTCCCCGACGAAGAGCAGTCCAGCGTCGGGGTCGAAGGCGGCGATGTGATGCTTGGCGTGGCCGGGGGTGTGGAGCAGCTCCAGCCGGCGACCGCCGCCGAGGTCCAGGCGGTCGCCGTCGGCGACGCCACGTACGCGCTCACCTTCGACCGGTGTGCAGTCACCGTAGACCGTATCCATGAGTTCGTCGCCGTACACCCGGCGGGAGCTGGCGTTGAGCCGCCCGGGATCCACAAGGTGACGGGCGCCGACCTCACTGACGAGCACGGTCGCGCTGGAGAAGACCTCCGCGAGGTCGCCTGCGCCGCCCGCGTGATCGAGGTGGATGTGGCTGAGGACGAGGTAGGCGAGGTCGGAAGGGCCCATACCGACCTGTGCGAGGGCCTCGATGACGTTGCTGATCGACCGCGCGGGGCCGCACTCGATCAACGTTGGCCTGGGGGCGTCGATGAGGTATCCGGCGGTCACCTTGGCCAGGCCGGCCGTTCGCGTATCGATCGCGAGCACGCCGTCCGCGAGCGGCTCGAGTTCCGTCATGCGCCGACTTCTCCGGCAGGGCGGACTCTCGGCTGCGGTCGGGGCTCGACCGGCAGTGGGACCTCCTCCAGCTCGGTGATGAGCTCGTGGCGGCGGATGTAGGTCGTGAGCAGCGCTTGGATGATCGCGGTGGCCGGCAGCGCGAGCAGGGCGCCGACCGCGCCGAGCAGCGTTCCGCCGATGATGACGGAGATGAACGCGACCGCCGGGTGGACGTCCATCGTGCGGGCTTGGATCCGTGGGGCGATGAGGTAGTTCTCGACCTGCTGATAGCCCACCAGGAGCAGGACGACCCACACGATGTCGACAGGGTTGTGGATGGCGGCCACGATGACGACGAGGACGCCACCGAGGTACGTCCCGACGACCGGCACGAACGCGCTGGTGATCCCGACCCACAGGCCGAGCGCCATCGGGTACGGCACGCCGATGACCAGCAGGACCAGCGCATTCACGGCCGCGCAGACGATGGCGAGGAGCACGCGGCTGTAGACGTAGCCCCCGGTCTTCGCGACAGCGAGCTCCCAGATCGCGAGCAGCTCACGCTGGCGCCCGGGGGGCAGAGGGAGGGCGAGCGTACGCCGGAACCGCGGCCCGTCCGCGACGAGGTAGAACGTCAGGAGCGCGACGGTGAGGAGCCGGAAGACGGCGCCGAGCGCGGCGGCGCCGATGCTCACGACGTTCCCAGCGGCGCCGAGCGCCAGCCCCTGCAGCTGCCGCCCGAAGTCGGCGCTCAAGCGGGTGATCTCGGCTTGCAGCTGCGGAGAGGCCTGGAGATCCCGGGCGAACGGCAGCGGCAGCCGGGACAGGAGCGCGATCGCCTCGTCGAGGGACTGTGGCGCGCGGTTGACGAGCTCGGCGACCTGGCCAATGAGCAGGGGCAGTATGGCGGCGATCATCGCGGCGGCGGCGACCAGGAGCCCCAGGAACACCGCCATCGTCGCGAGGCCGCGCCGCCAGCCGCGGCGCCCGAGGTACTGCACGGCTGGCTCCATCGCGAAGGACAGGAACAGCGACACGGCGAGCATGACCAGGATCGTCCGTAGCGCCCGGACGACCATGAGCGTGGCGTAGGCGCCCAGGAGCACGCCGATGAGGCCGAGCAGCCGGCCAGGTGTGAGCCATGGCTCGCGCCTGATGATCGGTGCAAGCCCATCCGTCCGGCCGCTGGGGACGCCGCTTCCTTGAGCCGACCCGATCCCCGGCGGTACGTGTCCAGTACTCATGGGCGCACCGTAGGCCCGCAGGCGCCGCCGGGCAAGGTCTTCCCCGTGGACGGGCCGCTGTGTCGACCATCCCCCGCTCACGATACCGTGGCCTGCGGAGCCTCAACGGGCGAGGACCGAGGGGGTTGGACATGACGGAGCAGCCGTCCGAGCACCAGGTGTATGCGCTGTACCAGCAGGGCCGCAGCCGGCTCGCCGACGGCAACCCCCACGGGGCCGCTGCGGCGCTCGAGGAGGCGCTCGCCCAGCAGGCGGCTGATCGCCAGCCGGAGAAGGCCTCGCTGCATGAGGAGTTGGGCCGTGCCTACTTCGCGTCATCGCAGATCCAACGGGCACGCGCGGAGTTCGAGCGGGCATTAGCGCTCGACCCCTCCAACGACTTCGCTCATTTCAGCATCGGCCGCTGTTACGAGCGCCAGGGACGGCTCGGGGACGCCGCGAAGCATTACAAGCTCGCCAACGCCCTCGCCGACCGGGACGTCTACCAAGCCGCGCTCGCTCGGGTTCTCGCGCGGCTGGGCTGAACTGTCGGTTTCTACCAGCGCGGTCGCTGGGCGCGGGATCCTCGGACAGACAACGTCACCAGCACGCCGAACACGAAACCGGCGACGTGGGCGAGGTAGGCGACGCCGCCGCCGGCCATCGACGTGGCCTGAGTCACCTGGTTGAGCTGGAGAACGAACCACAGGCCGAGCACGATCAGGGCGGGAAGCTCGATCGGCAGGAAGAGGAGGAAGGGGACGAGGCTGGTGATACGGGCGCGGGGGAACAGCACGAGGTAGGCGCCGAGCACCCCCGCGATCGCGCCGGAGGCACCGACGAGCGTGCTGAGGCTGCCGAGGTTCGCCATGGTGAACACGGCCGTGGCGACCAGGCCGGCGAGCAGGTAGAAGCCGAGGAAGCGCAGGGGGCCGAACACGTCCTCGATGTTGTTCCCGAAGACCCACAGGTAGAGCATGTTGCCGAGCAGGTGGATCCAGCTCGCGTGGAGGAACAGGCTGGAAAGCGTGGCGAAGTAGACGTTCTTGGCCGGGAACGGCTGGATCGGGCAGTTGGTCGTGGAGGCGACCTCGGCGGCGCCGAGCGGCGCGCCCTGCGCCAGCTCTCTGGGGACCGTCGCCCACTGAAGGAAGAACGACTCCTGTACGCAGCGGCCAGCGCTCCACGGTTCAAAGAGCACGAAGATCGTGACGTTCGCGGCCACGAGCGCCAGAGTCACCCAGGCGGTGCGGCGGGTCGGGTTGTTGTCGCCGACAGGGATGACCATGGATCTCCTCAGGGCGTGTGTCGTACCTTGGGCCAGAGCGCTGCCGTGGGCGGGTTTCGCTGGTCCTCCTCGGGTGTGGAGCGGTGAGGCGTCCTGGTGCGCTTTCGTCCGCGATTTGGCGACACCATCCTCCGGAGCTCCGACACAGGTTCCCCTGCTCTTCAGACCGCGGGGCAGGCCGGAGTATGCCATCGTCCCGCGCGCGGCCGGCATGGGTCAGGCTGCTTGGAGCCCCACGCAGTTATGCTGCTTCGGGAAGCCAGCGTCCGGCCTTGAAAGGAGCACACTGTGGACACCGCCTGGCAGCGGTATGCCGATGTGGCCACTGGCTTCACCCAGATGGCGCAGAGGCGCGCCGAGCAGGTCGTGCGCGCGCTCGTCCGCCGGGGCGAGGTCGAGGCGAGCAGGCGCGAGAAGACCGTCGAGGACCTGCTCGCACGGGTCGACCCGGTCCGCCGGCTCGGTTTGGCGAGGCGGTCTGACGTCGACCGGCTGCAGGACAAGGTCTCCCGCCTGGAGGCCACGATTCACAATCTCGGGGGCACCGGGACGGGGTCGAAGCCCTCAGGGGCACAGAGGGCGGCCAAGCCGCCGAGGCCTGACACGACCGAGCCGATGGAGGGTGAGCCGTCGTGACCGATCCGTTGGAGGAGCTCTCCGGCCGGCTCACCGCGCTGGACTCCCAGCCCGTCGAGGCTCACCCGGAGGTGCTCGAGCAGGTGCACCGCGCGATCGTTGAGGAGCTGGAGGCGCTCGCGGCATCGACCAGGCCGCCGCCCGAGTAATGCCCCCCGCCCGGCGCGCGCGCCACCGCGTTCGATTAGACACCGAGCTCGTCCGCTGCGGCTTGGCCACGAGCCGCGCGGAGGCCCAGCGCCTCATCGAGGCCGGCAGGGTGACGGTCCGCGGGGCGCCAGCGTCGAAGGCCGCTGCCCTCGTCGCCCCCGGCGACCCGGTGGCGGTGACCGGCGGGCCAGCCGAGTACGCCTCACGCGGCGGGATCAAGCTCGCGGGCGCCCTCGACGCGCTCGGGGTCTATGTCGATGGCCGTAGCTGCCTCGACGCGGGTGCGTCGACCGGGGGGTTCACCGACGTGCTCCTCCGTCATGGCGCTGCGCGGGTCGTCGCGATCGACGTCGGCTACGGGCAGCTTGCCTGGTCACTGCGGACCGATCCCCGGGTTGTCACCCTCGACCGCGTCAACGTCCGCTTCCTCACCCCGGAGCTGGTGCCGCCGCCGGCTCCGGACCTCGTGGTGGCGGACCTGTCGTTCATTTCGCTCACGCTCGTGCTGCCCGCGCTGCGGTCGGTGGCGACGCCAGATGCGGACTTCGTGCCGTTGGTGAAGCCCCAGTTCGAGGCTGGCCGCGGCCGGGTCGGCAAGGGCGGGGTCGTCCGGGATCCCGATACCTGGGCCAAAGCGATGCGCCGGGTGGTCGACAGCGGCGCTGACCTCGGTCTCAGCCTGCGCAGCGCGGTCGCCTCGCCGCTGCCGGGCCCCGCGGGCAACGTCGAGTTCTTCCTCCACCTCCGCGCCGGCGGAGGTGGGAATGCCGACGCCGCGATCAGGGCGGCGATCGCGGGAGCGCCGCTAGAGTGAGGCGGCGTGGACGCTGTCAGGCGCGCTGACGCCACAGAACATGTGTCGAAACTCCGGAGGACGGTGTCGGGGAGTCGCCGACGAGGGCTCACCGGGGCGTCTCACCGCTCCAAACCTAAGAACGTGTTTGAGATTGTTGTGGGAGGTCGCGTCGCGTCGGGTTCCGCTCGCGAAGAGCCTTTTAGGTCGCTCCACCCGACGC
>JBOGEB010000101.1:0-14808 GCA_050743125.1 Egibacteraceae bacterium
CTAGTTCGTCGGTGATAGGTCGGGTTGGGTTGCCAGGCTGTGGGTTCGTTGAGGTACAGCTCGCAGGCGCAATCGAGAGCCTCTTCAGGAGTGCCGGCGAGACTTCCGTTGGGCAGCAGGCTGTCCTGGTAGTCGCCGTGGCTGGCCCGGTAGACCGCGAAGCCCCACCGGGTAGCCGAGCCGCCGTAGCGCAGCCGGCACAATGGCAGGACCTCACCGTCAGGCAGGCGGGCGTCGATGTAGGCGAAGGCTCCGCGGAAGCGAACCTCGATTTTGGTCAGCGCGGGCCAGCGACTGCGGGCGCGGGCCGCCAGCCGATAGCCGAGGCTTGACTTGGTGGACGCGGGCGGGGTCGGCATCGGCTCATTATCCCGATGGTCAGGCGGCCAGCGCAGGGGTGTCGGCGGAGCGGTGGGTGTCGATACGGCGTAACAGGTCGGCGAGGTCGTCGCGGGTGAACGTCCAATCGAACGGGGTGGCGGTGGCGTTATAGCGTGGCTCGAAGTCGAGCAGCCGCTCGGCGAGGGCGTCCAGATCAGCGAAATCCGCCGGCTTGATGACCTTGCGCTGGATCACCGAGAACACGATCTCGATCTGGTTGAGCCAGGAGGCGTGCACCGGCAGATGCACCAGGATCGCGCTCGGCCACTGCTCGGCCATCCGCAGCACCGACGCCTGCCCAGCGTGTGAGGAACCGTTGTCAACGACCCAGAACACCCGCTTCGCAGAAGCGTAAGGCTCGCGAGTCATCACCTTGGCTACCAGCTCACCGAAGGGCGGGATGCCGGTGGTAGGCGCGATCGTGCCCATCAACTCGGCGCGGTGCACGTCGTAGGCCGCGACGTAGGCCAGGGTGCCTCCGCGCTGGTACTCGAACTCCACCCGTCGCGGTCGCCCGGGAGCGGGCGGCAGCTCCGGGTGACAGCGAGACAGCGCCTGCAGCTGGGACTTCTCGTCGGCGCTGATGACATACTCGTCCTCGCCGAGTTCGGCTCCGTCCCACAGACGCTGGTACAAGTCCAGCACCCGGGCGGCCTTGGCGGCAAAGTTCGGGTCTCGGGGGAAGATCCACGACCGGTATCGCCACGGCTTGATGGCGTCCTCGGCGAGCCAACGGCGCACCGTCGATGCCGACACCGCGGCGACGAGTCCCTCGGCGACCGCCTGCGCGGCCAGCTCTGCCGAGTTCCACCGCGACAACGGCACATCCCGCCGCTGCGGCGGTTCGCAGGCCATCGCCTGACCTCGGCCACGGCCTCCGGAGGAAACGACCGCGGCCGACCCGACCGGGGCCGATCCTCGAGGCCAGCCAACCTTTGCTCACAGAACCGCTTGCGCCAGCGTGACACCACATCGACGTGCACATCCAGCCGCTCGGCGATCGCCACATTCGACAGCCCCTCAGCGACCGCCAGCACGATCTTCGCCGGACCACCTCGGCATGCGGGGCGGTGTAGGCGCGGGCGCGTTCCTCCAACACAGCCCGCTCCGCCTGCGACAGGGTGATGACAAACGGGGAAGAGCGGCCCACGAACAGCCTCCGGCAGGATCCAGTCTTCACGGACCTCGACGCTTCCCCTCGCCGAGGTCAGGCCAATCTGACACCGACTCTTCGCGAGCGGTTCGCGAAGTTCGGTCTGGAGTTGCATCCCGGCAAGACGCGGCTGATCGAGTTCGGGCGGCACGCCGCTCGGGCGCGAGCGGCGCGGGGTGTCGGCAAGCCTGAGACGTTCGACTTCCTCGGCTTCACCCACATCTGCGCCAAGACGAAGAGCGGCCGTTTCTGGGTCAAGCGCAAGACGGTGGCGAAACGGATGCGGGCCAAGCCCGCCGAGGTCAACACCTCGCTGAAGCAGCGTCGGCATCAGCCCATCCCCGTGCAAGCTCAATGGCTGGCCAGTGTGGTGGCAGGCCACGTCGCCTGTTACGCCGTGCCTGGCAACACCGACGCGGTGGCGGCCTTCCGCACCCAGGCGACCCGGTGCTGGTTCAAGGCGTTGCGGCGCCGCAGCCAGCGCACAAGGGTCAACTGGACCAGGATGGGCCGTCTCGCGACTCGATGGCTGCCGCCAGCCCGCGTGAAGCACCCGTTTCCCTGCGTGCGTTTTGACGCCCGTACCCGAGGCAGGAGCCCAGTGCGTTAGGAGCGCACGCTGGGATCTGTGCGGGGGGCCGTCCGCAAGGACGGTCCCTACCGCGATCGGGGGAAGCAGCTATCACCCTTGACAGAGGACTCTGCATATTAGACGATCCCTGCAGCTCTAAATCGCAGGGTTAGCAGTTAGATGCCATCGGGTCTCTGTCGAACCGCGTGTGGCATGAAGCAACCATGGCAGATCAGGCCAGCCTCATGCTGTTGGAATTAAGACTGTACAACATCTATTGCTCGTAGTGCTGTCGCCCGAGCGGCGTTCTCTCAATCGGTTGTGAGTAGCTGATAACACGGCGGTAGTACTCTTCTATGTAGCTGTTATTGTGTTGTGGCGTAGCGAGAAGTTGCTAACCCGTATTCGGGCGCGGCCGGCTGTAGTGCACTGTGGTGCTGATCATAACAGTTCGCTGGCTCTGCTTTCACTAATGCGCCTGGCGTCATTAGCGTGAAATCTGACACTGGCGGAGCTACGGTGGCCACGATGAAGTCTTCACCAACAAAACGACCTCACATAGAGTTTGGTGTTTGTCGCGAGCCTTAACTTGTTCGATAAGGCTAAGACCACATAATCGGAAGGGGTAACAATGTACGGACGGATAATCGCACAGCACAGCGGCAAGTGCCTGAACGTCAAGGGGGCTAGCACCGACGACGGGGCTGAGGTTATTCAGTGGCCCTGCACCGACGGGGCGCAGAACGAGCAATGGCAGCTCGAACATGTGGGCGGCGGCTACTTTCGGATCCGTGCACAGCACAGCGGCAAGTGCCTGAATGTCAAGGGGGCTAGCACCGACGACGGGGCTGAGGTTATTCAGTGGCCCTGCACCGATGGGGCGCAGAACGAGCAATGGCGGCTCGAACATTTGGGCAACGATGTCTACAGGATCCGTGCCCGGCACAGCGGCAAGTGCCTGAATGTCAAGGGGGCTAGCACCGACGACGGCGCCAAGATTATCCAGTGGTTTTGCACCGACGGAGCGCAGAACGAGCAGTGGAAGTTCAGCTAAACTAGGTTCGGGTCTGTGTTTCGGTTGACTCTAACGCATGTGCGCGGTGTACCCGTCAGCCTTTCCGTTGGCGGGCTCGACTGCTTACGCCGGCGCTAATCCTGCGGCTGGATGATGAACTCCGGAGGCTCTGCTCCTTCAGCAAACAGACCACTTTCTTGGGCAGGCTACGGTCTTCTATGGCCAGAGCCTGGGCCAGACCGACCACGTGGCATTGAGGTCCGCCGATCGCAACGAGTCAGCACCATCATGACCCGCAAAGATGATCGGTCGGTGTGCTCGGCAATGGTCCCTCCCGTCTTCGAAGCGACCCGACCACCCCACCGCAGCGGTGGCTGGGTCGAGACGTTCATGGTCCCTGCTATGCGAATGTTGCTAGTGTTCAGTCGCAGAAGTCTTTTTAACGTACAAACGACACGAACTACGCCCTGACCAGGGATAACGCTGACATCCTGCCCCGCCTAGACATTCAAACGATTACAGCGACTGAACACTAGGACGCAGTGGCGCGTGGTGGCGCGGAGTTTGGTTGCTTAGTTCGGGGGTTTTGTGAGTACCTTCCTTGCGATCTTGTAGAGGGCAGAGCAGAGGGCCGAGGCATCGCCGAGATGTAACTCTGACTTCGCATGTACTTGTGGCCGGTTACTGTGAAGGAACCGCAGTGCGTGGGCTTAATCCCGCGGACCGGTCGACGACGCGGTTGGCGGTGAGTGATGATGAGCACTCCTCGTGCATTACCAGTACCGTTTTGCTGAGAATGCGGTACGAACGGCAATTCCACTTGAACGCAGCACGCTGACGTCGGCCCACGGCGGCGCGGGAGGTTAGGAGAGGGAAGCAGCGGCTCGCGCCGACCACCCTCTCCTATTGACGTTCTCGCTTCAGTCCTAGCCTGGCGGTGTTCGCCTGATCGGCCCGAGGCCGGACACGATCATCCGACGACATGCAGGTCGGTATCGTTGGCTTGGTGGATTGCTGCGATGAGGCTGGTGCGGTTGCCAACATTTAGTTTGTGGTAGGCTCGTTGCAGGTGTTTGTGCACGGTGCGTTGGCTGATCGCCAGGCTGCGGGCGATCTCACGATCGGTCAGACCGCCTACGAGGTGTTCGACGACTTCTTGTTCGCGCGCGGTCAGCGTTGACAGACGGGGCAGCGCCTGTTGAATTTGGTCGCTGTGACGGCCTAACGTGCGCACGGCGGCGGTTAGCGAGGCGCTGACGGCGGGCCACGGCCTGGGACAGGTGTAGGGCGGCAAGGTCAACCACAGCCTGGTCACGGTGAGAGAACCCGCGGCGTCCGCGGTAGAAGCCCATGGTGATCCGCTGTCTGCCGGTCTGCACCAGGCACATGAGATCGTCGTGGATCCCGTGAGGCCTGAAGAAGTCGACGTAGAGCGCCAGCCGGCGCAGCGTGCGTAGATCGGCAAGGTCAGACCAGGCAACCGAAGCGCCTGAGGCCAGCCGGCCGGACCGATAGGCCGCGAATCCTGGATGTTGATCGATCAGAGTGCGGAAGCCTGGTAGCCGGGTGATGTCCTTGTCGGCCGGCTCGATTGCAAGCCTGAGCAGCTACTCGGTGGTGGGCTCAACATGGCTATAGCTCACCGCCTCGCAGCCCACCAAGCCACCCATCTGGACTAACACGTGGCCGGGCATCTCTGTCTCGTCTTGGTCGTCGCCTAACGCGTAGACGACGTCCAGGACGGCCCGTAAGTCCTTGGCCGCTAAATCCGGCATTGCGCTTCGCTTCCATATCGCTTTGACCGGGCTTGAGTGTCCACACCGCATGAGGCTGTTCGTGAGCTGCCTGATACCTCTCACGCACCAGAGCGGTACGCAAAACTGCGCAGCATCACGCGGGCTACGCAGGAGCTCTTCATAGCGTCCAGGCACTGTGTCCATCCGATCAGATGCCGATCGGTCGCGGTTGCTTAGGCGTCGGACAACCCGTCCACGCAACCTTTTACTCCCAGAAGGACAGGAGGAAGTAATGCTTGATGATCAGGCGACCATGTCCGCCGCTGGTACCGACGAGACGCTGGTGGCCGCCGTTGCCGGTCCGTTCGATCTCACCGAGATCACCGGCGCCCCTCGCACGTTCAGCCCGCACGGCTATGTCCGCAGTGACGGAAGGAACGTGGTCGTGTCCTACAGCGCCAGCCAACGGATCCGGGAACTTGCGCTCGAGGGCGACCATTGGGTCAGTTACGACCTGACGGCCGCGGCGGGCAATGCTCCCCGCGGCTTCAACCCGCGTGGCTACGTCCGCGGCGACGGAATCTCTGCGGTGGTCTACAACGGCGTCAGTAGCGACGGCTACCATATGCATGAGTTGGCGCTGATCGGGAACGCCTGGCGGCACACTGATCTGACGGCGGTTTCCGGGGCTGTCGGCACCGGGAACATGAGGCCATATGTGCGCCACGACGGGACGACCGTCATCGTGTACCGCGGACCCGACAGTCACATCCATGAACTTGCCTGCGAGGGGAACACCTGGCGGGACTACGACCTCACCGTTGCTGCCGGCGCGCCGACCGATCCGCAGCGGCTGCCGACGCCCAGCGATGTGCCGGTCGGCTACGCCCGCAGCGACGGGTCGAGTGCGGTGGTCTTCCGCAGCGCGGATGGTGAGGTGCGTCAGCTCAAACTGACCAACAGGTGGTCTTACCGCAACCTGACCAACGATGCGGGTGATCCTAAGGCGACCTTCGACGTTGCGGCCGCGGTGCGTCACGATGGCACCAACGTCGTCTTCTATGCTGGCCAGGACCACCACCTGCATGAGCTCTTCTTGGATCCAGCAGGCGAGTGGCAGCAGAACGACATCACGGCGCTGTTCAACGGCCCGCAACTGGGCGACGGTACACCGATCGTGGTGATTCCCATCGTCCGGGATGGTCGCGCTATGACGTCAGTGGTGTACCAGGACGTCGACCGGCATCTCAACGAGTTCAGGCTCGATGGCAACGCCTGGCGGAACACTGACCGCACCAGCCAAACCGGTGCACCGACGCTGTCGTCATTCATGATCGCGGCGTACCAACGCACCGACGGGGTGACCGCATTCCTGTTCAGCAGCTATCCCAGTCCTGATCACCACATCTTCGAGATCACCCGCTGACGGCGGCAGCCTGACTGGGCCCGTCGGCAAAGGGGTCAAGTGGCCAGGGGGATTCGCACCCCCTGGCCCGCTCAGGAGCTGGTTGAGCGCTGCACTGGCCAGCACGGTCGGCGTGACGGCTCCCGGCTGCGCTGGCCGTGTCCGCATCCTGGTCACGCCGACACTGATCCGTCGTTCGTGGTCTATCCCCGCAAAAATCCGCCCGACTTCTACTGCTACGGCTGCGGCGGCGACGCCATCACCTTCCTCACCGGTATCGAGGGCCTGTCGCGGGCCGAGGCGATCCAGCGGCTTGCCGACGGCCTCAGCCTTCCCGACCATCCTCAAGCTTGCGTCGCCTGGCCGGACCCGAACAGGAAAAGCCGGCCGGCGATCTGCGTACATCGCTAATGTAGTGTCTCATAAATGACTGGGCGATAAGCGGGGGGACAATTCAGTATAAAACCCTCAACCCTGACGCATCACAGGTCTAAGAACTCGATCGACAAAGGATTGTCGATAGCCGCCCGTCAAGGTGGCTGGCTGTGAGCGAATTTCTAGAGTCGGCGTGGGGGACTCTTGGCACGTCAGACACTCGACCGCTGGTTTCTATTTTTATATAATTCATTGTATGAGAGTAGCCGACAAACTGGATATGACCGCCGACGAGCGGTGCACCTTGGAGCAATGGGTGCGTGCGCATAACACGCCCCAGCGGGTGGTGTTCCGCTGTCGGATCGTGTTGTTGGCGGCGCAAGGGCTGTCCAATACGGCGATCGCTGAGCGATTGAGCACGACCCGCACGACTGTCGGACTGTGGCGCGACCGGTTCGTTGAAATCGGTCCCATCGGCCTGAGACAAATAAAGAAGGGACGTGGTCGTAAGCCGTCGATTCCTGCCGAGAAGATCGCTCAGATCGTGCACGACACGTTACACACCAAACCGGAGAACGCGACTCATTAGAGTTGCCGTTTGATGGCCACCCACCATGGGGTCAGCCCTGCCACGGTGCAGCGTATCTGGTCGGCCCGAGACATCAAGCCGCACCTGGTGGAGACGTTCAAGCTGTCCAACGACCCGAAATTCGAGGAGAAGCTGGTCGACGTGGTCGGGCTGTATCTGAATCCTCCCGAGCACGCGCTGGTGTTGTGCGTGGACGAGAAAAGCCAGATCCAAGCGTTGGACCGTACCCAGCAAAGCCTGCCGATCAAGCCGGGTCGGGCAGGCACCATGACCCACGATTACAAGCGTAACGGCACCACTACGCTGTTCGCCGCGCTCGACATGCTCACCGGCGTGGTCATCGGCCAGTGTCTGCCACGTCACCGCCACCAAGAATTTTTGAAATTCATGAATAAGCTCGATGGGGAATTTCCCAAAGATTTGGATTTACATCTGATCGTCGACAACTACGGCACCCACACCCACGATAACGTCAAGAAATGGTTGAAGAAGCATCCCCGTTTTCATTTTCACTTCATTCCCACCAGCTCGTCCTGGTTGAATCTGGTGGAGCGCTGGTTCCGTGAGCTGACGGACAAGGCGATTCGTCGCGGCACGTTCGCGAGCGTGCCCGACCTGATCGCTACGATCGAGGATTTTCTGCGTGTCCACAACAATGATCCGAAACTGTTCGTGTGGACGGCGTCGGCGGATGCGATCCTCGAAAAGGTCCGCCGTGGACGTGCCGCCCTCGAATCCGTCCAATCAATTTAGAGACACTACATCTAGAGGCCGTCAAGGAGCCGATCGCCGCTGCGCTGCTTGCCTGCCAGCAGCCTCTCTACGAGGAGGTCCCCGTCTTCTTCGCGGCTCGTATGCGCACCAGCTGACCGGGCAACGAGAAGCCGTTCACCCTTGCTGTCTCCGGCTATCCCTGCAACGCGGGGCGGGCGCGGGTGATCACCGCGCTACTCCCTTTCGATGCTGCTGCTGCGCGGAGCTGCTCTCGATGCCGGGCTGCCGGTGCGGCGTCTCGTGACGCTCAGGTCGGTGTCGCCGGGGGTTCGGACGAGCACAACGCGCCTTCGTTTGCGCGTGCGGCACGGTCTTACCCTCATGCCTTTCCGTGCCCATGACCTCTGAGAGCCGGGGATATCCGAGGGCACGCCGCGCCTTCGCCTGGCACTGCCATCCACCCGTTCTCGAACTACGGGTTGCCGAGGGAGGCGCCAAGGACTACACTGCAGACATTACGTTCCCGCGTTCGCGTATGCTGTGAGCGTGTATGCAGTCTCCGGGAGACCCACGTGGTCTCCCGTATTTTTTGCGCATCCGCAGGTCCCACGCTCACGGACTCCATCGAGCTGGCGTGACCACTTGACGCGGGAGACAAAGGATGGAGAACATACCTGCAGGCGGCAACCGCCGCGCTCGCCTGTTTATTGACTTCTGGAACTTTCAATTGAATTGGAATGACCGGATGGGACAGACAATCGGCTGTGACTGGAAAGGGCTTCCGAGTAGGATTCTCACGCGAACGACGGGTCTGGTCTCGACCGCAGGCCTCAGCGGCGCGCTCGAGCTTGAGGAAACGCTTCTCTATGCGTCGGTAGACCCTCAGACCGAGGGCAGGCTACGGGGGTGGCTCGAGAAACTTTGTGGATCGTTTGCCGAGCTATAACGTGAAGATTCGGGAACGGCGCGCGCGAGCTAAGAAGGTCCACTGCCGGCACTGCGGGAAGGAGCTTGAGGCCTGTCCCGAGTGCGCTCACCCCTATTTCCAGAAACCGGAGAAGGGCGTTGATACCGCCATCGTGACCGATCTTCTGTCGTTGGCATGGCAGGGCGGCTACGACGTGGCGGTTCTCGTGTCCGGAGACGCTGACTTCATCCCTGCAGTCGAGCACGTGCAGGCAAAGGGGTTGAAGGTCGTGAACGCGAGTTGGTCTCGCCACGGGTTCGAGTTGAAGAAGGCGTGCTGGGCTTCGTTCGATCTCGACGAGATCGCGCAGGAAGTCGTGCGCGAGCGGGACCCTCAGCCTCCGAATTAGTCCAGTCACGGCCCGACAAAACGCCGTCGCCACCGCACCCTCTGGTATCGGCTGATATCCGATGGAAGGCGGGGAAGCGTCCCTGGCCTCTGTGACCGTAGATGGCCGTCAGTGTCCGCGCGTGGGCGCGGTTGTGGGCGCAAGGCAGTTCTGGAGGCGGTGATCTGTGACGTGTGGCGGGCGGTCTGGCGCGAAGATCGTCGTCATGGTTCACGAAGGCTTCGGTGGGCGATTCGAGGGTCGTGGGTCCTTGAACGGCTACCCTCCACACGCTCTGTGTTGGTCGTCCCGTCGAGGTCGCATACGCAGACGGGGTCCTATGTGTGACCTCGGACGGGATGGGGGCGGTAGGGCTCTTCGAGCTGGGCGATCTCCTGCGGGGAGAGCTGGACTTCGACGACGGCGGCTGCGTCGTCGATGTGGGCGGGCTTGGTGGCGCTGATGATGGGGGCGGTGACACCGGGTTTGTGCAGCAGCCAGGCCAGGGCAACCTGCGCTGGGAGGAGGCTGCGTTCGGCGGCGACCTCGGCGAGCCGGTCGATGACGTCGAAGTTGGGTCGGTGTAGAGCTGGTCGGTGTGCGGGTCGGTGGCGGCACGGACGGTCCGCCGCTCACCGGTCCGGGGTTGCCGGCGAGCAGGCCGCGGGCGAGCGGGCTCCAGGGCAGGAGCCCGGCGCCCATGTCGAGGCATTGGGGGATCATCTCGCGCTCCTCTTCCCGGTAGCGCAGGTTGTAGTGGTTCTGCATCGAGACCAGACGGGTCCAGCCGCGCAGCTCGACGGTGTGCTGGGCTTTGGCGAACTGCCACGCTCACATGCTGGAGGCGCCGATGTAGCGGGCTTTGCCGGCCCGAACGATGTCGTGCAGCGCTTCCGTGGTTTCGGCGATCGGCGTGTTGGGGTCCCAGCGGTGGATCTGGTACAAGTCGACATAGTCCGTGCCCAGGCGCCGCAGGAAGGCGTCGATCGCGTCAAGGACATGTTTGCGGGACAGCCCGCGGTCGTTGGGACCGGGACCGGTCGGCGAGTTGACCTTTGTGGCCAGCACATACTGCTCGCGTCGGGGAAAGATCTGGCGGAGCAGCCGGCCGGTGATCTCCTCGGAAGCGCCGTGGGAGTAGACGTCGGCGGTGTCGAAGAGGACGATCCCCGCGTCCGCGGGCGCTGCACGATCGGTTTTGCGGGGGCTTTGTCGAGCATCCAGTTCCGCCAGGCGAGGTCGTCGTAGCTCATCATCCCAAGACAAATCCGCGACACCTTCATGCCGGTGCCGCCCAGCCGCACGTACTGCACCGGTGTCAGGCGATGTGCCGGAGCCGGTCGTCGAGTCTGCGGACGCACGCAAGGTCGGCCCAAGACGGGTCGAAGGAGTCGCGGACCCCGAGGATCCGCTCGATGCCCAGCACGCAGCCGGCAGGCTGAGCAAGGTCCAGCGACCGGGTCAGCGCGTCACAGGCTCCCTCTGGTTCTCGGGCAACGGCGAGGACCATCCCGTGATGCCCGTAGGAATACACCCGGCGGCGGAGGTTGGCGGCGCAGCCCAGCACCTGCGCGAAGGTGCGGTCGGATTCGTAGGTATGGCCTGCCAGCGCGAGCGTCACCGCCTGCACGCTGCCCAAGTGCCCGTCCATGGCATACCCGAAGGTGGCCCGGGAGAAGAACCCTTCCGCCCGGTCCTCGCCTACCCCCAGCTGTGTGTGCGCCGTCTCTGCGTCAGCCAAGGCCGCGCCAACGTCGCCGAGGGTCGCGTGTTGGTCCGCGCGCCATGTCGCCAGCCAGCCTCGGGTGAAGCTGTCCGCGTCGGCTGCTTGGTCGAGCGCTTGGTCGAGCAGCTCCAGCGCCCGATCGGGATCACCGCCGCGTCCCCCGCGAGGCGCAGACGAAAACAGATAGCTGAACGCCCCAAGCGCTTGCGCGCGCAGCGGCGGGTTTCCCGCGCAGGCAGCGAGGTCGCAGGCGGTGGCCAGGTGCCGGTATGCGTCCGTCCAGCGGCTCGCGTGGCAGGCCCACAGACCGGTCTGCGCGTGCACGCCGACGGCGACCACGTACAGACGGGCACGGTCGCGGTCGGTCATGGGACGGGCCAACAGCTCCAAGACGCTGTCCGCGTAGACGGTCGCCGTCGGGAGCGCGACACGGGGGTCAGCGTTGCGGTACCGGCTGGCCAGCGCGGCTGCCTCGTCCTCGTGGGCTGCGATGAGCATGCTGTCGACCCGATCGGGCCGGTGCGGCCGCAAGTCGTACGCGATGCGCTCCATCCTGTCCAGCGCCGCGAGGCCGGCGTCTGCAAGTCCAGCGAGGATGACTTTGAGGGCTTGGCTGCGGTCCGTGACGGCTCCGTCCCCTCGAATTAGGGCATACAGGGCGTCGAGGGCGTCCAGAGCAGGCGTGCGGATCAGCTTGCGCCGGTCCTCCTCGGACACCTTCAGCACCGCGATTATCGCGTTGAGCTTGGCTCGGGTCGGCCGTTGGATCTCGCGCTCGTAGGCGGAGATCTCCTCGCGGGTCACCTTGCAGCGCTCCCGGTGCTCGCATGTGAACGCCAACTCTTCCTGCGACAGCCCCGCCAGGTCACGCAGCTCGATCAAGACCCGGCCTCGAATCCACACGCCGCGGCTCATCACAACCTCCCTCGATACGACTGGTAAGGGGCACCCTTTACAACTTTTCCGGGATCCATACGTACTCGCCCTGGATCGGGCAGCCGGCGGTGGGGATCCTCGCGCCATGGACCAAAGAGACCGAACCGTCTGCACCGAGTGCGGCCAGACCAAGCCTGCCGAGGCGTTCTACCTGGTGCGCGGCCCGCTCACGTATGGGGACTGGCGGGCGCAGCCGTGCGTTGACTGCTGCCGCCGACGCGTTGAGCAGGTGGCGGTCCGGCGATGATGGCCGATCCTGAACGAGCCGAGGAGCGGGACGGCAAGGTCGTCGTGGTCACGCCCTGCGACTGCCGAGCCGAGGTGGTTCTGGGACGCGCTGGGGTGCTGCTGGCTCGCTGGCAGGCGTGCCCGGAGTGTGAGCGGCGGTGGCTGCTGTACGTGCTGGGCAGTGGGCGGGTGCTGTGGTCCGAGGTGTGCGCTGTAGCACGACCGGTCCGGTGGTGGCGCGGAGTGCGAAGGTCGTGGCGGTGACCGACTCAGGCTGGCGAGGCAAGGCGGCCTGCCGCAAGGAGGACCCGGAATTGTTCTACCCGGTCGGGACTACCGGCCCGGCGCTGGTACAGGTCAGGGAGGCAAAGGCGGTATGCGCTCGCTGTCCGGTCGCGGCGCAGTGCCTTGCGTGGGCCTTGGACACCGGTCAGCAGTTCGGGGTATGGGGCGGCAAGAGCGAGGACGAGCGAAAGGCGATGCGTCCCCGCCGACGCGGGCGGGAGTGGTGACGCCGTGGTCATCGAGTTCATGAGCCGTTCGGCCCGATGGGGTAGGTGTCTTCGAACTGCTGGCGGTCGGCGGGGTAGACGGACTCGACGACCTCGATGGGCACGTCTCGTTCGTCGCGGGCTGCGAACAGGACAGTGAGGACGGGTACGCCGACCGGAATGCCGAGGGCGGTGGCTTCGTTGGGGGTCGGCATGCGTGCGCCGATGCGTTCGGTGCCAGTCGCGTAGACGCGCCCTGTCTGTTCCTCGACGTAGGCGAACAGCGCCTTGGGGATCGGCTGGAGCTCGCCGAGCAATGGGGCGGCCTGGACCACCTGGAGGGGGAACCAGCTCGTGGCGATCTCGACGGCGGTGCCGTCGGGTGTGCGCAGGATGCGTCGTCGGGCGAAGGCTTCGGCGTCCTCGTCGATGTCGAGGAGGACGGCGACCTCGACCGGTGGGATGGCCCGGGTGGTTTGGGTGATCTCTGAGGTGAGTCCGGAGGTCAGCAGCGTTCGGGCGCGTCGAGATTGCTGGTGGCGGGTGCGGGAGATACGTCGGATGGGGGGTCGCTGTCTGACGAAGGCGCCGCGGCCGTGCTCGACGCGGAGCAGGCCCTCGGCGCGGAGGACGGCAATGGCCTGGCGGATGGTGGGCCGGGACAGTCCGTACTTCTCGACCAGTCGGGTCTCGCTGGGGATGGAATCTCCAGGGGCGTAGTCGCCTCGGTCGATGGCTTCGCGGAGCTGATCTGCGATCTGCTGGTAGCGGGCTCGAGGAGGGATGGTACTCACGGTCAGCTGTCTCCTTCCGATCGTCAAGACGAGCACTCGTCAGCCTACGACTTGACGAGCTAGGGCGCGGCGCACCTGCCACATCCCCGACTTATCAGGACGTCAGCCAACAAGACGTCAAAGCGATAAGACGAGATTGCCTTATGGAAGAAGGACCGTTATGAAGCTGAGGGTCGACACGTCCGAGTTGACGTTTCTGCTGGTGACCGGCCCGGTGCCGGTGCGGGACTACGAGACGCAGCAGGTGAAGCTGGAGGACGGCGTGCCGCTGTTCTCGGTGCGTCTGGTCGCGATGGGCTCGGGCGAAGCGGAGATCATCAACGTCAAGGTGCCCGGCGAGCCGGTGGGGCTGGTTCCCAGTCAGCCGGTGGTGCTGCGTGAGTTGACCGCGCAGCCGTGGTCCATTGGGGACAAGTCTGGGGTGGCGTTCCGCGCGATCGGCGTCGAAGCCGTGACGGCTAGCGCCGCAACGGCGCCAAGGCCGGGTGACCGCCATGGCGTTGGCGCACGTTCACGACTGGATCGACACAGGCGGCGGCACCACCGCGTGTGCCGTCGAGGGCTGCCAGGCGATGCATCACGAGCACCGGTACGCCCAAGGCGGCCGGGGATGCTGGTGTTGTGCGTGCGGTGCGTGGGCACCCAAGCCGCCACCGCCCCCGGGCCAGGCCGTCGACCTGTCCGGCTGCAACGTCCGCCAGCTCGAGCCGCGTGAGCCGCGCACTGCTCGTAAGACGGTGGGGTGGCGGTGACGGCCGCCGCGGTCATCCCCGAACGGTCAGAGGTGTGCGCCGAGGGCTGCGGCCACGGCGGCTGCGACGCGGTCCAGCAGTTCGTCGCCATCCCATGTGCGCTGTGCGGCGAGCCGATCGGCTACGCCACCGAGTTCCTCCGCCAGGCCGGCTGGCGGCTACTCGGTCACCGCGCCTGCGTGCTCGCCGACCTGCATGGCTGGGAGCGGATCGGGCAGGAGGTGAGCAGCCGATGAAGCTGATCGAACACCCACCCGCGCCTCCTCGCAGACCCGGCACCCATCAACCCTGGCATCCGCCTGCACAGCGGCATCCTGCGCTGCGTGTGGCCGGGCTGCTTAGCCAGGCTGGCTGGCGGTGGCGGGTCGAACTGGCCGCTGTCGCCATCGTCGCGACGGTGTGGGGCTGGCTGACTACGGTCGCTCCCCGTCCGGTCGCAGCCATTACTTGCCGCCGCGCTGGCCGCCGCGCTGGCCGCAGCGGCGGTCGTGCCGGCGCGGGTGCGTGCCCGGCTGGGCTGGATCGAACATCGAGCCAGGCTGCGCCGCCGCTGGGGCAGGGCGTGTCGGCACGCCGGCCTGGAGACGTTCAACGAGCGCACCCCTCGGGTCACTCGGATCGGCAGGGTGCCGGTCGGGGAGGTCCTA
>JBOGEB010000102.1:0-9814 GCA_050743125.1 Egibacteraceae bacterium
TAAGCGCGTTTTCGGCGGGTGTCGGTTGGGCACGTGAGGGCGGCGGGTTGGCGTGCGCCGCGCAGGGCGTTCAGTTTTTCGAGCGGGCGCTCGAGGGTGCGGCGGCGGGTCGTGATGAGGTCCTCGTAGGCCTTCTGCGCGCGCTCGAGGTGGGTGCCGAGTCCTTCGAGCTGCTTCGTGAACTGGTCCCATTGGCGGGCGAAGGCGCCGAGGAGGGAGTGGATCTCGGCGATGTTGTGCTCGAGTTGAAGGCCCTCGGCTGCCTGGCGGACGACCTGGAGGACCGGGAACAGCGAGAGCGGCGAGCAGCACACGACCTTGTGGCGGAGCGCGTCGTCGATGAGGCTGGGGTCCTGCTCCTGGATGAAGGTGAGGAGCTGGTCGTTAGGTATGAACATGAGGACGAAGTCGACCGTTCCGCCGGCAGGGTCGACGTAATCACGGGCGGCGAGCTCGCGGACACGGGCACGGACGTCGCGCAGGAACGCATCTCCGCAGCGCTCGTCACCGGTGTTGATGAAGCGAACGTAATTGTCGAACGGGAACTTGACGTCCATGTGGAGGCAAAGGTTGGCGCGGAGCAGGAAGGTGAAGTCGGGGACGGAGCCGGAGCGGGTGGCCTTCTGCTTGCGGTAGTTCACGTTCTCGATCAGCCCGGCGAGGCGGAGCACGTCCTCGGCCATCCGCTCGCCCCACTGGCCGCGCGCTTTGGTGCTGACCAGGGCCTCGCGCAGGTCGCGGGTCGCGTCGGCCAGCTCGGCGCCTTGGCGGTGGACGTGGCGGATCTCTGCGGAGAGCATGCCGAGCTGCTCGACGCGCCCGCGCTCCAGCTCCCCGACCAGGCCCAGCGCGCGGTCCAGCTGGGACTGCATGTGCGTGAGCTGCGCGCTTATGGCCTCGGGTCCCCCGCTGTCGCGACGGCGCAGGAGCGCGGCAACCAGGAGCGCGGCAGCCACGAGCGCGCCGGCTGCGGCGGCGAGCAACACGGTGATGATCGTCTCCATCGGATGACCGTACGCCGCCATCCAGGCACAGCGGTGGAACCACCGCTGTAAACCGCGCGAATGCTCAGCGGGGGACGGTCACCCGGATGACGCCCATGACCCTCCAGTCGGCGCCGATCGGCGCGAGGACGACCTGCATGGGTTCGGGGGAGTCGACCTGCACGGTGCGCGCCCAGGCGAACACGTCCGGGCCGTAGGCGGACACGAGCGAACGCGTGTCGTCGGTGTCGAACAGTTTCGAGACCAGGCCGAGCCGCACCTCGCCCCTCGCCCCACAGAGGCGCTCGGCGAGTGTGGGGATCCCCTTGAGGCCGACCTCGAGGCCCTCGGTGGACTTGCAGGCCGCGCGCCGCTCCGCCCACTGGCGTGCGATCTGGAGCGCCGGAGCGTCCGAGGGATACAGCGGCTGGGTGCTGCTCCGGCCCAGCGCGATCCGCCAGACCCCGTTCTCCCGCACCGTCATCCAGGTCGAGCGCGCCCGGGCCGAGGTCAGGCCGAGCACCTCGTCGAGGCCCGGCTGGAAGCCGGTGAGCGTGGTCACCCGCACCTCCTGGCCCTCCGGCGTCGACCCCTCGATCCGAAAGGCCGTGACCTGCGGGAACTTGCTGTGCTCCTGGATCCAGGAGGCCTCGTTCACGTACTTCTGGCGGTCTGCGGAGGACAAGAACGCGAACGAGGCCGCGAAGTCCTGGGCGGCCTCGGCGGCGAGGAAGCCGGTGACCGCCTTCTGAGCGTCGGTGGCCTGGTCAGGCGGCACAGGCTCCCCCGGCCTTCCGAGCTCGGCGAGCGCATCGGGATCGGGACGGTCAACCCCGCCAGGTGCCGTCTGGCCGCCGCTCGACGACCCACCCGATCCGCCTGGCCCGCCGCTGGAGCCCAGGAGCCGGGTGGCGATCGCGCCCAAGCCGAGGCCGACGACGAGGACCACCACGAGCACGACCAATTGTCCATTTGTGAACTGTTTGCACCGTTTGAACCGCTGACCGGGCATCGCACACTCCTGCTCGACGACGTGACGGCTGCGCTCATAGCAGACCACTAGGGCATCCGGACTAGACCGGGCCTGGCCGACCGGATTAGCCCGATCTACCCATCCGGTGTCAAGATCAACGCCGAATGGTCCAGGGGTTCGCCGCGCTGAGGCAGCGCGGTTGGGTCGAAATGCGGCCAGCACGAATCCCTGCACGTGTTCAGCTCGTCGCCCGTAGGCGCTGGCGGCGAACGGGCCGAGGCCCGCCCTCGGGCGAGCGCGTCCCTTCCCGTCTTCAGTACAGGAGGCCCGAAATGACCCAGGGAGCCTGGTCCCACAGGAGGCCAGCACCGCGCTCGACGACCTGGGTGGCCGTGCTGGGCCTGTTGCTCGCGCTGGCGCCCTGGAGCGCCGTGTCCGCAGCCCCAGCGGCCGTCCTCACCAACGTCCAGGCCGCGATCGCCTGGAGCAGGTTCACCTTCACCAACGGCACGGCGCCCACCGCCCTGCTGGCGCGCGACGACAGCTTCGCCGACGCCCTCACGAGCGGGTCGGTCCAGGGGGCGCTCAACGCGCCGCTGCTGCTCACCAACGGGAGCAAGCTCTCGCCCGAGACCGCCACGGAGCTCAAGCGCCTCGGCGCCAAGCGCGTGATCATCATCGGCGGCGCCCAGAGCGTCTCGCCGGGAGTCGAGGGCGAGGCGAAGGCGCTCAACCTCACGACCGAGCGCGTGGGCGGCGCGACGCCGCCCGAGACCGCCGTCGCTGTCGCCGCGAAATTCTTCCCGAACGCCTCGACCGCGGTGGTCGCGCCCGTCGCTCCGCAGGCGTCCGCTGACCTGCTGGCCGCCAGCACCTTCGCGGCGCAGAAGAAGACGCCGATCCTCCTGACGGAGACCGCCAAGCTCAGCGCCGCGACCGAGCAGTACCTTCAGGGCACCTCGCCGCAGGGCTCGAAGCTCAAGTCCTTCGTCATCGCCGGCGGTGACTCGGTGGTGAGCCCGGCCGTTGCTGACGCGCTGGCGGGGTTCAAGCCGGCAGGGGGGACGGGGTTCGAGAAGGCCGAGGTGGTCCGCGTCTCTGGCCCGAACCGCTTCGCCACCGCGGTGGCGTTCGCCAAGCAGCTCGGCTACGCGGACGCCAAGGCCGCCCCGAGGGTCATCCTCCTCCAGGGCCAGGGCACCACCTGGGCGAACGGCCTCGCCTCTGCTGCCCAGGCGGGCAAGGGTGCGGCCACGGTGCTCATCAACGGCGACACGCTGCCGCCTGAGAGCGCAACGTTCCTGAACGGCGGCTCCAAGACCCCGCTGGTCTGCGGTCCAGCCATCTCGAAGAACGCCTGTGACGGCGCCGGCAAACTGCTCGGGTTGGCCCCGTAGACCCGAGAACTCACGGAGGTTCTCCCCACAACCTGTTCCGCCAAAGAGAGGCTGTTTCATGCGATTGTTCCATTGCGGCTCGAGGGCGCTGCTTGCGCTGGGCCTGGCCACGGTTGTCGCACTTGCGATGGTGCTGCCCGTCGGGGCGTCAAGCCACCGGGAGGCCCCGCTGATCACCGAGGATCCGGTCGCTGACAACACCGACGTCTACGCGTTCGTCAGCCCCGACAAGCCCGACACGGTCACGCTGATCTCGAACTGGATCCCGTTCGAGAACCCGGCCGGCGGCCCGAACTTCTACAACTTCGGTGAAGACGTGCTCTACACGATCAGCATCGACAACGACGGCGACGCGGTCTCGGACGTCACCTACGAGTGGCGGTTCGACACGACCACCGTCGACACCAACACCTTCCTTTACAACACCGGTCCGATCACGGTGAACGGCAAGGGGAAGGATGCGAGGTACAGCTCCACGTTCAACGTCCGCCAGACCTACACCCTGTCGGTGGTCAAGGGCGGCAAGCGCACCACGCTCGGCACGGGCCTGCCGGTCCCGCCGAACAACGTGGGGCAGCGCTCGACCAACACGAAGCAGAGGTATCAGGACCTCGCCGATGCGGCGATCGTCGACCTTCCTGGTGGCCTCCGGTCGTTCGCCGGCCAGCGTGACGAGGTCTTCCCCGTCGACCTGGGCTCGATCTTCGACCTCGGCGGCCTGCGCCCGTTCAACGAGGCGCACCTTGTCAAGCTGCCGAAGGCGACCGGAAAGAACCTGACGAACGGCCTGAACGTCCATTCTGTGGTCCTGCAGGTCCCGACCAAGGCCCTGACGGCCGGCAAGGACCCGGTCATCGGCGTGTGGTCCCAGACCTATCGCCGGAAGACCCGCGTGTTCACCGGAGCGGCTGGGGTCTTGTCGCACTCCGGCCCGTGGGTCCAGGTGTCCCGCCTCGGCCAGCCGCTCGTCAACGAGGTCGTCGTGCCGCTGAAGGCCAAGGACGTCTTCAACGGGATGCCCCCGCTCCAGGACGCGGAGGTATTCCCGAAGCTCAACGCGCCGCCACTGTCGACCAAGGGCCCGATCCCGCTGGTGACCGACCCGATTCTTGCGAGCCTGATCCCGATTCTCTACCCCGGCGTCAAGGTTCCGAGTCCCCCACGGAACGACCTCGTCACGATCTTCCTGAAGGGCATTCCGAAGGTGAACCAGCCGGCGAAGCTCACCCGCCCGTCGGAGATGCTGCGCCTGAACACGTCCATCCTTCCGAAGCAGAAGGACCCGAACCAGCAGAACCGGTTGGGGCTGCTCGGCGGGGACAACGACGGCTTCCCGAACGGCCGTCGGCTGAACGACGACGTCGTCGACATCGCGCTTCGCGCGCTCGCCGGGGCGACCCCGCTCACCAAGGACTTCAACAAGGCGCCGAACAACCAGCTCGGCGACGGCGTGTCCGGCAACGACCAGAGGTTCCTCACCTCGTTCCCCTACATCCCGCACCCGTTCAACGGCTACGACTCCATACCCGCTTCAGGCAAGGTCAATTAGTGGTGCAATCGTTGGAGACCCGGCCCGCGGACGCGGGTCCAGGTCACCGTGCTGCGAGGGGGGCCGGCCACCGGCCCCCCTCGCGCGTCCGCGGGCGGCTCCTGATCGTGGCGATGATCACGCTCACCGTCGGCGTCGCCCTGGGGCGTTTCGTGCTCGCGGGCAGCGGGAGGGTGGACGCGCCCCCGGCGTTGGACCAAGCGCTCGCCGCGCAGATCGCCAAGCTGGAGCAGACGGTCGCCGCGCAGCCTGACAACGTGAGCGCTCTGGCGTCCTTGGGGGTCGGCTACACCCGGCGGGCGGTCCAGGTGGGAGATCCGACCTTCTACAGCCTTGCCGGCCAGGCGTTCGACAAGGCCGACAAGCTCGAGCCCGACGACCCGGCGACGCTGCTCGGCCGTGGAAACCTCGAGCTGTCGCTGCATCAGTTTCCCAAAGCGCTCGAGCACGGCCAGCGCGCCCTGGAGGCCCTGCCCGGCAACGCGTCGGCGCTCGGCGTGATCGTCGATGCCCAGGTAGAGCTCGGCCGGTACGAGGATGCCGCCGACAGCCTCCAGCAGATGCTCGACCTGCGGCCGGGCCTGGCCGCGTTGTCGCGGGCGTCGTACCTGCGCCAGCTCCACGGCGACCTGCCCGGCGCGCTGCTCGCGATGCGCCAAGCCCAGGCCGCGGGGTCGGGCTCGCCGTTCGACCTCGCAACGGTGACCGCGCTGATCGCAGACCTGCACTTCGTCGAGGGTGACCTCGACGCCGCCGAGGCCGCGTACGGCCGCGCGGACCGCACCGCGAGCGGAATCGTGGCCGCCGCCGTCGGCCGGGCCAAGGTGCTCGCCGCGAAGGGCGAGCGGGGCATGGCCATCCGCACCCTGTCCGCTGCGGTGGATCGGCACCCGCACCTCGCGGGGATCGTGCTGCTCGGTGAGCTGCAGGCGCTCGACGGGCGGGATCAGGACGCCTCGGACGCGTTCGACCTCGTCCGCGCGATCGCGAAGCTCCAGCGCTCGTCCGGCCAGGTGCTCGACCTCGAGATGGCGCTGTTCGAGGCCGATCACGGCGATCCCGCCCGCGCGGTGGACCTCGCCCGCGCCGCCTACGCGGCGCGGCCCGACAACGTCTTCGCCGCCGATGCGCTTGCCTGGTCGCTGCTTCAGGACGGGCGCGTCGACGAGGCGGTGCGCTACACCGATCAGGCCATGCGCCTGAGCACCGCCGACCCGCTGCTCCGTTACCACAGCGCCGAGGTGCTCGCGGCGGCCGGGCACACCGACCGTGCGCGCGCGGAGCTCCAGGCCGCGTTCGACCTGACGCCGTGGGTGTCGTTCCACCGCGGCGCCGACGCGGTCGCGCTCGCCCGTCAGCTCGGCGTACCGGTCCCGGAGCCGCTGCGGCGGCGGTGACCGTGTCTATCCGCGTCTGGCGGGCGGTCGTGGTCGCCGTGCTGGCCGGGCTCAGCCTGATCGCGCTGGCCGAGCCCGCGGTCGCCCATCCCCTCGGCAACTTCACGCAGAGCACGTATGCGGGGCTCTACGTCGGCCGCGACGCGACCCGGATCGACTACGTGCTCGACCTCGCCGAGATCCCCACGTTCCAGCTGCGCCAGCGCGTCGACGCCGACCGCGACGGCCAGATCGACGGCGCTGAGGGCGGTCGCTACCGGGCGGGCGAGTGCGCGACGACCGCTCGCGGGTCGGCGCTTCTGGTCGACGGCAGGCGGGCGCCGATCCGGGTGGTGGGCAGCGCGCTGTCGTTCCCGCCGGGCGAGGCCGGCCTGGCCACGACCCGGCTGCAGTGCGCGCTGGTCGCCGAGACCGGCGCGCTCCAAGGGCGCCCGGTCATCGCGTTCACGGACGCCACCCGCCGGGACCGCATCGGCTGGCGTGAGATCACCGCGGTCGGCGACCGAACGACGCTCGCCTCCAGCGACGTCGGGTCCCGGACGATCAGCGACCGGCTGAGGACCTATCCGCACCAGCGGCTCGCCTCGCCGCTGGGCGTCACTGCGGCGCGGATGGTCGTCGACCCCACGCGTGGCGAGGCCGCGGTGCTCCCGCAGCGCTTCGGCGATCCGGAAGCCGGGGTGTTCGGGCGGGTGGACGAGCTCACCCAGTCGTTCACCGCGCTGATCCAGCGCCAGCGCCTCACGGTCTCTTTCGGCTTGCTCGCGTTCGCGCTCTCGGTCGCACTGGGGACCCTCCACGCGCTCGCGCCGGGCCACGGCAAGACCGTCATCGCCGCTTACCTCGTCGGGCGGAGCGGCGCCGCCAGCCACGCGTTCATGCTCGGCCTGGCCGTGGCGGTCACCCACACCGTTGGCGTGCTCGCCTTGGGGGTCCTGGTCTCGGCGAGCCAGGCGCTGGCGCCCGAGCGCCTCTACCCGGTCCTCGGCCTGGTCAGCGGGCTGCTGTTCGTTGCGGTCGGGCTCACGCTGCTCCCGTCGGCCCTGCGGAGCTGGCGCCACGGCCACGGCCACGGCAATGGGCACGGGCACGGGCACGGGCACGGCAATGGGTACGGGCACGGCAATGGGCACGGGCACGGGCACGGGGTGTCGGCGACGCCCACTGCCGTGCCGAGCTGGCGGAGCCTCGTCGCGCCCGGCCTGGCCGGCGGCATTGTGCCGAGCCCGTCCGCGCTGCTTGTCCTGCTCGGCGGGATCGCGCTCGGCCGCGCCTGGTTCGGCGTCGTCCTCGTGCTCGCCTACGGGCTCGGCCTCGCCGGAGCGTTGGTCGGCACCGGCTGGCTGCTCGTCCGTGCCCGTGACCGCCTGGAGCGGCGCGTGGATGCGCACGGGTGGGTGCGCTGGCAGCGCAGCTCGCGAGCACTCCCCCTTGCCACCGCGTGCCTCGTTATCCTCGGCGGCATGCTCATCGCCGCTCGCGCGGTCCTCGCCGCGTAGGCTTCGCCGCGATGGCTTTCATCTCCGTGGGTGAACCACTGCGTCCCGACTACGACGGCGTGTGGGTGGGCGCGCTCGTGCCGGCGCTGCTCGGCGGTGAGCTGTTGCCGTGGCTGCCAGAGGCTGCCGCGACCGCCCGCAGCGTTGTGCTGCTCGTGCTCGACGGGCTGGGGTGGTCGGCGATCGAGCGGCAGCGCGAGGCGCTGCCGACGCTCGCGCGGATGCAGGGTGGGCCGATCACCGCGGTCGCCCCGTCGACGACCGCGGCGGCGCTCACGTCGATCTCGACGGGGCTGACGCCAGCACAGCACGGGATGGTCGGCTACCGGATGCGGGTGTCCGGGATGGTGCTCAACGTCCTGCGCTGGAAGGTGACCGGAGGCAGCGCGCCAGACCCGGTGCGGGTGCAGCCGGTGCCGCCGTTCCTCGGCCGGAAGGTTCCGGTCGTGACCCGGGCCGACTTCCGTGAGGGCGGGTTCACTGCCGCCCACCTGCGCGGCAGCGAGTTCCTGGGCTGGCAGACCACCGCGATCCTCGTCGAGCACGTGCGCCGCCTGGTGGCCGCCGGACGGACGTTCGTCTACGCCTACTACGACGGGGTCGACAAGGTCGCGCACGCGTACGGCCTGGCGGACGGGTTCATGGCGGCCGAGCTCGCCGAGACCGACCGTCTGGTCGGGATGCTGCTCGACCGACTGCCGGGCGACTGCGCGCTGCTCGTGACCGCGGACCACGGCCAGGTCACGGCGGGCAAAGACGACTTCGTCGGCCTCGAGTCCATCCACCACCTGGTCGCCGCCTACGCCGGCGAGAGCCGCTTCCGCTCCCTCCACGCCCTGCCGGGCGCGGCCGGCGAGCTGCTCGCCGCCGCGAGGGAGCAGTTCGGAGGGGTCGCCTGGGTGTTCACGCGTGACGAGCTGTTCGACGACGGCTGGCTCGGCGACGGCGCGACCGCCGAGGTCCGCCACCGCATGGGCGACGTCGTCCTCGCCGCCCGCGCCCCGGTCGCCTTCGCCGACCCGACCAACCCCCAAGAGCTCAAGCTCGTCGCCCAGCACGGCAGCCTCACCCGTGACGAGATGCTCGTGCCCCTGCTGGCCGCCCGCGGCCGGGCCTGACGCTGGGCGGGGTGGGCGGGTGGCGTGGTCATCTAGTGACAGCGCTGCTCGGCAGGCTGCCCGCCCTCGCGTTCCGGTAGCACGACCCGGTCGGCGCCCGTGTAGAGGTTGAGCGACGAGCCGCGCACGAACCCGGCGAGCGTCATGCCGGCCTGTTCGGCGAGCTCGACGGCAAGGCTCGACGGCGCTGACACCGCGGCGACCACCGGGACCTGCGCGATCAGCGCCTTCTGCGCAATCTCGAACGCCACCCTGCCCGAGACCATCAGCACGTGCCCGGAAAGCGGGAGCGCCTTGTTGGTGGCTGCCCAGCCGATCGCCTTGTCCACCGCGTTGTGGCGGCCGACGTCCTCGCGGAGGCAGCGCAGCTGGCCGTCAGCGGTGAACAGCGCGGCCGCGTGGAGGCCGCCGGTGCGGTCGAACACCGCCTGCGCCTCCCGCAGGCGGGCGGGCAGCTGCAGGAGCGTCTCGGCGGTGACGCGGACCGGGTCGTCGGCGACGCTGGGCGCGCGCTTGCGGACGGCCGCGATGCTCGCGGTGCCGCACAGACCGCACGAGGACGCGGTGTAGACGTTGCGCCGCAGCGAGGGGGCGACCGGCTGCGCGGTGCGGGTCACCAGGTCAAGGACGTTGAACTCGCCGGTGTAGGGGCCGGGTTGGGTGGCGCAGTAGCGGATCGTGGCGACCTCGTCGGGGCTGGCGAGGATCCCCTCGGTCAGGCAGAACCCGAGCGCGAGGTCGAAGTCGTCGCCTGGGGTGCGCATCGTCACCGAGACCGCGTCGCCGTTCACGCGGATCTCGAGCGGCTCCTCGGCCGCGAGCTGGTCGCTGCGCTGGCGTGCCCGCCCGTCGCTGACGCGCAGGACCGTGCGGCGGGTGACGGCGCGGCTAGCCATCC
>JBOGEB010000102.1:9914-14652 GCA_050743125.1 Egibacteraceae bacterium
GAGACCGCGTCGCCGTTCACGCGGATCTCGAGCGGCTCCTCGGCCGCGAGCTGGTCGCTGCGCTGGCGTGCCCGCCCGTCGCTGACGCGCAGGACCGTGCGGCGGGTGACGGCGCGGCTAGCCATCCTGGGTTCGTATCTTCCGCACCACGTCGATCAGCGCGCGCACGCGTTCGGCGCGCTCGGCCGGGTCGGTGCCGGCGCCGATCGCCAGGCCGGCGGCGTAGGCGGCGAGGGGGGCGTAGTAGCGCTCGGCGGTGTGGGCGACGACCTTCGTGAGGTCGAGCACCGCGTCGGTCTCCTCCGGCGTGAGCGGGGGCGTGCCGCCGTCGGCGGCCAGCCGGGCGAAGTAGGCGTCGAGGTCGGCGTCGTAGGTCATCGCCCCAGCGTACGCAGCGGGCCGGTCCCAACCCTGGTCAGGTCAAGCGCTCGGCCCAGCGGACGCTGTCGAGCAGCTCGTAAGGAAACGCCTCGGCACGGTGCCCGTCGCGACCGCTCATCGCGTCGGCCATACACAGCGAGTTGAGCACGGCCTCGACCGTGACCTCCCCGGCGGCCTCGAACAGCTCACGCAACGCGAGACCGTCGTCGCGCAGGAAGCGGAGCTCCTCGTACAGCCGGTCCGCGCGATCCGCGATCCGGTGCGCGGTCGAGAACGCGAACACGTAGTCGCCGCTGGGGTGCGACGCGAGGGTGCCAGCACGCGCGAGCCCGATCCCCGCGCGCACCGCCAGCCGGCGCAGCTGCCGTTCGGACAGCGGGGCGTCGGTTGCGAGCACGACGATCACCGAGCCGCCGCCGTTGTCCTCGGCCGGCCCGGCGCTTTCCACCTCGCCCCCGACCAGCAGGTGCAGGTCGGCACACAGGCCGTAGTTCGTCACCACCAGCCCTCCGAGCACGAAGGCAGGCTGCTGAACGGTCACCCGCGAGGCGGTGCCCACGCCAGCTTTGAACTCGAAACAGGTCGTGCCCGTGCCCGCGCCTACCGAGCCTTCGCCGACCTCCTCCTCGCTCGCGGCTTCGATCGCCGCCAGCGCATGCTCTGGCCGCACGTGCAGGCCGCGCGCGTCGCTCAGGTAGCCGTCGAAGCACTCGGACACCACCACGTTGACGGTGCCATGGTCGCGGCCGGCGTCCGGGTTGCGCTCCAGCACGTGGCGGAGCCCGCCCTCCCAGACCGCCCCGACCGACAGCGTCGTCGTGACCAGGATCGGGCTTTCGAGCGTGCCGAGCTCGGCGAGCTGGGTCAGACCAGTCGCCTTCCCGTGGCCGTTGATCACATGGCAGGCGCCGAGCACCTTCTCGGCGTAGACGTTGCCCCCGTGCGGCAGGACCGCCGTCACCCCGGTGCGTACGGCGCGCCCGTCTGGCAGGTCTTCGACGAGCGTCACATGGCCCACGCGCACGCCCGGGACGTCGACCAGCGCGTTGCGTGGACCCGTGGGGAAGCGGCCGACCGTATGCCCAAGGTCGCGCAGCCGTCGCCGGTTGGAGGCCATGACGCGACCCGGTTACTCCAGCCGAGCGCTCGAGGGGCCGTGGGGGTGGCGGCCGAGGAAGGCGACGAGGTGCTCGTGGACGGGAGCCTCCGCCGGCCAGGGCACCTCGGCGGCGAAGCCCTTGCCCGGCCCCCGCAGCTTGTCATCGCCCATGGCGGCGAAGTTCTCCTGGCACATCTGAAGGGCCAGCCCGGCCCGCTCCGGGTCGAGGCCGTGGTCCTGCCCTGTGACCGTGGCCAGGTCCCAGCAGTGGACCAGGTTGTCGATGAAGTGGATGCGGGCGGCGAGGGACGCCGGCAGGTCGCCTACGGCCAGGTGCAGTGTCCGCTCCAGCGCCCCCGGGCTCGCCCACTCCTCGAGCGCCTCGGTCGTGGTCCGCCGGTAGGCGCCCGCCGGGTCGTCACCCAGCAGCCGGTCGCCCTCGTCGCGCGGGACTGGGTCGTCTCCCCGCAGGCCGGCGGCGAACGCCGCGTTCACCCAGACCATGTGACCGATCAGCGCGCGGACATCCCACTCGGAGCAGGGCGTCGGCTGGTCGAGCTGGTCGGGGCGCACCCCCTCCACCACCCGCTGAGTGGCACGGAGCGTCTCGGCGAGGCTGGCAGGCAGGTCCATCCCGAGACGCTACCGCAGGACCAGCCGCAGCGCTGCACGGCATGCGCTTCCAGACAAGCGTGTCAGGGATTTCCCCGACTACTGCGGTGCAGCGTCCTCCGCGATCCTGGCGGCAGCACAGCCGCACAGACTGGCGGCACCTGACCTCGTGAATGGGGGACACCATGGAACCACAAGGCTTCTTCACCTTGACCATCACGTCGGCGACCAGCGGCGAGCTCATCGCCAAAGCGTCGTTGACCTGCTTCCCGGCCGGTGGCTCCCACCCGAGCCCCGCCGCCGCCTGTGCGCAGTTGAGCGAGGCCGACGGTCGGATCGAGGACATCCCCGAAGACCCAGGGATATGCACGCAGGAGTTCGTGCCGGTGATCGTGGCCGCCTCGGGCGTCTGGCGCGGTGAAGAGCGGCAGTTCGAGCGTGAGTTCGGCAACAGGTGCGTCGCGGTCCGCGGGACCGGCGGGGTGATCTTCGACTTCGAAGGCACCGCAGACGCGGCCAGCGACTAAGCCCTGCCGGCTGTGGCCAGGGTCCGTCACGCATCCGTTACGAATCCTGGCCATTAGGCCGGTTTCGGCGGCCGACGATCGGCGGGCACAGCCGGTGGTCGTGTGGGATCAGCGCTGGCGAGGCGCTTGTGCACCTCGGCGATCAGCCCGGACGGATCGCGGATCAGCCGGTCCCAGTCCACGAGGATGAGCTGCCAGTCGGCGCTGGCGGCGTTCTGACGGAGATGGTCCTGGGCAAGGTCCTCGCGCGCTGAGTGAAAGCCCATGCCGTTGCATTCGCTCGCCACCCAGGCCCACGGCCAGGCCACATCCAGCTCGATCACCACCCCGTCGGGGCACCGCCAGGGGAACGGCCTCGGGTACGGCGGAGGGAGCCTTGCCTGCCTGACCGCCTTGCGCCAGCGCCACTCGAATGCCGAGTCGCATGTCTCCTCGTCGAGATCGAGCAGCACCCGGCGGATCTTCCCGCCGTGCGGTGGACGGATCATCCGGCTGTAGCGCTCCTTCGCGTCGTCCAATGTCACCAGGCGACGCTGACGCGCGTCGATGACGAGGAACCGCAGCTCGTCGACTGTCATCTCCATCGCGCAGTCGAGGATCGTACGAGCGCCCGTCGTGCACGGGATCCCTGCGGCCAGGGTCGCGTCGGACGCCATCAGAGTCCGGCTGAGGTGCAGCCGCGCCCCTGGGATCGGGTCGATCTGGCGGTCGTGGGGCGTCACGACGGCGATGTGCTTGGGAGCCTCGCGGACCATGCCGTGCAGGTACGCGGCGGTCAGGCGGGCGGCGAGCGCACGGCCGCCGACGGCCGCGATCACGATCATCACGGAGCGCTCGTACGAGTCCGGGGCGCCGGGAAGCAGAACGACCCCGGGCAACGGTCGCTCCCACCCGTGCCGGGAGGCGTGGGTCAGGAGCGCTCGATGCGTCAAGCCATAGAGCGGGGCGTCGCGTAATGCGACCACACCGTGCTGTGTCAGTGCCTTTCGGTATAACTCTCGCCAATTCGTCATACCACCAATGGTGGCGCAACGAGGCGGGACGCGCGTGGGTCATCCCGCGCCCTGTGGAAAACGGTTTGTGGCCAGGCTTCGTAACGCATGCGTTACGAAGCCTGGCCACAAGAGGGGCTCAGCCGAGCCTTGAGTCGGTTTTCAGCAGCCCGGCGACCGCGGCGGCCACGGCGGTGGTCAGCACCCATCCGGCGGCGATGCTCAGCCAGAACCAGCCGAGGTAGGCCCAGCCCCACGGGCGAGCGGCGTTGGGGATCCAGAAGTCCTGCTGGCGCAGGTCGACGATGGGCAACAGCACGTCCAGCGCGTAGACGACCGGCTGGAACACCGGCAACTGCCCGGCCGGTGCGGTGGCCGTCAGCGCCTGCGGATAGGCGTGGGCGAACAGCAGCGCTCCCACGGCCACGAACCCCGCCAGCCACCACAGCGCCCGCCAAGGCTGGTAGCCGTAGCCGACGGTGACTTCGAGCAGCCGGCTCCACAGCCTCGCGGGGCGGGGCAGCGTTTGACGCCGGGCGCGTTGTTTGGCGACGGCGACCTGCCGCGCCTCCTGCTCGTGACCGGCCCTGCGGTAGAAGGCGGCGAGCTGCTCGTACTTCTGCGGCGAGCAGCCGTCAGGGTCCCGCGTGAGCCAGCCCAGGCGCTGCTCGACGGTGACCTCAGGGATGGCCCTGATGGAGTCGTAGACGAGCCCGTCCAGTCGCAGCGCCGCCGGCCAGCTCTCCTCCGTGTCGATCAGCAGCCCGACGCGTGCGTGTGTCAGGTCAACCGTGCCTTCCAGCAGCGGCGCAGCGCGGTTGGGGCTGATGAAGATCCCCCGATCGAAAGCCAGTACACCGCCGATGTCGGCGCCGAACAGGCTGACGTCGCCTTGAGCGTGGAACCCGTTGGTGCAGTGCATGTTTTCGACCGTCAACCCGTAGGCGTTGAGGGCGTAGCCGAAGGGGCGGGTGAACGTCCCGCCAGTGCAGTCCAGCGCGCCGCCGATGTGGGCGGCGTTCAGGCGGACTTCGCCGTGGGCGTGGAAGCCGTTTCGGCAGAGCATGCTCTGACCGACCGCCAGATTGGCGGCGAACAGCGCGTAGCCGTCGGGGTTGATGAACGTC
>JBOGEB010000103.1:0-14472 GCA_050743125.1 Egibacteraceae bacterium
GGGCGGGCAGGATCCCGGCCGGTCACCGCCGGCCCTCCCCGCCGGTCCCGCCGCGTCCGGCCCAGTGCTCGGCCAGCCAATGGTCGACCACGCCGCGCAGGACCACGTCGGCCCTGGGGCTCCACGGGCGCGGCGTCCACCCGCACGCCGCGCACGAGACGACCAGGGGGACCTCCCGGTCGACGAACACCACCCCGCTCATCCGGTGTCCTGCCCGCGGTGGGCGTCCCGCCAGCGGCCGATCACGGCCCACAGCAGCCGGCCCGCGGGGCCGGCGGGCCAACAGCCCGCCGGGGCCCACCCGCACGCCGCACAGACCAGCACCAGCGGGTCCACCCGGTCCACCCGCACCGTCGCCACACCGCCCACGCACTCAACGTCCATGCCGATGATTGTGGGCAGGCGCCCCCGGCAGGGTCTACAACGTCTGCGAAGCGGCTAGAGCACCCGCAGAAGCGATTGCGAAGCGGCTGCGAAGCGATCCTGTCCATGGGCCGTCGCCCATGCAGCGTTCACGCAGCGTTCGCAGGCGGGGGTACCAGCAGTGGGACGGCCTGTGCCAGTCAGTCCGACGCCGTGGAAAGGAGAGACAGCACTGTGGCGGTCGGCATGAGGGTTACCGGCGATATCGTCACTACGAACGAGCGGCGCTGCCGACCTGAATGGAAGCGTGGCGGGCGTAGCGCGCCCGCGGGGCCTACAGCCCAGCAACCACGGCAGCGTACTTCTTCGCCTCGCTCTCCGGCAGGTTCCCATTGATCTGCACGAGGACGCGCCGGTCGTTGTTGGCGAACGTCCATGAGAAGAACATCCCGGATCCTTGGCCCGCGGCATCGTAAGCCGCTTTCATCTTGGCCACATCCTCGACGGACTGGAGCACGAACGCCCGCCCGCCCGCGTCCTCGCCCAGCGACGGGATAAGGAACCGGGTGGCGTCGTCTGTCAGCACCGGAGCGATGCCGAACTCGTTCGGTGGGATCCGCGTAGGATCTTCAGCCGCCAGCCCCGCCGTTTTGAACGCGGCTACGACGGCGTCGCTCGTGAGCGGGGATCCAGAGGGAGCCTAGCTGCCGCCACAACCGACCAACACCAGCATGAGTACTACGACAACGCGATTCCGACCTTTCAAGGGGTGCCCCCATACTTCGGCCGGCTCGCCGGCATCACCATCTGACGATATCAGGGGAGGGGGTCAGAGGTCCGCGAGCCGCTCGTCCAACGCGCGCACACACTCCACGTCGTCACAGCCCTCCAGCTTCGCCCGGGCGCCACGGACCTCCGCCACCGAGAGATCTCCTGCCCCCTCCGGCGTCGCGAGGGCGAGGTCGACCGTGGCGTGCGCGGCGTCGCACATCGGCTCGGGCTCGCCCGCCCGGGCATGTATCAGCGCTGTGAGCCGCAGCACACTATCCATGAGCCGCGGTGCTGCGGCGCAGCTATGGGGGAGGCAGGCCCGCGCGTCTCCGGTCCGCGCCAGCAAGGCGTAGCAGCGGCCGGCAATCACCACAGCATGGGTGGTGTCGGCGTACTCAGCGAACCTGCTGCGAACTGAGAAGAACCCCTCACCGCCGTCAGCGTTGCCGATGGCCTGAAAGCGCTCCAGCGCCCGCATCGACTCGGGCTCGCGGCCGAGGTCCGCGTACTGCTCGGCGAGGTCACGTTGCGCCCACCTGGCGTGCACTCCCGAGGTGCCGACGAGCGGCGCCGCGCTGGTCACCATGTCCAGCGCGGTGACCCAGTCGCCGTCCCCCCCGGCGACGAGCGGACCGTGGACCGCCGCCGCGGCGATGCGGGTCAGCCCGCGCAGCGTGTCGTAGCCGGACTCGTCGGCCAGCTTCTGGGCCAGCCCGAAGTAGGCGCCGGCCTCGCCGTGATACCCGGCGAGCCGGGCGACGCGGGCGACCAGGCTCGCGGTCTCGGCCGCGTCCACGAGCAGCATCGTGCGCTCCCCGGACAGCGGCCGGCGCAGCGCATCCGTCAGCACGTTGAGGTGGTGGCGGGCGTCGGGCAGCAGCAACACCGGCGACGTCGTCGGATAACGGGCGGCCAGGGCGATCGTCTCGTCGTGCAGGACCCGCGGCGGGGGCAACGCGCCACGCCCGGGCGAGCCCACGACAACCCCGCCAGCGGCGGCGGCGGCACCGGCGGTCAGGAGCTTGGCGAGCTCGCGGCGGTTCATCGGTACCTCGATCACGGCGAGCACCTTGTCGAGCGCTGGGCTTTGGACCAGCTGCCACTGCTCGGCCTTGACCGGGAAGCGCTCCAGCGCGGTGACGATGCGGTCGAGCTGCGCGCACCTCGGCTTGCGGGTGCCCCGCTCGTAGGCGGAGATCTCCGCACGGGTGCACCCCGCCGCGCGGGCGAGGCCCTCCTGCGACAGCAGCCGCAGGACGCGCAGGTCGCGGAGCACCTCCCCGTTGACCGGTATCTCACTGGGCATGAATGCAGCCTAGCCCACGGTGTTGACAGGGCTGGACAGCGGGAGCGCACGTCAGCGCACTCTACCGCATCACTCGGACGGACAGACGCGCACACGGCCCTGCCGGCCCTGCCGGCCCTGACGATATCAGGGGAGGGGGTCAGAGGTCCGCGAGCCGCTCGTCCAACGCGCGCACACACTCCACGTCGTCACAGCCCTCCAGCTTCGCCCGGGCGCCACGGACCTCCGCCACCGAGAGATCTCCTGCCCCCTCCGGCGTCGCGAGGGCGAGGTCGACCGTGGCGTGCGCGGCGTCGCACATCGGCTCGGGCTCGCCCGCCCGGGCATGTATCAGCGCTGTGAGCCGCAGCACACTATCCATGAGCCGCGGTGCTGCGGCGCAGCTATGGGGGAGGCAGGCCCGCGCGTCTCCGGTCCGCGCCAGCAAGGCGTAGCAGCGGCCGGCAATCACCACAGCATGGGTGGTGTCGGCGTACTCAGCGAACCTGCTGCGAACTGAGAAGAACCCCTCACCGCCGTCAGCGTTGCCGATGGCCTGAAAGCGCTCCAGCGCCCGCATCGACTCGGGCTCGCGGCCGAGGTCCGCGTACTGCTCGGCGAGGTCACGTTGCGCCCACCTGGCGTGCACTCCCGAGGTGCCGACGAGCGGCGCCGCGCTGGTCACCATGTCCAGCGCGGTGACCCAGTCGCCGTCCCCCCCGGCGACGAGCGGACCGTGGACCGCCGCCGCGGCGATGCGGGTCAGCCCGCGCAGCGTGTCGTAGCCGGACTCGTCGGCCAGCTTCTGGGCCAGCCCGAAGTAGGCGCCGGCCTCGCCGTGATACCCGGCGAGCCGGGCGACGCGGGCGACCAGGCTCGCGGTCTCGGCCGCGTCCACGAGCAGCATCGTGCGCTCCCCGGACAGCGGCCGGCGCAGCGCATCCGTCAGCACGTTGAGGTGGTGGCGGGCGTCGGGCAGCAGCAACACCGGCGACGTCGTCGGATAACGGGCGGCCAGGGCGATCGTCTCGTCGTGCAGGACCCGCGGCGGGGGCAACGCGCCACGCCCGGGCGAGCCCACGACAACCCCGCCAGCGGCGGCGGCGGCACCGGCGGTCAGGAGCTTGGCGAGCTCGCGGCGGTTCATCGGTACCTCGATCACGGCGAGCACCTTGTCGAGCGCTGGGCTTTGGACCAGCTGCCACTGCTCGGCCTTGACCGGGAAGCGCTCCAGCGCGGTGACGATGCGGTCGAGCTGCGCGCACCTCGGCTTGCGGGTGCCCCGCTCGTAGGCGGAGATCTCCGCACGGGTGCACCCCGCCGCGCGGGCGAGGCCCTCCTGCGACAGCAGCCGCAGGACGCGCAGGTCGCGGAGCACCTCCCCGTTGACCGGTATCTCACTGGGCATGAATGCAGCCTAGCCCACGGTGTTGACAGGGCTGGACAGCGGGAGCGCACGTCAGCGCACTCTACCGCATCACTCGGTTTCGGGCTCCTCGTCGAGGTCTTGGGGAACGCCGAGGATGCGGTCAGCGACCGTCCCGGCCGCGCTCTGGTCACCGCCGGGCAGCAGGTGGCCGTAGACCCCGAGCGTGACCTCGACCCGCGCATGGCCGAGCCGGCGGGACAGCACCTGCGGCGGCACACCGGCCGCGAAACTGGCCACCGCGAGCTAAGGTCGAGGCGGCCTCGTCGGTCGTGCGGACCTTCCAACCGCTGATCGTGCCCGGCCTGCTGCAGACCGCCGAGTACGCCCGACGGCTGTTCGGCTTCGGCGAGCCCCCGCTGGGCGCCGACGACCTCGCCGCGGCGCTCAACGGGCGGATGGAGCGGCAGGCCGTCCGGCCGGGGCTGCGGTGGAGGATCGCCCCTGCGCACGTGAGCGCGGCCAGCTCGACCGGATCGGCTCCCTGATCGGCCTGCCAAACGTCGATATCGGGGTGATCCCGGTCGACGCCGCCGCGGACGTTCTGCTCTACCACGGGTTCGTGGTCTTCGGCGAACCCGGACAGGACGACGACGTGGACGGACCAGGCAGTAGCCGTAGGGCGGGCGACCATCCAGAACCGCGAGTGCCCTGCGGACTGGTCAGCCCTCCGGTGTGTCGCCGTAGGGCTGGGTGATCACCTCCATGACGTGGCCGTTCGGGTCGTCGAAGTACACGCCACGGCCACCGTAGAGGTGGTTGATCTCGCCGGGTCGCTCGTAGCCCGGATCGGCGTAGTACGTGATCCCGGCTTCCCGGATACGGGAGAAGATGGCGTCGAACTCCGGCTCGCTCACCAGGAACGCGCAGTGGTGGAAACGAAAGTCGTCCGAGTCCATGTAGTCGAGCGTGACCCCGTTGGAGACCTGGATCGGGATGAACGGCCCCCACTGCGGTGCTGTCTGCACTCCCAGGATCCCAGCGAGGAACTCCGCTGAGGCCTGTTTGTCCTTTGCGGGGACGATGATGTGGTTCAGTTCGACGCTCAACGTTGCTCATCCTTTCTCGTATCGTCTCTGATCATACGGTCCGCCCCACTCTGGCGGCCCGTCGAGCCGGCGTACCTCCCCCGTTGCCGTCGGCCGCCATAGGCCCGAGGACTGGGACTACGAGAAGAAGGGGAAGGGGGAAGAACTCGGTGGTCTCCCTGTTCTCAGCCGGCCAAGCCGGGAACGTCCATCCTCGACGAGGTCAGGGCCTGCCTCGGCAGATGCGCACCCTGGTGCGAAGGACCCGCGTTGATGGTTTACGGGAGTGATGAACGGGTGCCCGTTGACTTCAGAGGCACGGGAGGGCGGGTGGCCGACGGTGGGCGAGGAGCGCCGTCGCTGAAGTTCCTGCCGGCGCGAGGGCCACGTCACAGGCGGGCCGCGAACACCAGGGCCGCGATGCTCGTCAACGCGCCGAGCACCATGAACATCAGCGTCTTGGTCTGCGCCGCCAGCGCCTGAGTCTGCGCCGTCACCGTCTGAGCGAGCTCGGCCCGGAACACCCCCACCAGCTCGTGCCGCACCGAGGCCATCTCAGCCCGCAGCTCACGCTGAGCCGAACCGATCTCAGCGCCGAGACGGCTGATCTCGATCCGTAGGCGCTCCTCGAGGTCGCCCTTCAGCGCCACGAGGTCCCCCTTCAGCGCCTCGAGGTCGCCCTTCAGCACCACGAGGTCGCCCTTCAGCACCACGAGGTCCTGCTTTGTGGCCACATCCGCCCATCCCACCGGGGGCAGATGCTCCATCAGCGTCACTGCGTGCTCCTCGCCCAGCACGGCGACGAGCTGCTCGAACAGCCCGTGCCGCGTCCGCTCATCGACGACCATGATCCCCCTCCACGTCCGAGTCAGCAACCGCCTCCACTCTGCGCTTTGTTTGACAAGATTCAAGGATGATTGTCAGATGCTGTGGATATCTTGGACCTACTCACGTAGGCCACGGATGACCCTCAGTGCTCCGGGCGCCGGGACCGCCAGCGTCACGATGTCGCCGGCGGGGAAGCACCCGGAACGTTCCCGCGTTCACGACCACCGGCGACCCGCCCGTAAACCGAACGGCGTCCCCAGGGACCCGGCATCAGCGGCCTCCAGGATCTGCCCGCGTGACCGTGCGCGCCAGACACATGAGGGGCTCATCGTGTCACGTCGCGCGCGAGTACCATCACCCGCCATGGGTGATCGGCCATTGGCGCACGAGTACGTGCTGACGCTGTCCTGCCCCGACCGGCGCGGCATCGTGCACGGGGTGTCCAGCTTCCTTGTCGTCACCGGGTGCAACATCCTCGACAGCCAGCAGTTCGGCGACCGGGACACGGGACTGTTCTTCATGCGCGTGCACTTCGCGGCGGAGGAGCCGGGGGTGACGCTCGCATCGCTGCGCGCCGGGTTCGAGGCGATCGCCGCGTCGTTCCACATGACCTGGCAGATGGACGACGCGGGCGAGCGGATGCGGGTGCTGATCCTGGTGTCGAAGTTCGGTCACTGCCTCAACGACCTGCTCTTCCGGCACCGCACGGGCACGCTCGAGGTCGACATCCCGGCGATCGTGTCCAACCATCCCGACTTCGGGCCGCTCGCCGAGTGGCACGGCATCCCCTACCACCTCCTGCCGGTGACTCCGGACACCAAAGCCGAGCAGGAGGCCCGCCTGCGGGAGCTCGTCGAGGAGCACGAGATCGACCTGGTCGTGCTCGCGCGCTACATGCAGGTGCTCTCCGACGACTTCTGCAAGCGTCTCGAGGGCCGGATCATCAACATCCACCACTCGTTCCTGCCGAGCTTCAAGGGCGCGCGGCCCTACCACCAGGCCCACGCGCGGGGCGTGAAGCTCATCGGCGCGACCGCGCACTACGTGACCGCCGAGCTCGACGAGGGCCAGATCATCGAGCAGGAGGTCGCCCGCGTCGACCATGCGCTCACGCCGGCGCAGCTCGCCGCCGTCGGTCGTGACGTCGAGTGCCAAGTGCTCGCCCGCGCGCTGGAGTGGCACGTCCAGCACCGGGTGCTGCTCAATGGGCACCGCACGGTGGTGTTCCACTGAAGCGCTGACGTCCCCGGGTCAGCGAGCGGGTCAGGGTGTCCCGGCGAGGTCGATGACGTACTAGTCGTGCTGGCGAGGAATCAGGGGTGAGCCCGGGGTGCGCCTGAGGCCGCGGAGCCGGCGCGGTCCGATCATGGTGGCACCGAAACAAGGCGGGGAGGACCCGGGCTTATGGAATCGCTCGAACGCGCCCTGGGGGCGCTGACGGCCGAGGGAACGCTCTCGGATGAACAGGCCGCAGCCGTGCGGGCGCGTATGGCCGAGGAGGCATCCCGGCGCCGGCCGCGGGTTGGCGAGGCGATCGGCTACCTCGGCGGCGCACTGGCGGTCGTGTCCGCGCTGGCCCTGGCGTCGCAGTTCTGGGCTGACCTGCGGGTCACCGCGCAGGTGTCGATGCTCGTGCTGACCGGTCTGGCGCTGTGGGCAGGCGGTCGCTGGGTCGCCGGTGAACGCGGATCGCCGGGGGACCGCCTGGCCGGCCTGCTCTGGCTGCTCGCGGCTGTGGCAATGGCGGGCGCTGCGGGAGTGGCAGCCGACGGCGCCCGCGCGAACGGGACGGTGGCGCTGCTGGCGACCGGCAGCGCTGCCGCCGCTTGGGGCTTGCCCCTGTGGCGCGCGCGGACCGGCGCGCTCCAGCAGCTGCCGGTCTTCGGCGGGATCGCCTTGGGGGTTCTCGCCGGCCTGGAGGAGGTCACTGGTGGCGGCCTTGCGGAGGCGGGTGGGGTCATGCTCTGGGTCATCGGCCTCGCGTGGGCGGCGCTCGCCTGGGGCACGCTCGTGCAACCGCGCCGCACGGGTTACGTGCTCGGGGGCCTTGCCGTGCTGGCCGGCGCCCAGTGGCTCGCGTTCGACTGGCGCGGCGCCGGCCTCGCGCTCGGCGCTGTCACCGCCGTCGCCCTGCTCGCGGTCGCGACCCTGACCGCGCAGCCGGTGCTGCTCGGGCTCGGGACCGCGGGAGTCGCGCTGTTCCTCCCGCAGATCCTCGACGCCGCGTTTCCCGGCGCGATCGGCGGGCCCGCCGCGACGTTCATCGCGGGCGTGGTGCTGCTCGCTGGCGGGCTCACCACGATCCGGACCGCGCAGCGAGGTCGCGGCAATGCCCGCTGAGCGCAACCGCCGGCCGGTGACCGCCGCAGCCGTCGCGGCCGTGATCGTCGTAGCGGCGTTCGGCGGCATCGTGCTGTTCGGCCGCCTGTCGGTGCCCTCCTACCCGTCGCTGACGGATCATCCGGACCCCAGTATTCCTGGCACGATCGCCTTCTGGCGCACCGGGCGGTCCCCTTGCCTGTCGCTTGTGCCCGCGCGCGGCGGCCAGGTGCGCGAGCTGTGGTGTAAGGAGCATGCCGAGACCTCACGACCCGAATGGACCGTGGACGGGAACCTCGTGGTCCGGACGTACTCGGTGAACGGCCCCGAGCATCTGACGATCGACGGGGCCACCGGTGAGGTCCTCGAGCGGCGCGCCGGCTCGTTCGACGCGTACCCCCAACCGACCGGTGCGGACACCCGGGGCGACGGGACCCGGGCCGTCATCGACGACACCGAGGGGAAGGCGACGCTGAGCCTCGTCGCGCCTTCCGGGCGCCCACGACCGCTCCTGGTCGCTCACGGCCCCCGCAACTACGCCTTCCTTGACGCGCGCTGGTCGCCGGACGGGAGCTGGCTGCTCGTCACCGACTCGAAGGAGCGGGTGCTCGTCGTGGACTCAGCGACGGGGACAGCCCGCGTGCTGGTCAGCCACGGCCAGTCGCCGACCTGGTCCCCGCCCGAGCCTGTGAAGTGAAGCGCTCATGCGTGCTGGATCCCGGCCGCACACCGCCGGGATCCAGCACCCAAAGGCTAGGCGTGACCGCTCAGGCCCTTGGCGATGCGTGCGCCGAGCTCGAGGTCGACCTGGCGCCAGAGCTCCAGCTGGCGGGCTTGGATCTCCCAGGCCACGCCGTCGCTCATGTGGCCGACGATGTTCGACACGAGGTTGTCGCGGTCGTACTCACTCAGCACGTTCCGCCACAGGTTGCCGGGCTGGACGAAGTCGTTGTCCTGGGCATGCTTGACGTACGGGCTGCGCTGGACCATGCCTGACACCTCGAACTGCTGCTCGCAGTAGCGCGCGGGGTCAGCCTTCGGGCCACCGAAGCTGTTCGGGGCGTAGACCGGCTGGTCGCCGCTGTGGTGGTAGCGCATCGCGCCGTCCTTGTTGTAGCTGTGGACGGGCGAGATCGGGCGGTTGATCGGGAGCTGCGCGTAGTTCACGCCGATGCGGTGGCGGTGCGTGTCCGGATAGGAGAACAGCCTGCCCTGGAGCATCTTGTCCGGCGACGGCTCGATGCCGGGCACCATGTTGGCGGGCTCGAACGCGGCCTGCTCGACCTCGGCGAAGAAGTTCTCCGGGTTCCGGTTCAGCACGAGCCGGCCGATCGTGATCGGCGGGTAGTCACCGTGCGGCCACACCTTCGTGAGGTCGAACGGGTTGAACCGGTAGGTGGGAGCGTCCTCCAGCGGCATGATCTGCATCTCGAGCCGCCACGCGGCCTCCTGTCCGGACGCGATCGTCTCCCGCAGGTCGCGGCGGTGGTAGTCCGGATCCTCGGCGACCATGTTCTTCGCCTCGGCGTCGGTGAAGTTGTCGATTCCCTGCTCGGTCTTGAAGTGATACTTGACCCAGACGGCCTCGCCGCTGGCGTTGACCCACTTGAACGTGTGGCTGCCGTACCCGTTCATGTGCCTCAGCGTCCTCGGGGTACCACGGTCGGACATCAGGAACGTCACCTGGTGGAGCGACTCCGGTGACAGCGACCAGAAGTCCCACTGCATGTTGTTGCTGCGCATGCCCGTGTCGGGCAGCCGCTTCTGCGAGTGGATGAAGTCCTGGAACTTCTGCGGGTCGCGGATGAAGAAGATCGGCGTGTTGTTGCCGACGAGGTCGTAGTTGCCCTCTTCGGTGTAGAGCTTGATCGAGAATCCCCGCGGGTCACGGACCGTGTCGGCCGAGCCGAGCTCGCCGGCGACGGTCGAGATCCGCATGAACACCGGGGTGCGCTTCCCGACCTGGTTGAGGAACGCCGCCTTCGTCCATTGGGTCACGTCCTCGGTGACCTCGAAGTAGCCGTGGGCGCCAGTGCCTTTCGCGTGCACGACCCGCTCGGGGACACGCTCGCGGTTGAACTGGGCCATCTTCTGGATGAGGTAGTGGTCCTGGAGCAGCAGCGGCCCCATCTCGCCCGCCGACAGCGAGTGCTCGTCGCTCGGGGCGGGGATCCCAAAGTCGGTGGTGGTTACCGGCCGGTCTTGCTCGATGTCGGTCATGCGCTGGCCTTTCTCGTGCTGGGCACAGGGTTCGCGCCCGGTTCAGTCCTGTCAGTCCTGGCAAGTGGGGCACAGGCCCCAGTGGGTCACCTCGGCTTCGTCGATGCGGTAGTCCGCCGTGTCGCTCGGCCTCAAGCACGGGGCGGCGCCGATCGCGCAGTCCACGTCGGCGATCGCGGCGCAGCCTCGGCATACGAGGTGATGATGGTTGTCGCTGACCCGGGCCTCGTACCGAGCGGGGCTGCCGGCGGGCTGGATCTGGCGCACGAGGCCCGCTCCCACGAACGCGCGGAGGATGTCGTAGACGGCTTGCTTCGACAGGCTGCCCAGGCTGGAGCGCGCGGCGACGGCGATCGTGTCGACGTCAGCGTGGGGGTCCGCGGTGACCGCTTTGAGCACCGCGAGCCGCGGGGCGGTGACCCTCAGGCCAGCCGCGCGCAACGCATCAGGCCCGTCGGGGGGGCAGAGGCGAACACTCATCGACCGCTCCACCTTAACCGAACGCTTGACTGAGTCAAGCATTCGGTGAGCGCCGGCGTAGGTCAGGCGCCGCGCTCCCAGCGGGCGTCCTCGTCCTGCCAGCGCTCGTTCCGCTCTTTGGCCTTCTCGCGCCAGTTGGCGGCCTCCTCGGCGGACCGGTAGGGGCCCATCCGCACCTTCTCCGGGCAGACCTTCCCCTGCTCGGCCCGGCGGTGATCCAGGCACCAGTACCACTCACCACTGTGCTCAGTCATGCGCGCATCCTTCCCTGTATCACCCCGAGACAACCTGCTCGAGATGGGTGAGGCGCCGGTAGCCGATCAAGCGCCCGAGCGCGACCGCCCCGGTCTCGTGGACCAAACGGCCGAGCGTGCCGGCAGGACTGTACGGGCTCGTGGGGGTCGGTGAGGTGGACGCGGTCAGGCCCTCGCCCTCCGCGATCGCCTGGACCCGGTAGGAGTGCCAGGGGTCCGAGACGAGCAGGACGTGGTCGATGCCCTCCCGCCGCAGGAACCGCGCGACGGCCGCGAGGGACTCCCAGGAGCTGCGGCCCTCGACCTCGCGCCGCTGCGCCTGGTCGGGGACCCCGTGGGTGTACAGGTACTCGGCCGCCGCACGGGCCTCCGAGTACCGGTCGCCGGGCTGCCCGCCACCGGTCACGACGACGACCGGCGCGAGCCGGCGCTGGTAGAGCACCACCGCGTGGTCGAGCCTCGCCCGAAAGACCGGGGACGGCCGTCCGTCGTACTGCGCGGCGCCGAGCACGACGATCGCCTGAGCGGGCTTGGCCTCGTCCCGGGTCGCGGCGAGCACGACCTGCACAAACGTGGCGGCGAGGTAGCCCAGCACGGCCGCGAGCACCCAGACGACGGCCCGCGCCAGCGAGCGCCGTCGAGGTCTGTGGGGGAACTCCCCCCGACCCCCTGGCGGTGCAATCCTGTTCGTAGCCGTGCCCATAAGCCCTGCTGACCCTACCCCCGCCCCGGGAGCTTTCGAAGGACTCCATGCCCGTCCTGCCTGCTGCGCTCCGGATCCCCCTCTCGCCGCCGCAAGCCGTCAGCGAGACCGACGCGACGCTCTGGCCTCCCGGGAAATCCGACGGGCGGGCTGCGGTGATCCTCGCCCACGGCGCCGGCACCGACCATGCCTGGCCGATGCTGCGGGCGATCGCGTCGGGCCTGGCGGCGACGGACCACCCGGTGCTCACGTTCAACTTCGCCTACGCCCAGGCCGGCCGCCGCCGTCCCGACCCGGCGCCGCGCCTGATCACCGCTTGGCGCGACGTGATCGCTGGGGCACGCGACCGGCTGGGGGCCGAGCGCCCGCTCGTGATCGGCGGCCGGTCGATGGGTGGGCGGATCGCGAGCCTCCTCGCCGCCCAGGGGGTCAGGGGGAGCCCCCCGGCCAACCAGGGGGTGTCGTGCGCGGGCCTGCTCCTGCTCGGCTACCCGCTGCATCCCGCCGGCCGGCCCGAGCAGCTCCGCACCACCCATTGGCCCGCGCTGCGCGTGCCGATCCTGTTCGTCCAGGGCGACCGGGACGCCCTGTGCCGTACCGATCTGCTCGCCCACGAGCGCGCGGCACACCTCGGCCACGTCCGCTCGGACCTCCACGTGGTGGCGGGAGGGGACCACAGCTTCAAGGTCCGCGGCCGGCCCCAGGACGCGGTGGTCGCCGAGATCGTCAGCGTGGCCACGGCGTGGCTGGCAAGCCTCGCGCGCTGAGCCGGTCGGCCCGCCAGGGTGCGCGGCCGCCCTTGAAGCGTTTGTGGTTCTGTACCATCCCTCGACGCGCTGGAGGGATAGCCATGGAGATGTCGTCGAGCGGATCGCTTGACCGCCGACGCCTGCTGATCGGCAGTGGCCTGGCCAGCTTCGGTCTGGCTGCCCAGGCATGTGCGCCGGCGAGGTCAAGCGCGCCAACCGTCTCGTCCGACCGGCCGTTGTTCACGCGCTCGCTCGACCATGGCGTGGGGCGTATCCGCGCGCTTGTTCCGGCAGCTGAGGCGCATGGCTTCCCACGGTCCACCAACCTCGGTCGCTGGACCTACAAGCAGAACGGTGGCTGGACGGGCGGCTTCTGGCCGGGACAGCTATGGCTGGCGTCCCTGGCCGCTGACGACCACGCCCTCGCTGAGGCGGCAGCCGCGGCGGCTCGACGCCTCGCCCCGCGCCGCACCGACACGTCTACCCACGACCTCGGGTTCCTGTTCTTCCCGTCGTGGGTGACCGCGTTCCGGATCACCGGGGACGCCACCTGGCGGGACGGGGCGCTGGCCGCGGCGGACTCGCTGACCAAACGGTTCAACCCGCGCGGGAGCTTCATCCGCGCCTGGGGACCGCTCGACTCTCCGGTCAACGCCGGCCGCGCGATCATCGACACGATGATGAACCTGGACCTGCTGTTCTGGGCGAGCGCCCAGACGGGGGACGACCGGTTCGCCGACATCGCCCGACGCCACGCCACCACCTCGGCCACCTGCCACGTGCGCGACGACGGCTCGACGGCCCACGTGTTCGACTTCGACCCGGCTACCAGCGCGCCGATCGGCCGGAACACCCACCAGGGGCACAGTCCGACCTCGTGCTGGGCCCGCGGTCAGGCCTGGGCGGTCTACGGCTTCACCACCGTCTACCGGCGCACCAAGGCCGAGCAGTTCTTGGCCACCGCCCGCAAGGTCGCCGACTGGTTCCTCGCGCACCTGCCGGCCGACGCCGTGCCGTTCTGGGACTTCCGCTCGCCCGACCTGCCGCGAGACGTGCGTGACTCGTCTGCTGGTGCGATCGCCGCCTGCGGCCTGCTCGACCTGGCCCGGGTGACCGGCCAGGATCGTTACCGGGAAGGTGCCCTGAGAATCCTGCGGGCGCTGTGCCAGGACTACACGACCTTTGGCATGCCGGCCCAAGAGGCGATCCTGCTGCACGGCACCGGCAACAAGCCCGGCAACGCCGACATCGACGTGTCCCTGATCTACGGCGACCACTACTTCGTCGAGGCGCTGATGCGCCTGCTCCACTTCGACCAGACCGCCCGCGCCATCGGCCTGTAATACGGTGAGGACGACCTCAGTGGGGTGCTACGCGGCGGCGGCTGCGGCGCGGAGCCGGTCGTCGAGCTGGCGCACGCAGTCCAGCTCGGCCCAGGGCGTGGGGAACCCGCCGCGCACTCCCCGGATGCGCTGCATGCCCATCCGGTGGTCGATCGCGACGGCGAGCTTGAGCGCGGCGGTCAGCTCGGCGCACGCCTGCTCCGGCTCGTCGAGCTGCACCCACACCCGGGCCATGTCGGCGCGCAGGTCCACGGCCCCTGTCCGGCTCATGGAGGGATCACGCACCGCGGCCCGGAACTCGCGGAGCGCCTCGCTGTTGCGCTTGGCCAGCATGTGGCCCCAGCCGGCCGTGGCATGCAGCCAACGCGGGCTCAGGAAAGCAGCCGACCGGACGATGAACCCCGTCTCCGAGCCGTCGATGCGCGCGAACTCCTCGTGTGCCTGCTCGAGCGCGGCGCGGAAGCCAGGATCGTCCCTGTCGAGGGCGCGCTGCTCCGCCAGGCGCCGCGCGGTCTCCGCGCGGGTGTGCGCATCCGCGTGGACGGCGTGCACAGCGGCCTGCTCCACCCGGGTCAACGCCAGCCCGTCGTCGCCGCCGTGGCCGCCGTAGCGCAACGACGAGAGCAGGTGGGTGGAGACCTGCAGCGCTTGCGCCTGGAGCCGGTCGTCGGCCGAGTCGTGCGCAGCGGCACGCGCGAGCGCG
>JBOGEB010000104.1:0-14297 GCA_050743125.1 Egibacteraceae bacterium
CTAGATGCTCTCGGGCAGGAAGGCAGTGATATACAGCGACGCATTGTTACGGAGCTCTGCCAACTGCGGGGACTGCCAGACGACGTGCCTAACCCCGATGCCGGATTGCGGGCGCTAAGGCACCTCAAGGAGTTGGCGCGCGACCAAAAGATTGTCGTCGAGCGTGAGCACAGACAAGCCGAGCAACGAGCCCGCGAGGCGCGACAACGGCAGGCCAGTCTGGCGGCTCGCGCCGAGAAGATGGCCGAACTACGCGAGACGCTCGCTATCCTGGCATCCAGCCGCGACGATCCTCAAGGCCGTGGGTACTCGCTGGAGGACCTCTTGGCCGAATTGTTCGAGCTTCATGAAATTCCCTACCGCCGTCCCTATCGTACGCCCACCGAACAAATCGACGGGCACTTTGGCTACCGTGGGTTCGACTACCTTGTAGAGGCACGATGGCGCGCTCAACCCCCTGTCGAGGCCGACCTCGGTGCTTTTAAGACGAAGGTCGACAAGAAGATTCAGAGCACGCGTGGCCTGTTTGTGTCCATGTCGGGATTCCGACAAGAGGTCGTGCTAGAATTTACTCGAGGTATTACATCGAACATCGTGCTGATGGATGGCATGGACTTGACTCTGATCCTTGAGGGGCGAGTGTCGCTCACAGACGCTCTCGACCTGAAGACCGAGAAAGCCGCACAGGAGGGAATTCTTTACTTTCCCCTCGTTACACGGTTTGTCGGGTAGGCGGTCGTCGTGCTGTACAGCATCGGATATGAGGGCCGCACGATCAAGCAGTTCGTTGAGACGCTACAGCTCGCAGGGGTAGACGTGCTCGTTGACGTGCGCCTTACTGCTGTTAGTAGAAAGCCGGGATTCTCCAAGACCCGGCTCTCGGAGTCCCTGGCAGTCGCGGGAATCGACTATGTCCATGAGCGGCTTCTCGGTAACCCCAAAGATAACCGTGATGCGTTCCGCGGCGATGATCTCGAAGCTGGTCGGCGCCGGTTCGCCAAGGTTCTCTCGAACGGATCCAGTGATGCGCTCGACAGGCTGGTCGTCCGCGCTTGCGACGCGAAGGTGGCCGTGCTGTGCGTTGAGAGAGATAGCAGCCGCTGCCACCGACAGGTCATCACCGAAGCCGCGCAGGACCTGCGGCCCAGCCTGATCGTCGTAGACCTCTGACTACCCGAACAGAGGTCGGGTATACGGGGTCCGCCTGGGCCAAAAGACCCCGAGTATCAAGAACGATTTGGGATGCTGGTGCATGTTGCCCGCGAAGAACACCGTATCCCGGTCACCGCTGCATAGCTCATCTAGCCACCTGTTGCGGATTGCCTCGACCCGGTCCGGCTCCGGTCGCAACTCTCGCCACGCCCGCCACGCCTGACCAATCTCCCAATCCACGATCGTTTGCTCGTGGCCTCCGCAGCTAGCATCCAAGCACCTGTAGCGGTAGCTGAACTGCCAGGGCGGCTGCTCCAACGGTTCCTTGTCAGGAGCGAACAGGCTGCGCTGTGCCGCTACCGTCTTCTTCGCTGCGTCCCACTCATCGCCACGGCGGGAAACCACGTCAGCGACATCGGCTGGACGGAATGCGCCAAGCGAGGTTCCCTGTACCTCCTGCATCCGCTGGAGTTCACACATCGACTCAATCATGACGGCGTCAACCAGCGCCCGGCGGCGGTCGAGATCAGGACCAGAGCTGGAAAGCTCAGGCCCAAGCCGGATCGTGTCGCAATCAGGTCGGAGGCTCTCCGGACGCCGATCTCGGCGCGACGGGTGTGCCTTTAGAGTGATGTACTGGTACTTCCTGAACTGCACATCACGATCGAGATCGCGGAACGGGATCGGGAACAGCCTCGCCCACTGTGGTGGGTGGATGTCCGTGCGGATCCCAGCCACACAGACTGATTCGCCCGTCCGACGGCCGATCTGCGGATACGCCTTGACGGTCACCAGCACCTCTACTGTAGTCCATGACGTCATGCTCTAGATGGTATGAGCGACTCGTGCAGTTTCAGGCGTAGCCACAACACCGCCTACGGATTTCTTCGCTGACTCGACCTCACCCAGGTAGGAAGGCGTGTGGAATCCAGATGAACGCCCCATCTCTACCTGCGACTACTTCCAGGCAGCAAAGCGCCGCAGTCGTCAGGCCCCATAACTGATGCTCTTCGATATCAACCATCAGGCTGCTACCGGATGTTCTGGTGCCAGGTGGAGGGCTGTGCCAGGGCAGTAAGGTCGACCCCGATCGCATACGCTCGGGTCACGGGTGCGCAAAGGCAGGCGACGGCCGGCTGGGGGGTGGGGGTGTTGGGCGAAAGCGGTCGACGGCGCTCCGCATGCGCGTGTGGTCTGTCGGTCGGATAGGGTGCCGTGAGTGGAGGCGTGGGATGTGGGCACGGGTCAATCGTCCGACTCCGGGCGCCAGACCAGCTCAGGAGGCCAGCGCAGCGCCGTACCGCCAACCAGCACTCGCGCAATCAGCTCGACCTACTGCCCTTGTTGGAGTGTTAACCCGTTCGTCGAGGCAGCGCGGCAGGCGGCGAGTAGCCGCCGTCCGTGTCGGGCGCTGGTGCCCAGCTCGCGGGCGAGATCAGCACCAGTGATCAAGCTCGCCGGCGGCGTCCCAGGCGGCGACCAGTCGATCGGTCTCGGCCCGTAGATCCGGTACCGTCTTGGCCTGGCCGATAGCGGACTCGGGCTGCTCAGTACCAGGCCGCCCGACGGTCAGCCGGAGTGCGCGATAGCGGGCAGCGCGGCGAGCGATAACCATGAGCACGACCTCGGTGACGACCAGCGCGGTGGGCGGCAACGCGGCGACGGTTCGTGCGGGCGCGGTGGGCGGAGCGTGCGCGATGTTCAACCCGTAGCTGCCGGCCGCGGCGGCGATCAGCAGGAGTTTCGGCGCCCAGTCTGCGAGCTGCTCCCACCCGAACCCGTCGTCGGAGCGGGCGTCGGTGCGGTCAGCGCACACCACAGATCCCCGCAGGCGCCGATGAAGATGAACGAGTCGACGAACAAAGGGGCCATCCACGCATACCCGGGCGCGATCCCTCCAGAGCGCAACGCGAACTGGTGGATCGCGCCGAAACTCGCAACGAACGCGAGCAGCGCGACGATGGCGACAACCCCGGTCATGGCGGCGACGATGCTGGTGAGCAGACGCCGCAGCCAAGGGTCAGCGACCGCTGCTGGAACCACCGACACCGAGGTGGCCGGGGACACAGGCGCGGACGCCGTGGGCATTGGAGTCTCCGAGGTCATTGCTCACTCCGAGGCCGGGTGTACGGGAATGCCGCCGTCGGGCTGGGAGGACGCCCTGGTCCGGCGGCACTGGCACGGCGCTTACGCGCAACGGCGGGAACCTGGGGCTCCAGGCCCGGCGGTCACAGGCTGTCCCGGTAGTCGCGCCAGGCGTCGGCGATCTCTTGCGCGGCCTGCATTTGCTCGGAACTGCCGTAGGCGGGCACGAAGGCGAGGTAGCGGTCGGCCTGGCGGACCATCGCTGCGGCCTCGAGGTACGCCTCGCGCCGTGCCTGCACCGCTCTTGTGAGCAGGTCGACGGCGATCAGGAGCGGCCACATGCCTACACTCCCGCCTCTTCATCGTGGCCGGAGTAGGTGATCGCAGCCAGCGCGTCATCCAGCAGCAGCGACGCGCGACCCCAACCTTGGCCCGGCAGCGTCACACCGGCAGCAACGGCCTTATCGCACAGCTGCTGCGCTGCACTCAGTAGCAGGTGGATCAGCGCCGCCGTATCGGGAGTGTGAAGGCTCACCTCGGCCGGCTCGCCCACGACGTGGAACCTGACCGTTGCCCACGTGGCCTCGCCGTTGCGTACCGTTGTGGAGGCGGCCAGCCGCTCGGTGGCGTCGACAAGGCTTATCGTGCAGATCACGACCCCACCCCCTGCGCCGCGACAGCCAGTGAGTCAAGGTCGCACGCCGGGTCGACCAACCGCGTGTCCACGGCCTGTGCCGACCAGATACGGTCGCAGGGCATCATCGGCTCCTTCCGTCATGGCGGTCACGCCCGTCGAGCGGTTGGTCGCGGATCACGCCCCGACTGCGGTGAACCGGCCGGGGGTTGGCGAGTCCAGCCCGGCTGGCCGAGCCCAAGGTGCGGCGCGTCTCTTGCTCGCCCAGCCCGATCGCACGAGCGGTCCTCGTGAGCTGGGCGGTGACCTCGTCGGGGTCGAGCAGGCCAGCGGCGGCAAGCTGGTAGCAGCGAAACGCCGCCCGGTTCAGCGTGGCGTTGCGCGTCCCAGGCGGCGCCTGCGCCAACCGGGCTATCTCGGCTGCCAGCGCCGCCTGCCCGTAGCCGTCACCTGCGATCACCGGCCAGCTCGGCGGCGGGTGGCGGGCCGGCTGAGGTCGAATGAGCAGGTCGCGTAGCGCCTGGGGGGCTGGTGGCAGCGGGGTGCCAAGGCTGCGAACCCAGCGGTACCGGCCTCCGGTGGCGTGACGGGAGGGCGGGGCGATCACATAGCCGCCCGTCCCGCGCCAGTCGACGCCTTCGAGTAGCCGGACTCGGCTGCCTTGCCCGGTAGGGGCGAGCAAGTAGTGCCAGCCGCCCGAGCCGGTGCGCGCCACCGGACCGGACAGCTTGAAATTGTGGTCGGCGACGAGCTTGCGGGCCTCAGCGAGGCCGACAAGCCCATCCAAGTCGAGCACATCGAACGCGACGCCGGTGGGGATGCCGATGTTCGCGTCCGGCCAGCGGTGCCACCTCGCGCGGATGACCTTGGGGTCGGTGGTGGCGTCGTTGAGCCCGTGGCGAGTGAACGGGTGCTTGGCCGACCGCGAGCAATGCCGATCGCCGCACGAGCAGCTCAACGTATGAGGGTGGCCTGGGACGGGGACGGGATGATGGCAGGGGAACACGGGGATGCCCCGGCGGGCGTAACCCAGGGCAGCGTCGAGCATCCCAGGACTTTCCGGTGCCGTCCGGTCACGTCCGGTCGGCGCCGCACAGGCGATGCGGTCTCGTGGGCTGCCGTCGGGAGCGCGTAGACGCGTGGGCCGGCCGCACGCCGTGCACGGCTCGGCCGCCTCAGCGACCGTCCACACGTAACCGGCGAACGCGGACGGCATCGGCTGCCTGTGCTCACTCATCGTGACCGGGCGTAGCCCGTCGACGTGTTTGGTTAGACCGGTGGGGTCGGTCATCGCGATCACCTGTCTCTGTCTCGCCTGCTGCGGGCGGCGGCGAGCAGGTCATGGCCTCGCACGCCGGCCCAGATGCCGTCCCGGTCGCCCGGGTTGTCCAGGTAGGTGTCGCGGCAGTCGCCCAGCACCGGACAGCCGGCGCAGATGGTGCGCGCCGGGGTGGCGTCTTGGGAGGGGTGGGGCCACCACAGATCAGGGTCGTGCTGACCATTCGTGCAGAGCGCCCGCTGCCTCCAGCGGGGATCGCCGGTCGCCGGCACGGCCATCGCCTCGGCAGGGGTGAGCAGCCTGCTGGTCTCGGCGCGGGGATCCCCGGAATCGTGCTGGCCGGCCATCAGCGCCCACCACCTGCGCGGCGGCGGAGGCCGGGGGTGCGCCACCACGCCCGTAACCGCACCTTGACTGGTGGCAGATGCCCGTACACCAGCACGGCCTGACGCGGGCGCAGCTGACGCAGCCGTGCCGGAGGGACGAGTGGCCGGCTCCGCTGGGCGTGCGTCCGCGACGTGCGGTCCCCGACTGAGACCGAGGTTTCGATGACGGTCTGGTCGCCGATCAGCTCGGCCGCGAGCTTCAGCGAGCCGGTATCGGCCTGGCCGGACAGGAACAGCTTCGCCCGATGGCCGTTGAGCACGGTCATCGCCCGCTTGCCGTAGCGGTGTTCGACCTGGCCCAGGTCGTGGAAAATCGAGACGAGTTGGATGCCTTGGCCGCGGCCGGTGGTGGCCAGCTCGGGCAGGTCGGGAATGGCGGCGATGTTGCCGGCCTCGTCCAGACACAAGAGCAGGCGGGGGTCGAGCATCCCGTCGGGACGGTCGGCGGCCAGCTCCTGCGCCCGGCGGGCGACCGAGCTCAGCAGCGCGGTGAACAGTGGGCGCAGCCGGCGCTGCTGATGCGCCGGGGCGTACAGGTACAGGCTGTGATCGCCGGACAGCAACAGGTCCAGGTCGATCTCACACGTCTCTGCGGTCTCGGCAACGCGCGGGTCGGCGTAGGCGTCGAGCAGCGTCTCCGCAGTCCCGTACACCGAGGAGCGGGTGCGGTCCTCCCGTGCCTTGCATGCCTCCCAGGCATCTGCCGCGCCTGGGTCGCCGAGCTGTGCGAGGGCCTTGTCGACTTCGTGCTGCTCTTGGATGTCGACCCAGCGCACGACGTCGGCGATGGACCGGCCGGTGCCGGCGGCGGCGTAGAGCACGACGGCGAGGAGCTTGCCGCCCAGCATGGTCCAGTAGTGCTGGTCATCGCGGGTCTGGCCGGTGACGTCTGCGGCGGAGGCGAGCCAGCCGCCCATCTCCCTCGCTCCAGCCCACGTCCGGCACGACGCCAGAGGGGTCCACGTGTTGGACGGGAGCCCGCCGGCCTGCAGCGGGTTGAAGATCCAGGTCTGCCCACGCAAAGCCCGGTGGTGCAACGTCGCCCGGACCACATCCGGCTTCATGGACGTAGCGACGAGCGGGCCGTGCCATTCCAAGATCGCGGGGATCGCCAGCCCGGCGGTTTTGAACGATCCGGGCGGGCCGAACGCGAGCACCGACGCGCATTCCTCGGCGGCGAGCAGCGGCCGGCACAGGCCGTGCCAGCGGCGGCCGAGCACCACCCTTCCCCGTGGCTGGCTCTTGACCACACCGAGGGCGCGGCCCCCGTGGCCGGCCAGGCGCAGCGTGAGCACGGCGGCCAGTGCGGGCAGCACGAGCGCGGCGGCTGCGGGGCTGGCGATCGCCCCGGTCTGCGCGGTCCACCAGTGTGAGACCGCTGCTCGGGTATGCGGTACCCAGCCTGTGGCGTGACGCACGGCCAGCCGGCGGACCTGCCAGCGTGACGCCCAGCCCGACGCTCGCGCCGAACCGCGCGAGCGCCATGAGCGTCGCCGTGGTCCCGACCGGCCTCGCCTCACCGCGCACGTCAACGTCAGTGGCGCGGCGACCACGAGGGCCAGGGAGAAGTACATCCCCACCGGCCCGGGCAGCAGCTCGCGCACGCCGGTAGGCCAGGCCAGCGCGGGATCGCGCCAATGCCGAGCCCAGCCGTAGACGACCCAGGGCACTTCCGCCAAGCCCAGCCGTGGCCAGGTGTGGGCGAACAGCAGCCCGGCGAGCTGTCCCGTCGCCCACGCCAACACGCAGGCAGCGACGAGACCTCCCACCAGCGCTACCGGTACGGCGGAGTCGAACTCGTCACGTCCGGAGCGACGCTCAGGCGACATCGGGACCGCCCCACCGGTCCATCGCCTGGTCGACGAGGTATTCCACCGCGGCGCAGGGAATCAGCAGCCGCCCCCGGAGCCTGACCGAGGGCAGGACTCCGTCCTCGACGTAGGCGTAGACCGTCGACAGCTTGATCCCAAGACGAGCGGCGGTCTCGCGCGCCGTCCACGTCAGGCGCCCGTCCGGGGACGCCGAAGCTGTAGCATTGCCATGCATCAGGAACTCTCCAAGGTCTCGATGCGTTCGGCCTCGGCACGGTCTGATCCACCACGCCGGGGCCTTTTCTTTTGCCAGGTCTTGCGGGACGATCCTTTTCGTCTATGCCGTTGTGAATCGCCGGCTTCGTTCCGGATCTGCAGCAACTGTATAGGGGGGGTCTACGGTCTGTCAACCCCCTCTATACACTTGGCTCGTGAACAGACAGCCCAGGAGTCCAGCAGTGAGTGAGGAGTTCGAGCGCATCGCCGCGATCGGTGACCCCGAGACGCGAGCCCGCGAGGCGGGTGAGGCGATGACCTACCACCAAGACCTCGTGACCAAGCTCGCGCGTGTCCGACGGGCCGCGGTCGCGGAGCTGCGCGCCACCGGCCTGTCGTACGCGCAGGTCGCTCAGCGGCTGGGCGTGACCCGCGGGCGCATCGCCCAGCTAGGCGTCGATTACGGGCCGGAGCGCAGGTTCTTCGGCGGTGAGCTGATCACCATCTCGATCCCCCTGCGCGCAGCCAGCCTCCTCGAGGACCGGCTGGTCATCGCGCAGGAGGACGAGCAGGCGGCCACACAACTCGCCGACCTCGCCGAACGCATGGACCTCGCGACGACCCGCCAGCACGTCTTACCGACTGGCGAGGTCGACTTCACTCCTGATGCGCTGGTGCTGATCTGCGGGCCGAAGTCCTCGGCAGTGGTCAACGAGCTGATCGCCACCACCGACCCAATCCTGGAGTTCTCACCCGACGACGCAGGCCGGTGGCGGCTGTTGAACAGAGCGACCGGCACGGAGTTCGTCTCTCCCATGGATCGGGAGCCCAAGGAGGAACGGGACTACGCCTACCTCGCACGACTCAAGCGGCCGGATGGGCGGCCATTCCTGCTCATCGCGGGCACCCACGCCATCGGCTCCCTGGGGGTCGTCCACTTCCTGTCACAGGCCTCGACTCTCGTGTGGTTGTACGAGGAGGTGGAGCTGAGCCCGTTCTCCATGGTGGTCGGCTCCGCGTTCGCCGGCTCCCCCCGCCGGATTGTCTCCAGCGAAGCGATCACCCCACCGCGCCGTCACTGACCCATGAGCGTGATGTTCGCCACCGCTGCGGGCCTGGGCAAAAGCTGTAACGAGGACCTTTGTGGCGCCAGCAGCAACACCGCGTGGATGCTCGACGGCGCGAGCGTCCCGGCCGGGATGGACACCTGCTGTGAGGGGGACGCGGTGTGGTACGTCCATCGCCTCGCAGATGCGTTGAGTAGGAACCTGGCTGCTCAGCCCCGGGCAGACTTGCGTGAGGTACTGGCGGACGCCATCGACACGGTGCGATACGAGCACGATGCCACCTGCTGGCGGGGGAGTGGCCAGACACTCGATCCCTCGGCCACAGTGACGCTCGTCCGCCGCCGAGCCCGAGCCCTCGACTACCTTGTGCTCGGCGACACCGCTGTACTGCTCGACACCGGTGCCGGCGTCATCTGCCACAGTGACCGTCGCCTGGCAGATGTCGGAGCTCCCATCCGCGAGAAAATCCATCAGCACCTGCGCTGCGGCGGCGGCTACGACGGCTCGGCACACCGGGCACTGGTCAACCGACTCGTCGAGTACGAGCGCATGGCGCGCAACACAGCCGGCGGCTACTGGATTGCCAGCGACGACCCCGCCGCGGCATTCCAGGCCCTCACTGGTTCATACCGGATAGGGCAGCGCCTCGGGGAAGTGCGCAGACTGGCGCTCCTCACCGACGGCGCCCAACGGGCCGTCACCCACTTCGGCGTGCACGACTCCTGGGCTGCGTTGATGACAGCACTGGTAGCCGACGGTCCGCACGCCTGTATCCAGGCCGTCAGGGCTGCCGAAACCCTCGATCCCGACGGCCGCAGCTTTCCCCGCACCAAGCCAAGCGACGACGCAACCGTTCTTGTCTGGGATCTGATGGGCGAGTGCGGGGCGAATCAATTCAAGGACGTCGTGTCACTGTGGACGAGGCGTCGTTCATGCACCGCGTAGCGCCAGGTATCTGGCGGATGGGTCCCCTTCGCGATCAGCGGGCCCGCTTTCACACTTCTGAGCAACAGGATTCTCTTGGCGACCCCCGCCGAGATTTGTGTCAGCTTTGCGACACGCGTTGACGTCCTTGCAGCGCGGCAGGCGTGATTCGTACTCACGCTGGTTTGAGCGCGGCGGGGTAGCGAGCTACGGGTGCGTTCGCGGGGGCACCGGGCCCGGAGGGGAGCTGGCCGCACTGGCGCACGTAGCGACGGTCGGCGCCGATCAGCTGGTTCCATTCGTCTTGTGAGAGATTGCGTCCGGCCAGCTGGCAGGCCTGGTCAATCCAGGTCGCTGGTGCGGCCCACAGCCGCACGGTCTGGTCTTCGCTGGTGGTGGCGAGTTGTTTGCCGTCGGGGCTGAACGCCACCGACAAGACCGTGCCGGTGTGGCCGGTCAGTGGCTGGCCGAGCGGCTGGTGGGAGTCCACGTCCCACAGCCGCACGGTCTGGTCTTCGCTGGTGGTGGCGAGTTGTTTGCCGTCGGGGCTGAACGCCACCGACCTGACCCAGTCGGTGTGGCCGGTCAGTGCGGTTCTCGCGTGCAAAGGTCTCGACAGGGATGACTCGAGGCTGCCCAACGCCTCACGCGTATTCGCGATGCCCAGCGCCTGCAGGCTGAGTAGCAGCGCCACCTCCGGTCGACGATCTTGCAGGAGGTTGGCGGTGGCTGCCAGACCTTGCGCCTCGGCCACGCGGGCTTGCCGCTGGGCCTGGTAGACAGTGAATCCGGACAGGACCAGGACGGCGGTGAGCAAGCCGGCGAGCACGCGGATCCTCCGCCGGTCACGGTTGCGCCTGCGGCGGTCCTGGCGGGCGCTGTCCTCGATGTAGCCGACGAGATGCTCGGGCAGGTCGCCTCGACGCTCACCTAGCTGGCGTTCGGCCTGTTCTAACGCGTTGCCGCGGAGCAGCTGCTCGGGGTCGTGGGCGATGCGCTGGCCGCGGCTGTCGGCCCACGCGCGGTAGTTGACCTCCACGCGCCACAGCCAGACGCGGAACTCGCGGTCGCCCTCCAGCCACTCGCACAACCGGCTCCAGTGGCGCAGCAGGCTGTCGTGGATCAGCTCGTACGTCGGCTCGCCGCTGCCCGGATCGCGCCCGGTGACGAGCAGCCGCCGGTCCGCCAGTACCCCCGCGACCTGGCCCAGCTGGGAGTCGTCACGCAGCACCGGGGCCAGTTGAGACCGGCGCCGCCGTCTCCGGGTCAGCGGCAGGTCGGGGTGCGCGTCTTGCGGGTCCTCGACCAGCTCGATGAGCAACCGTCGCGCCACGGTTCGCTGGTGTTCGGGAAGCGCGCTGAAGGCGTGATCACAACGGCCGGCCAACGCTCCGGTCAACCCGCCGATCTGCCGGTAACGCTCGCGGGTCAGCTCACCGTCAGTGCGGGCTTCCCACAGCTCGGTCAGGGCGAACTCCAGCAGCGGCAGGACCGTGGTCGGCGCCGTATCCGGCTCCCCGCCACCGGCAGCCCCGGCGGGGCCGCTGGCGATAGCGTGGGCGATGATGTCATCGACGAGCCCCGGTTCGACGGCGATGCCAGCCTGGCCGGCAGGCTCGGCGATCATGGCGGCCAGTTCTTGGCGACGCAGCGTGGCCGGCATGTTCACCAGCTGCTGCTTGAGGCGGCGCATCAGCGCAGGAGTACTGGCCGCCAGCTGGCTGTAGAACTCGTCCCGCATCACCAGCAGCATGGTGGCCTGGGGTTGCAACGCTGCCAGGCTAGAGAGCTGGTCGAGTAGCCGTCGCCGGACTGGCGGAGGCGTGGAGGAGCCGAACAGCTCCTCGAACTGGTCCACGACCAGCACCAGACGGTCACAACCGGGGTGGTCAGCGAGCCAGCGGCTGACCGCCTCGGCAAACCCCTGACCGGCGCCGGCCAGCCCCGCGCGATCCAACTCGGCGAACGGATCGCTGCCTGGGCGGGCGGTCATTACCGCCCAGCGGCGGCTTCCGGGCAACGCTCCGCCGGCCAGCGCGGGCAGTACACCGGCTTGGACCAGCGAGGTCTTGCCACTGCCCGACGGTCCCAACAAGGCCACCAGCCTGGGTGTCCCGTCAAGACGGAACCTGCCCAAGACGAGGTCGACCGCGTGCTCCCGTCCGAAGAACCATGCGGTGTCCTCGCTGGTGAAGTGGCTCAACCCCCGGTATGGACAGATTTCCCCCGCTGGGAGCGCTGGACCGAACCTTCGCAGCTACTCGGCAGGGATGAGGTAGGCGGTTTCGGTTCCCCGCCCCAACCGGTCGGGGGCAGTGACCGCGTCGACCATGCCGACGACGAGGCCGGTGCGCTCGTCCACCGCGGGGGCGCCGCTGAAGCCTTCGGTGATCTCGGTGGCCTCTCGCAGCTGCACCCACAGGTGACCGGCGTCGCTGGTCAGCCGGTCGCCGACGACGCCGTACCCGTGATGCCCTCCGGCAGGAGCGTTGATGGGGAACCCGAACGCGTTCACCCGACGTCCCACCAACGCGCGCTCCGCCAGCCGCAGCGGCCTCGCCTGCTCCGGCGGCGACCCCGCCATCCGCAGGAACGCGACGTCTCCCTGGTCTGGGCCCTGCCACCACTCGGTGATGATTTCGGCTGGGCGGTCCTGGCCGTCTAGGTGCGGGAAGCGCACCATGACGGGTCCGGCAGGCGGCGAGCCGTCCCCTCGACCGTTTCCGGCGATCACGTGCGCGCACGAGACGACCACCCCGCCCTCCAGGAGGAACCCGGTTCCCGCGCACTCGCCCCGGCTGTCGAGCACCTGAACGACGCTGCGCCGCAGATCCCTGCGGTCGCCATCGAGGCCGTCCCGGTCACCCATCGGCGGGGCGGGCCTCCCGCCAGTGCAGCGTGACGGCGAAGTTGCACTCGCCGGCGGTCTTGGTGATCACCGCTCCCGCCTCCGCGGTCAGCTTGATCCCGAACGCCACGCAGACCTCCGAGGGTTTGGCCTCGCGAAGCTTGTCCAGCATTGCGGTGGCTGCCGGGATCAGTGGTGCCAGCGCCGCCTGGAGCGTCTGCGCCGCTTGCCCCGCCACCTGGCCGGGCCTACCCGCCTTCACTACCCCGGCCTCGTGAGGGTCGACCTCCACGACCAGCGTGCCGCCGCTCTCCAACGGCACGCCCATCAACTCCGCCATGTGCACCTCCGGCGTGATCCAGCCAAGCCCTGCTCCCATGATGAAGCACAACTCGGGCTTGCATACGAGAGGAGAGGGCGGGGGCTTACTGAGATACGTCCGGCCCTCGGTGAGAACCGTGGTCTCGACGCACGGCCCATAGCCCATAGCCCAGAGCCCGGGCTTCCGGCCAGACTAGGGCTTGCCCGTGGCTGGCCGGGGCACGGTTCCCGCGAGGATCTCCGCCGCGCGTTGATCCGGTGCGGGCAAGAAGTGGGTGTAGACCCGGAGGGTGGTGCCGCCGTCGCCGTGGCCCAGGCGGCCGGCGGCGGTGCGGAGGTCGACGCCGCGGGTGAGCATCTGGGTGGCGGCATAGTGGCGGAGGCTGCGGAGGGTGACATGGACGCCGAGGCGTGAGGACAACCGTTGGATACGACGGGTCAGCGAGTCCGGCAGGACCGGCTCGCGCCCGTCCACGGCGGACGAGAACACGTACCCGTCCGGCTGCACCCCAGTCCCGCACGCCGAGGCTCGTTCCTCGCACCGGGCACGGTGCTCGCCCAGGATCTCCGCGGTCACCTTGTCGAGCGCGACCCGTCGAGACTGGTGAGTCTTGGTGTCCTTCTCCCGCCGCTCGCGCCCCCGATGGACGAAGCTGCGGGCGATCAGCACGTACCCGTCGTCCAGTCGAACATGTGACCAGCGCAGGCCGCACAGCTCGCCGCGGCGTGCCCCGGTGATCATCGCCAGCCAGAGCAACGTCCCCAGATCAGGATCACGCGCCCACGCGGCCTCCAGGAACCGCGTCACCTCCTCCGGCGTGGGCGGCTCGACGTCCTGGCGGACGAACCGGGGCACCGTGGCCAGCTCTGCGGGGTTGTCGGGGATCCAACCCCACTTGACCGCCAGCCCGAGCGCGGCCCGGAGGATGAAGTGGATCTTGCGCACGGTCGAGCCGGCGAGCGGTCGCCCGCCCACGCCGCCGCGCTTGCGGAGCTCGGCGTAGAACTGGTCGAGGGTCTCGACGGTGAGCTTGCGGACCTGGACGCCACCGAGGGCGGGGAGGATCTTGGTGGCGATGCAGCGCTCGTAGCCGTCGCGAGTCGTGAACTCGTGGTCGGCGGTGTCGAGCCACCGGGCGAGCAGCTCGGCGACTGTGGCCTTGTTGCCGCTCACCCGACCCCGGTCGATCTCGCCGAGCAGCCGGGTGCGCAGGACCTCGGCCTCCTTGCGGGTCTTCGCGGTGCCGGTACGCCGCCGCTCCTTGCCGGTCAGCGGATCCCGGCCCGCGTAGATGAAGACCTCGTAGGTGCCGTTCGCCCGCTTCCTGATATGACCGCGCGCCATGGGCGGCACTGTAGCACGCCAGCCGTCAGCATGGCCGTTAGCAAGACCGTCGTGCTCCGCAGGACCGCTCGAAGATTAGCCCTGCTACCTGGCCTTTCTCTAGAGCCGGGACGGGGATTCGAACCCCGGACCTTCGCTTTACAAGAGCGTCGCTCTGCCGACTGAGCTATCCCGGCGGGGCACGACCGCGCTGACGGGCAGCGGGATAACGCTACGAGGCGAGCGTAGC
>JBOGEB010000105.1:0-14178 GCA_050743125.1 Egibacteraceae bacterium
GCCGGGCCACCTCGGCGGCCACCGCCCCCGCGTCCACGGGGAACCCCCGGTACCGCGAGCCTTCGCCAAGGAGCAGCCGCGCTTCGACGTAGCCGGCGATGTCATCTTTCGTGCCGGCCTCGTCGTCGAGTATTCGCACGTCCTCGGTCTGCAGCGTGTCGAGCAGGGGGCTGCGACCGAGCTTGGCACCAACGGCTGGGTCGGGCCGGGTGCCCACGACCACCCGGCACCCTGACACTCTGCCGAGCCGGCGCAGCACGTCGGCGCAGGCCACCGCCTGCCCAGAGGCGGCCTCGTCGAGCGCGTCGATGAGCACGGTCAGCCGCCCGCCCCGCTCGCGCAGCCGGTCCGCCAGCTCGTCCGCGGACACGGCGCCGGGTACTCCCGCGGCCAGGGCCAGCTCGCCGAGGACATGGGCGGCGGTCTTGCCCTGCACGTGGACGACGGCGTCGAACGCGCCCTCCGGCGGGCTCGGGTCGCTGGGGCCGACCAGCCCCGCCTCGACGAGCTGGGCTCGCTGGTCAGGGTCGGCCAGCCGGGCCAGCCAACCGATCACCGCCGACTTCCCCGTGCCCGGCTGGCCGGTGACGACGTAGATCCCCTGTTCCTCTCGGTCCAGCCACCCGACCACATGGGCGAGCAGGGCGCGGCGGCCGCAGAAGTGCTCCGACGCGGCGAGGAAGTGCGGCACGGCGCCGCTCCGCACCAGCGCCCGCAACCGGTTTTTGGTCTCGACGTCGTCCTCGTGGACGACCCCAGTCCACCGCGGGTTCGGGATGGCCCGCAGCTCGGCGATCCCCTCGTGGTCGATCCATTCGGGGCGCTGCTCGCTCAGGCCTTCCCTGAGCTCCGCGATGAAGGCGCCGATGCGGATCAGGTCGTCGTGCTCCGTCCAGCGACTTTCATCCTCGGCTGGGCCCTCCTGGAGCACGCTGATGATGCGCTCGACGAGCACGCCGTCTCTTGCCTCTTGGAAGAGTCGGCACGAAGCCAGTACGCCGAATGGCGGAACCGTGTGCTGCTCGGCCCGAACCGACAGCACGGCGTCGGCGATGTGGCGCAAGCCCTGGTCCGAGAAGCAAGCGTCGATGACCACCAGGACGGCTTTCGCTGCGGAATGAGCGAGGACGCGGCCCAAGTCGTCAGGCCCAACCGCCACGTGGCCGTAGAGACCCGTCGTCGGCGAGTCCCGTGTGAGCAGCCAGTGCCGACCGCCGTCGATGGTGCCGTGGCCGCCCCAGTAGAGCAGCAGGATGTCGTCCTGGCACAGCTCGCGGCACCGTCGGCGCACCGCCTCGAGGAGCCTCTGCGGGTCGCGGGATGGCTTGACCGGCTCCTGCTCCCACAGCCGGCCCAGCTCCTCGACGCCCTTGCGGAGCAGTGGCAGGTCAGCATGCGCGCCCCCGCGGTAATCGACCGCGATCAGCGCGACTCCCACCCGCTCGCGCGCGCTCCCGTCCACTACGCGCAATAATCGCACGGTGAAAGATGTCATCGTTGTGGTCCCGGGCATTCTCGGCAGCCGGCTCGTCAGAGACGGCGCCGAGATCTGGGGCGTGCCCGGCGGGATCGTGCGCAACCTGGCGCACCCCGCAGCAACCCTGGCGCTGGAGGGCGACGGGCACGACGTCGACCCGTCGGTGAGCGCAGAGGGCTTGGTCCGCGCGCCGGTCCACTTCCCGGGCCTGGCCAAGGTGGACGGTCTCCGCCGGCTCGTCCGCTTTCTTCGTCAGAAGGTGCCGTCCGACCATCTGCTCTTCTTCGCCTACGACTGGCGCCTGTCGAACCGCGTCAACGGGCGGCTCCTCGCCGCGCTGGTCGAACAGTGGCGCCGATGGTCACGTGACCGTGAAGCCAAGCTCGTGCTGGTCTGCCACTCGATGGGCGGCCTGGTGGCCCGCGCGTTTCTCGACCTGGAGGGCGGCGCGGAGCAGTGCCGCCGGCTTGTCACCGTCGCCACCCCCTACTTCGGCTCGGTCAAGGCTCTCGGCTGCCTGGTCAACGGCGTGTACCCCTGGTCGGGCGCAATCGGTGAGCGGCTGACCGAGCTCGCCCAGACCTGGCCGTCGGTCTACGAGCTGCTCCCCACCTATCCCGCCGTCGTGGGCTCCTCAGGCGATCTCGCCTCGCTGGGGGACGTCGACGGGTTGGACCGACAGCGTTGCCACGACGCCCGGGCGTTCCACGAAGAGCTGCACGACGCAGTGAAGGCCCGCTACGGCGAGCCCCCGCCCTACGACGTCACCGCGGTGATCGGCGTCTTCCAGCCGACCGAGCAGTTCGCGCGCATCACGCCCGGGGGCGTGGAGCTGCTCACCGAGCACGACGGCGTCGACCTGCGGGGCGACGGGACCGTCCCACGTCAGGGAGCCTGCCCGCCCGACTGGGACGACGACGGCCGCGGCACGTTCTTCGCCCATACCCACCTGTCCCTGCCGGGCAGCCGGCGGGTGCTCGACCACCTCCACGCGGTGTTGACCGCCGTGCCGCGCCCCCCGTTGGCGGTCACCGCCGGGCTGGGGATCGACGTGCCTGAGATCGTCCAGGAAGGCGAGCCGTTCGAGATCACCGCCGAGGCCACCGCGCCCCGGCTCGCGCTCCGGGCCGAGGTCGTGGCGGCAGACGGCGGCGCCCCGGAGAAGCAGATTCTCGAGCCCCGTGACGGCCGGCAGGTCGCCGCCTTCCACGGCCTGGCGCCCGGCATCTACCTGGTCACGGTCAGCGCCGCGGCCCCGAGCGTCAGGGGAGTGGAGCCCGTGACCGACGCCTTCACCGTCTGGCCGCGGGACGCCTGCGGCGACGCGTGACCGTTTACCCGCGCCTCCATTTTGCATGCTGTGTAGGTATGATGGGAGCATGAAGTCGATTCAGGTCCGGGCGGTGTCGGAGGAGACGCACGCGGTGTTGCGGCGGCGCGCGGCCGAGGCTGGCATGTCCTTACAGGAGTACCTACGCGCGCTGCTCGACGACGTGGCAGCCAGGCCAACGGTGCGTGAGGTGCTGGCTAGGGCCGGCGGGCGCGCCGGAGGTCAGGTGGGGTTCGTTGCCGCCGCAGCTCACCTGCGCGCTGAACGCGATGCTCGATGATCGTCGTCGATGCCTCGGTCTTGGTGAATGCGCTCGCCGACGACGGCCATGACGGCGACCTGGCCAGACTCCGCCTCGCGGGGGAGAGCCTGCACGCTCCACAGCTCGTGGATCTCGAGGTGCTGTCCGTGCTGCGTCGGCATGCGGCCATCGGCCAGCTCGACGATCGGCGGCTTGCCCTCGCGCTCACCGACCTCGCTGATCTGCCGCTGACGAGATACCCGCATCTCGTGTTCGCACCCCGGATCTGGCAGCTGCGCGAGAGCCTTACTCCGTACGATGCCGCGTACGTGGCGCTCGCCGAGACGCTGGAATGCCCGCTGGTGACCGTCGACCAACGGCTCGCCAACGCCCCCCGAGTGCTCTGCCCTGTCGAGGTCCTCACACCCTGAGAACGTGTTTGAGAAGTATTCCGGGGGTCGCGTCGCGTCGGGTTCCGCTCGCGAAGAGCCTTTTAGGTCCAATGCCGTTGACTTAAGCCGTCCCGCTGGTGCGCGACGTACCGTGACTGCGCAGATGACGCGTGCAAGCTGGACGAAGCTCGCAAAGTCAGCGGTTCTCGAACACGCTCTTCGCAGCGATCTATCGGAACAGTAGAATTTCGCTCGAGAAGCTCGATCGTCCCATGGCAGACCAGGTTGGCAAGATCAGGTCAAAGGCGAAGCTCTGACAAGCCGAAAGGCTCTGGCGCCGGATTGCGCCCTCGCCAAGAGTCTTTTCTGTACCTCGTGTTGCTGAGGACCGGACGGTTGGGAGCAGCGCGTGGAGAGTGATCGGGAGCCGATTGCCATCGTCGGCATGGGTTGCCGGTTCGCGGCGGGAATAACGTCACCAGATGCGTTATGGGCATTCCTCATCGACGGTCGTGAGGCGGTTCGGGAGGCGCCTGCGGATCGTTGGGAGCCGTACTCGGCCCACAGCCCTGAGAACGCGGCGGTGCTGCGCCGCACGACGAGGCGCGGGTCGTTCATGGCCGACATCGCGGGGTTCGACGCCGACTTTTTCGGCATCTCGCCTCGCGAGGCTCGGCTGATGGACCCGCAGCAGCGTCTGGCGCTGGAGGTCGCGTGGGAGGCTTTGGAGCACGCTGGCATCCCGCCACGTGACCTGACCGGCTCCGACACCGGTGTTTTCGTCGGCGTCGGCGCGGACGACTACGGTCGGCGGCTGCTGGAGGACCTGCCCCGCATCGAGGCGTGGACAGGGATCGGCGCCTCACCCTGCGGCGTCGCGAACCGTATCTCTCACAGCCTCGACCTGCGCGGCCCCAGCGTCGCCGTGGACACCGCCTGCTCGTCCTCGCTGGTGGCGGTCCACCAGGCGGCACAGAGCCTGCGCTTAGGTGAGATCCCGCTCGCGCTGGCGGGCGGGGTCATGCTGATGGCCGGACCGGGACTCAGCGTCGTCCTCGACGCCGCGGGAGCGATCTCCCCAGACGGGCGCTCGAAGGCGTTCGACGCCGCCGCCGACGGCTACGGGCGCGGCGAGGGCGGTGGGTTCGTCGTCCTGAAACGCCTCACCGACGCTCAGCGTGACGGCGACCGCGTCCTCGCCGTCATCAAAGGCGGCGCCGTGCACCAGGACGGACGCACCGAGGGGATCATGGCGCCGAGCCGACAGGCGCAGGAGCGTCTGCTGCGCCTGGCGCACCAGGCTGCCGGGGTCGACCCTGCCACCATCGACTACGTCGAGGCGCACGGCACGGGCACCCGTGTCGGCGACCCGATCGAGGCCGGCGCGCTCGCTGCGGTCCTCGGCGCCGGCCGTTCCGTCGACCGGCCGTGCCTGATCGGCTCGCTCAAGCCGAACATCGGGCACCTCGAAGCCGGAGCCGGCGTCGCCGGGCTCATCAAGGCCTCACTCGCCATCGACCGGGGCGTGATCCCCGCGACCCTGACCACCGCTGGCCCCAGCCCGGCTATCGCCTGGGAGCGGTCCGGGCTCGCGCTGGTCACCAGGCTCACCCCGTGGCCTGCGGCCGTGCGCCCGCGCCGCGCCGGAGTCGCCAGCTACGGCTACGGCGGCACGATCGCCTACGTCGTCCTGGAGCAGACGCCGCCGCCGGTCGAGCGCGCTGCGGCAGCCTCACGACCAGGGGTACCGCACCTGTATCCGCTGTCGGGCGCGACACCGTCGGGAGCGCGCGCCAACGCCGCCCGCCTGGCCGACTGGCTCGCCGCCCACAGCGACACCGCCGACCGCCACGCCAGCCTCGCAGACGTGGGCCGCACGCTGGCCTGCCACCGCTCTCACCTGCCGGCCCGCGCGGTCGTGGTGGCGGTCAATCGGGGGGAGCTGATCGACGGTCTGCGCCGCGTACGGGTCTCCTCGGCCGCCGAGCCCTGCGATCCGGTGTGGGTGTTCTCCGGGCACGGTGCCCAGTGGGTCGGCATGGGACGGGGCCTGCTCGCCGACGAGCCGCTGTTCGCCGAGGTCGTCGACGAGCTGGAGCCGATCTACCAGGAGGAGGTCGGGTTTTCGCCCCGCCAAGTCCTCGAGCGTGGTGACCTGTCCCGCGTCGACCGGATACAAGCGGTCACGTTCGCCATGCAAGTAGGTCTTGCGGCCGTCTGGCGCGCTTACGGAGTCCGGGCCGCGGCGGTCATCGGGCACTCGGTGGGTGAGATCGCCGCGGCGGTGGCCGCCGGAGTCCTCGACCAGCCCGACGGGGCCCGCCTGGCCTGCCGCCGGTCCCAGCTGCTGCGCCGGGTCGCGGGCCAGGGCGCGATGACGATGGTGGCGCTGCCGTCCGACGAGGTCACCGCGCGGCTGGCCGGCGAGCCCGAGGTGAGCGTTGCGGTCGTCGCCTCGCCTGGCGCCACGGTCATGGCCGGCACTCCGGCCGGCGTGGCGCGGGTGACCGCGCGCTTCCAGGCCGAGGGGCTCGCCGTGCGGCCGGTCGACTCCGACGTGGCGTTCCACAGCGCGCAGATGGACCGGCTGTGCGCGGACCTCGCCGACGCCGCTCGGGACCTCAAAACGAACCCGCCCGAGGTCCCTCTCTACACCACCGCGCTGGCTGATCCGCGTGACCGGGCCGAGCGTGACGCCGCGTACTGGGCGGCCAATCTGCGCCACCCGGTCCGTTTCGCCGCTGCGGTGGCCGCCGCCGCTGCGGACGGCCACCGGGTGTTCCTGGAGATCTCGGCCCACCCGGTCGTCGCCCACTCGATCATCCAGACCGTGCCCGACGCCTTCGTCGCGCACACCCTGCGTCGCGGCCGGCCCGAGCGGCGGACGCTGTTGGAGAACCTTGGCGCGCTGCACTGCCATGGCGTACCGGTCGACTGGTCCGTGCTGCACCCGGGCGGGGACCTCGTCGACATGCCCACCACCGCGTGGCGGCATGAACGTCACTGGGTCGACCATCCGCCGGCCGCAGCCGGAGGGCGCGGCCACGACCCGGCGAGCCACACGTTGTTGGGCGAGCGGACCACCGTGCACGGCACCACCCCCGTGCAACTGTGGCGCACCCGCTTGGACCACGCCTGCCGCCCTTACCCGGGGGACCATCCCGTGCTGGGCATCGAGGTCGTGCCGGCCGCGGTGCTGCTGCACACCTTTCTCCGCGCCGCCGGCACGACGGCGCTGCGGGACGTGTCGCTGCAGGTGCCGCTGGCGACCGCGCCCGACCGCGAGGTCCAGGTCGTCTGCCAGGACGGTGCGCTGCGCCTGTCGTCCCGCGTGGACGGCGACTGGCTGACCCACGCCACGGCCTACGTGGACTCGGGCGGCGCCGCTCCGGTCAGCGCGGCCCGCCTGTGCGGTGCGCCGCGCGACCCCGGGTTCGTCGTCGAGCGGCTCGCCTCCCTCGGCGTGGCCGCGATGGGGTTCCCGTGGCGGGTCGAGGAGCTGTGGCGCGGTGAAGGCACCCTGTCCGCCCGGGTGGCGGCCGACCCCGACACGTCCATGAGCTCCCTGACCTGGGCGGCTGTCCTGGACGCGGCGTTGTCGGCTGCGTCGGTGGTGTTCCCCGGACCGGCGGTGCTGCGGATGCCCGCGCACGTGGCCGACACGGCGCTGGCCGGCGACCCGCCCGCCGAGGCGCTGATCCGCGTCCAGGTCACCGGCGACGAGTGCGTCGACGTCGACATCGCCGCTGCGGACGGCGCTCCGGCGGGGCGCCTGGGGGCCTTGAGTTTCGGCAGGCCCGAGGCCGGCCCCGCGGGCCCGGGCGCGCTCGTGTACGAGATCGCGTGGAGGCCGCTGGCCGGTCAGGGCGAAGACGCGCCGCTGCGCAGCGTGGCCCTGCTCGGCGGGGACCCAGGGCTGCGGGCCGCGCTCTCCCGCGAGGGGATTCTGCGCGAGGGTCCCGAGGCCGACGCGGTGGTGGTCGCGCCCAGGCCCCGGCCCGGCGAGGATCCCGGCGAAGCCGCGCTGCGCCTCGCGCTGCTGCTGGCCGAGGTCGTCCAGTCAGCTCGCGGTGGGCGTCTGTGGTGCGTCACCCGCGGCGCGCGCGATCCCCGAGCTGCCTCCGGACTGGCGCAGACGGCATTGTGGGGTCTCGGCCGGATCGCCGCCGGTGAGCGCCCCGACCGTTGGGGCGGCCTCGTCGACCTGCCCGCGACCCCGCAGGCGCGGGACATCGCCGCGCTGGTGCGGCTGCTGCGCGGCCGATGGGACGAAGACCTCATCGGCATAGACCACGGCGTGGCGACCACCGCCCGCCTGGCACCGACCGTCACAGCCCGACCGGATGCTGGTCCCGCGTGCAGACCTGACGGCACCTACCTGATCACCGGCGGGACGGGCGCTCTCGGCCTGCGGGTCGCCCAATGGCTGGCAAGCCGGGGCGCACGGCGGCTGGTCCTGCTGGGTCGGCGCCCCGACGCGTCCACAGCGTCGAGGCCCGAATCCCCAGCTCCTGCTGGGGGCCCCGACGCGTCCACAGCGTCGAGGCCCGAATCCCCAGCTCCTGCTGGGGGCCCCGACGCGACAGCTCCTGCTGGGGGCCCCGAGCCCTCGCGCGGAGCCCGTGACCTCCGCCGCGCGTTGGAGTCCGTCGGCGTCACCGTACGCGTCCTGTCCGCAGACGTCTGCGACCGTGACCGCATGGCACAGCTAGTGGATCCCGACACGCTCGGCCTCCCGCGGATCCGAGGCGTCGTGCACGCCGCCGGAGTCATCGACAACCGGTTCATCCACGCGCTCGACGAGGCGTCGCTGCGAGACGTGATGCGCCCGAAAGTCACCGGCGCGCTGGTCCTGCACGAGCTGTTCCCGCCAGGCAGCCTGGACTTCTTCGTCCTGTTCTCCTCCGCCGGCCAGCTGCTGCGCCTGCCCGGCCAGGCGGCGTACGCGGCGGGCAACGCCTTCCTGGACGGCCTGGCCCGGCATCGGCGCGCCACCGGGCATCACGAGACCCTGTCCCTGGCCTGGACAAGTTGGCGCGGCCTGGGCATGTCGACCTCCTCAGCAGCCGTCGATGCCGAGCTTGCGGCGCACGGGACCGCTGACATCACCGCGACCGAGGCGCTGCGCGCCTGGGGTCACGCCGACTCCCGCGCGGCCGGCAACCTGGCCGTGCTGCGCGTTCTGCCCGGCTCGGGCGGACCCCCGCTGCTCCGCGACCTGACCGGCCCGGCTACAGCCGCCACCGTGGAATGGGCGCACCTGACCGGTCCCGGCCGCCTCGAGCTCCTCCTGACCGAGGCGCGCCGCGCCGCGGCGACCGTCCTCGGCGTCGACCCCGACGCGCTCGACACCCACCGACCGCTCGCCGACCTGGGCGTTGACTCGCTGCTGTCGGTGGAGCTGCGCTGCATCCTCACCGAGCGTCTCGGCGTCCCTGTACCGGCGACGCTGCTGTGGAACCACCCCACCGTAGCCGCCGTCGCCACCTACCTCGCCTCCCTCGACACTCGCTGAAAGAGGGGAGTGCGCGATGTCGGACGCGCTCAAGGTTCCGATCCTGATCGTGGGCGGCGGCCCGGTCGGGTTGAGCACGTCGATCCTGCTCTCACGGTTCGGCATCGGCTCCTTGCTCGTCGAGAAGCACCAGGGCACGGCGCCGTTTCCCAAGTCTCTGCACATCTCCACCCGAACCATGGAGCTGTTCCGGCAGTGGGGGATCGCCGAAGCGGTGGAGGCCGCGGGGCTGCCACGAGAGCAGACCTACGCGATGTACGTCGGCGAGACATTGACCAGCAAGGATTTCCAGCGCAGCCCGATATGGCTGGCGAACGGCCACAGCCCGACGAGCCCCTACGCGTGCCACCAGGACGCGCTCGAATCCGTGCTGCAGGCGCACGCCGCCCGGCTCGGGCCAGGGCGGGTCCGCTTCGGCACCCAGCTCGTGGACCTCGCCCACGACGAGCAGGGTGTCACGGCCCAGCTCGTCGAGCGTGACTCGGGCTCGGCGCTGCGGGTTCGGGCTGCCTACCTGGTCGGGGCCGACGGGGCACGAAGCACGGTCAGGTCGGCGCTCGGCATCGAGCTGGTCGGCCGGGCGGCGCTCGCCCATTGGATCAACATCTTCTTCGAGGCCGACCTCCGCCCCCACCTCGCCGATCGGCTCAGCGCGCTGTCCTACGTCCACAACCGCCAGATGTCAGGGCTGTTCGTGATCGGCGACACCGCCCGCCGCTGGCGTCTGCTCACCCCCTACCGGCCCGAGCGCGGCGAGTCGGCGCGCGATTTCACCGAGGCTCGATGCGCCCGGCTCGTGCGGGCCGGCGTGGGTCGCACCGACCTCGAGGTGCGGATCATGCAGGTCCGGCTGTGGGAGCCGGGCGCCCAGGTGGCCACTCGCTTCCAGGACGGCCGGGTCCTGTTGGCTGGTGACGCCGCTCACCTGTGCCCCCCGTGGGGCGGGTTCGGCATGAACTGCGGCATCCAGGACACGCACAACCTCTCATGGAAGCTCGCCGCGGTCCTGGACGGCTGGGCCGGCGCGGAGCTGCTGGGCACCTACGACGCCGAGCGCCGCCCCATCGCCCGCTGGACGATCGAGGAGAGCGTGCGCAACATGCAGTACGAGCTGCGGACTGCCGCCAGCGAACAGGACCGACGGGCGCAGGCCGCCCGGCGGCGAAGCGACGGGCTTGTGCTCGGCTTCGCCTACGACTCGGCGGCAATCGTGCCCGACGGCAGCGCTCCTCCGCAGGTGGAGAACCCGTACACCGACTACGTGCCCACTGCCCGCCCCGGGCACCTGGCACCCCATGTCTGGCTGGAGCGCGCCGGCGCGGCGGTCTCGACGATCGACCTGTTGGGCGACGGCTTCGTGCTCCTGACCGGCCCCAACGGCGCGGTATGGCGGCACGCGGTCGCACGCGTACGTTCAGCCCTCGGCCTGCCGCTGACCAGCCACGTCGTGGGCGGCTCCGAGGGCAGTCTCGGCGATCCCTCGGGTGACTGGCCAGCCCTTAACGGGCTGGCCGACGACGGTGCGGTCCTGGTCCGCCCCGACGGCCACGTCGCCTGGCGCTCCCGTACCCTCACCGCCGACCCGCACGTTCAGCTGTTGCACGCACTCCGGCACGTGTGCGCGCTGGACGAAGGGTGTTGACTCCGGTTGCATTGGCTCTTGGACTGTCCCAGCGACGACGGCGGTGTGTACCGCGCCTGGTGGTGCGGCGCCTGGAGCGAGTGGCCGCTGACGGGCTGGTCGCGGTGGCCCCGCCAAGACGGGGAAGACCACATCCCGCTCGACTCCTCCTGAGCACCCGGGCCCGTGCGGTGTTCGCCTATGGCCGCCTCGGAGCGCGTCCCGTGCCTAGCTGGGCTGAGCCGTTCAGGTAGGCAGCGAGCTGAGCGCAAGAGGCCAGGCCGAGCTTGGCGTAGATGTTGCCGAGGTGGTACTCGACGGTCTTCGCGCTGATCACGAGCTCGGCGGCGACCTGGCGGTTGGTCAGGCCGGTGGCGATGAGGCGGGCGACGGCCTGCTCCTGCGGGGTGAGGTCCAGCCGGGCTGCGGACGAGCGGCGGGCGGGGGACAGACCGCAGACGGCGAGCTCGTGCTCGCAGCGCTCCAGGAGCGGCCGCGCCCCCAGGGCGGCGCAGGTGTCACGGCCGACGACAAGCTCACGGGCGGCGGCGGTCCGCTCGCCTGCACGGCGGAGGAACTGCCCGTAGGCATGGTGGAGCCGCGCGTGATCCAGCGGGAAGGGTAGGCCGTCGAGGTGGCGCAGCCCTCGCTCGAAGGCGGCGCGGGCCAGGACGTCGTTGCCTCGCGCGGCCTCGAGGTTGCCGCGCACCCGGGCCGCGTTCGCCATCGCGGACCGGCGGCCCCGCTCGCAGGCCAGCGCCTCGAACGGCGTCAGTGCGGCCTCGGCCTCGTCCAGCCGACCGAGGCTGGCGAGCGCGTCGGCGTAGTGCTCGCGCCAGAGGAAGACGCCCGGCTCGTCGATGCCGTCGCGGTGCCGCAGCCCCAGGATGGGCTGCACCGCCCGCACAACCGCGTCGTGATCTCCCCGGGCGTACGCCACGAGCGCGGCGGCGCTCGCGGCCGTCGTGGTCCCCACCACGCTCTGCGCCCCGACAGCGCTCTTCGCGGCCCGGACGTGGGCCTGGGCGGCTCCCCAGTCGCCGCGCGCGGCGAGGACCCAGGCGGACACGGCGTCCCCGGTCGGGGTGAAGCAGCAGCGGTCGGTGACCTCCGTGAGCGACACGGCCGCCGCGGCGTGCGTGAGGCTGTCGTCCCAAAAGCCCAGGTGGTACTCGGCAGCGGCCAGACAGCCGAGGCCCATCACCTGCAGCCCGGACAGCCGCTGCGACCAGGCCGCGCTGGTCGTGGCGGCGAGGTCGGCACGGGCGTCGGTCAGTGCGTCGGTCCACAGCCGGACGATGCCGCGCACCGTCACCCCCACGACGTGCTCGGGCCTCATTTTTTGTGTCGGGGCGCCGGAGGGCGGTGTCACGGAATCGCCGACGGACGCTCGCCAGGGCGTCTCACCGCCCAAAACCCAAGGACGACCAGCACCCTCTGGCAGCGCGGCCACCAGCGCGAGCGCCTCGGACGCTCGTCCGGACAGCCCCAGGGCGAGCACGAGCGTGCCGAATGCGTGCCCACCCACGAACGGGTCGTCGACCTGGAGGTCGGACGCGCGCCTCGCCCAGGCGCTCGCCTCTGCGCCGCGCGCCCCGGCGAGGCAGACGCGCGCGAGCTGGACGGCGGCTCCTGCTGCCACCTCGGGCTCGCAGGTGTGATCGCAGTCCTCGAACGCAGCCGACAGCAGCCGCTCAGCCTCGGCGTAGTGACCGCGCATCAGCGCGAGATGGCCCAGGACGGCCAGGCGTCGGGGGCTGTCGGCCAGGCGGCTGACCTGGTCGGCGAGCGCGCTGACCGCCACGAGGTCCTCGCCCCGGAGCAGCCACTCGACGGCTTCCAGCAGCAGGCGGTCGCGCGCGGTGGGGGATGGGCTCAGGCTGGCGGCCGACTCGAGGTGCGCGGCCGCCGAGGCGAACGCGCCGCGGGCTCCCTCTCCGGACGCATACGCCTCCAGTTGCGCGGAGAGCGCCGAGTCGGGCTCGACCGCCGCAGCGGCGCGATGCTCGAGCGACGCGGGGAGGTCGAGCAGCTCGGCAGCGCGGGCGTGGAGGTGGGCGCGGCGCGCGGGTCCCAGGTCGTGGTAGACCGCAGCGCGGACGAGTGGGTGGGGGAACACGACGGACTGAGCGCCCGGAGCATGCGGGGCTTCGAGGAGGTTCGCTCGTACGGCCTCCTCCAGAGCGGGCAGCGGATCATCCAGCTCGGCCAGCCGGGCGACGACGCCCAGCGGACAGCGGCGCCCGAGCACTGCGGCTGCCGTGACCAGCCGCTCGGCCTCCACCGAGCAGCCCGCGACCCGGGACAGGACGATCATGCTGAACGAGCTGGGCGCGGGCAGCGGCCTCTCGCCGTGCCAAAGGACGTCCGAGTCCAGCTGCTCGAGCAGGGCGCGGGCGTAGAGCGGGTTGCCGTCGGTGTGCTCGCGGAGGCGCTCGGCGGCTCGGGGGTCCAGCGCCCGCACGCCCACGGTGGCGGCCAGGGCGGTCAGTGCCGTCGCGTCCAGTCCGCCGAGGCGGACGGCCAGGCCTCGATCCGAATCCACCAGGCGGCGCAGTCCCTCTGGCAGGCTCGTCGCGTCGTCGCGGGCCACGGCTATGCACAGGACCCGCTCGGCGCGCAGGCGGCGCAGCGCGAACGTCAGCGCGTGCAACGAGGGCTTGTCGGCCCAATGGACGTCGTCCACCACGACAATGAGCGGCTCGGCCACCTGGAGCACGCCGAACAACCCGACGAGCTCGGCACCGACGGTGAGCGTGTCTGCGTGGTCCGGTTGCGTCCTGTCGAGGCTGCGGGTGAGCTGCTCGAAGACGCCGAAATCCAACCCCGACTCCAGCTCGTCGCCGCTCGCGTGGAGCACCGTCACCGGGTCCGCGTCGCGCACGAACCGCCGGACGAGCGCGGTCTTGCCGATGCCCGCCGGGCCCGAGACGAGCACGACCCTCGGCAGGCCACCACGAGCCTGCTCCAGCGCTCCTTGGAGCAGGCGCAGCTCTGCGGCCCTGCCGACGAACGGGTCGGGCTCCATGGCCTCACCCCCGCGTTCATGGGTCGTAGCGCTGACGTCTTTGGGGAGCGCCGACAACCAGCGCCTGATACATCAGCATTCGCAGGAGCGCCGGGCACCACCAAAAGCGCAAACCTGAGCGCTCCCCCCAGGCACTGCCGAGTCGGTGCCCGATGCCTGTCCGTCCTCCCGTCCTCCCGTCGCTCGGGATGTGGGACAGGCTAGTGGTCCAAGCGGAAAGCTCCGTTGACTGTGAGGGGGTTCGGAACCCCAGAGGGGACCCTGGGGACGCCCCCGATCGCTGTGAGGGGGTCCGGGCGGAGTGCTCCCCGTCTCGCAAGGCGAAGCGCTCCGCGCGGGTCGCGCCGTGTGCTGGTTGTCCTCAAGCGACCCGCAACGCCGCGAGGTGCAGACGCATCCGAATGCCACGGGTTTTCCGGCTCTTGGCATGTGTGCGTGGGTGGCTGACCGGGGGACGCCGCGCGCCTGTTGCCGCGTCACGCGTGCGGCGGACGGTGGCCAGCCCAGGTCGGCGCAGGTTTGGGCAGGTTGGCTGCAGCGGGTGCCTGTCCCTACCCGGACTGACCGAGGTCAC
>JBOGEB010000106.1:0-14135 GCA_050743125.1 Egibacteraceae bacterium
GGGCACAGCTACGGCTCAACGGTCGCCGGCATGGCCGCCACTGCGGGCATGGAGGCCGACCGCGTCGTCCTCGCCGGCAGCCCAGGGACGGGCGCGCGCAACGTCGCAGAGCTCAACATGAAGCCTGAGAGCGTGTACGTGGCCCGCGTCCCCGACGACCCGATCCGGCACGTGTTCAAGAGCGGCGAGGCGAGGAACTACCTGGTCGGCGGCCCGGTCGGCCTGCTCGCGGGCAAGGCTGTCGGGTACGACCCCGACGTCCACGGCCCCGATCCGTCTCTGCCCGAGTTCGGCGCCACCCCACTGCCCTACGACGACAAAAGCCACGGCCACTCGGCGTACTACAAAGAGGGAAGCCTGTCGATGCGAAATCACGCGCGCCTTATGGTCAGCCTCCCGCCAGCCACGCAAGCATCTGGAAGCGGCCCATGAGCCTACGAGGTGGCCTGCTCATCTTGTTAGCAGCAGCGCTCGTTGCCTGCGGCAGGGGTGTTCCCCAGGAGAAGGAGATGACCGCACAAGAGGTCCTGGACCAGGTCAAAAAACTAATCGACGCAACACTGGCCGAGGTTGCTCCGGACGCCAAACTTACTCCCGACGCAGTGCCGGGTGGGACGCCCTGCGAGAGCAGCCTCAGCGGACATACCGGGCAATTAAGCTATAGTTACGGATTTAGCTTCCCGGTGGCCGACGAGGCTACCGGCGAGCGGGTCGTGAGGGAGACGGCCAGGTTCTGGACCACGCGAGGCTACGCTGTCGATGACTTTTCTCAGGATCAGGTTGCGCCCTCTGTTCACACCGGTAATGACGGCTTCGACTTCATGTTCACCTTCGCCCGTCGGACTCTGAGCGCCTCGATCATTGGCTCTACCCCCTGTGTGGATCCCCTGCCGGGCGACGTGTAGCGCTGTGCAGCAAAGCGAACCAGCGGGCCTGATCACACCAGACGTCGGAGAGGGTGAAGCCGGTGGCGGCGGCGAGGGGACCGAGGCCGTCCACGCCGACGCGGGCCCAGCCGAACCAGGCGCTGCAACCCGTCGCCGTCTCGAGCCGCATCTCGAGCGTGCGGGTGGCCACGCCGGGCGGCTCGACCTCGGCGAGCACGAGCCCTGAGCCGTCGAGCAGCTCACGGACGCGGCGGAACAGCCGCATGGGATCGCCGCCGATGCCGACGTTGCCGTCGACGAGCAGGGCGGTGCGCCAGCGCCAGCCGTCGAGGACGTCGTCGAAGACGCTGCAGCGCAGCGCCGAGGCGCCGCGCTCGCGGGCGAGGGACACCGCGCCGGGGGCGACGTCGATACCGAGGACAGGCGTCCCCCGTCGGCGCAGGTCGGCCACGAGACGGCCCGGCCCGCAGCCGACGTCGAGCACCGGCGGCTCGACCCGGTCGAGCAGGCGCCGCTCGGCAGTGGTGGGCTCGCCGAGCCAGCGTCCTAGGTCGAGGTCGATCACCTCCCCGTTCCGACCGACGAGGCGCGGCGGGGCACCGGCGTGGGCGGGAGAGCGCAGATCGAGCGTGGTCCACATACGTGTGACCGTAGTCGCACCTACAGCCCAAATGCCGAACAAGTCCCTGAATCATCCGGTCACGGGGTCAGCGGTGACTGAGCTGCCATAGGCTCGCTCCATGCGACGCAACCGCGCAGTGATCGCCGCCGTCCTCGCCTTCGTCGGCGGGCTCGCGCTGGGTGTCGGCGGCATGAGCGCGCTCGAGAATGCACCCCCGGCACCCCCGCCGTTCGACGCGTCGGGCAGGCTGGAGCTCCTGCCCCAAGGCCCCGTGGACGTGACCGCGGAAACCGTCCGGCTCCCTCGGGGCTTTACGAATCGCCACCGCCACGGCGGGCCGACGTTCAACTTCATCCGTTCCGGGCAGGTGCGGATCAAGGAGGAGGACGGCTCGGTCAGACAGTTCGGGCCGGGGCAGTTCTTCTTCGAACCCGCTGAGCAGCCCCACACGATCGAGGTGGAGAGCGACGCCCGCCTTGACGTGCTCCGTCTGGTGCCGCCAGGCTCGCAAGCGACGACGACGCTGCCGACCCCCACAACGGAGTCATCCCCATGACCCGCGGGAAAACGTTCGGGATCGGCGCCCTGTGCGGCCTGGTGGCGGGGCTGGCGCTCACGCTCGCGCAGGCGCTGGCCCGCCTGTGGCTCGGGGTCGCGCCGCCCGCCGAGCTGCTCGGCGACCGGGTCGCCCCGCTGCTGTCGATCGACCAGTTCTTCACGCTGCTGCGGGTCTTCCGCGGCTACGACCGGCTCAAGCAGCTCGGTGTGGGTTCGGGCACGCTCGGCCAGATCGCGGTCGCGATGCTCGTCGGCGCGGGGTACGCGTGGCTGCGGGCTCGGGACACGCGTCGTTCCGCGTCCGTCCTCGCCCTCGCCGTCGGGGCGCTGTGGCTGCTTGCGGTGGCCGTGCTGTGGCCCGTGCTCCCCACGAGCTTCCGCGGGCTGCCTCCCGGCCCGGCGCGCCTGGTGACGATGCTCGTGATGGCGGCGTCGTTCGCGCTGTTCGCCGCCGTGCTCGCGGCGGCGTTGCGGCCGGTGACCGGACGGCCGGCACAAGCCGGGGCACCGTCGGCGACCAGACGGGCGCTGCTCACCGGCGGGACCGGCGCGGGCCTGGTGCTCGCCACGGGCGGCGTCGGGTCGGTGCTCTACCGGCAGGCGACGTTCGACTACGACGGGACGGAGTACAACGGCCCGGGCCTCCAGCCGATCACCCCGAACGACAAGTTCTACGTCGTCACGAAGAACGTCATCGACCCGCGGGTACGCGCGTCGGCGTGGCGCCTCGACGTCGGCGGCGCAGTCGCCCGGCCGCGGACATACGGCCTGGCGGACCTGCGCGCCCTGCCCGCGGTCAGCCAAGAGACCACGCTGATGTGCATCAGCAACCGGGTCGGCGGCGGCCTGGAGAGCAACGCGCGGTGGACCGGCGTGCCCCTGCGCGACCTGATCACGCAGGCCGGCCCCGCCGACGGCGTCGTCGAGGTGCTCCTGACCGCCGTCGACGGCTACACCGACACGTTCTCGATCGCCAAGGCCATGGAGCCGACCACGCTCGTCGCCTACGAGATGAACGGCGAGCCGCTGCCCCAGCGCCACGGGTTCCCCGCCCGGATCATCGTGCCGGGCCTGTTCGGCGAGAAGCACGTGAAGTGGCTCACCCGCGTCGACCTCGTGACCGAGGACACGAAGGGGTTCTACGAGCGGCAGGGCTGGGGACCGAGCTTCGTCGTACCGACCCGCGCACGCTTCACCGAACCGGACCTCTCCCGGCCCCTCAACGCCGGCGTTCCGGTCACGCTCCGCGGCACCGCCCTGGCCGGTGACCGCGGTGTCGCGAAGGTCGAGGTCAGCACCGACGACGGCGCCAGCTGGCAGCAGGCCGCCCTGGAGTACTCCAGCTCGCCGCTCGCGTGGGCGCTGTGGCGGTACGACTGGCAGCCGGCGCAACCCGGCGCGTACGGCCTGCTCGTCCGGGCCACCGACCGCACCGGCGCGCCGCAGACGGCCCAGCGGCGGCCAAGCCCACCCCAGGGCGCGACGGGGTACCACCGGGTCACGGCCCACGTCGAGGGGTGATCCGCTCGGCGGACTCGCCTGGCTTCGAGCCCGTCGACCCGGTCCGCTGCCATGGGCAGGACTGCCCATGGCGGGCGCCAGCACGCGGCTCGATCATGAGCTGACGCCCGTGGCGGACGGGCGTCCTGGGCCGCACGCGTCTGAAAGAAAGGCGGATCTGTGGAAAAGGGGTTCCTTGCTGCGCTGTTCGACTTCTCGTTCCGGTCGTTCGTCACGGCCAGGATCATCTCGGTGCTCTACATCCTGGCCACGGTCGTGCTCGGGATCTATGCCTTGGTGATCCTGGGCTTCAGCTTGACCAGTGGAGGGCCAGGAGCGCTGATCGGGCTGGTCCTGGCGCCGCTGTTCTTCCTGCTTGGGATGATGTACGTCCGGGTGCTGTTGGAGGCCCTCGTCGTGCTGCACCGCATCGAGGGGAACACCGCCCGCATCGCCGGCGCGGGCCCTGCTCCCGGCACAGACACCGGCCCCGCCAGCGCGAAGTAGTAGAACGAGCGCGGGTGAACGACGTGGACACCGCCTTCTTCGTCGGGCGGGACGAGAGCAGGGACCAGTACCGGCTCGTGCGCCAGGTCGGAGGCGGCGGCGAAGGCGAGGTGTGGCAGGCGGAGGTCTACACCGCCGAAGCGTGGCAGCCGGTCGCGGTCAAGATCCTCTCCCCGGAGCACCTCGACTGCCTGGAGTCGTGGAAGCAGCGCTGGCTCGACCAGGTCGAGACGCTGCGGTTCGCCCGGCATCCCGGGGTCGTCGGCGTCCGCGACGGGTTCGAGGGCGACGTCATGCACCCTGCAGGGCAGCCGCCGCCCGGGCGGGACGGCAGGCCGGCGCGCACGCTCTACCTGGTGACGAACTGGGTCCAGGCCGCTCGTTCGAGGAGTGGGCGCCGCTGCATCGGGGCGACGAGGGCACCTTCGAGGCACTGCGCCACCTCGGCCAGGTGGCGAGCACGCTGGACTGGCTCCACAGCGGCAAGGCCACCCCCAACCCTCGTCCACGGCGACGTCAAGCCGGCGAACATCATCATCACCCCCGAGGGCCAGGCGGTCCTCGTCGACTTTGGGCTTTCGCGGGTTGCACGCCGCGCCAGCGCGTGGGCCGAGGGCGCTCCCGGGTACCGCGCGCCGGAGGTGCTCCGCGAGGGCGCCTACAGCCCGGAGTCGGACCGTTACGCGTTCGCCGGGGTCGTCTTCTACCTGCTGACCGGCGAGCACCCGCCCGAGGGCTATGACCCGGACCGGATCCGCGAGCGCCTCGCCCGGGTGGAGCTGGTCCGCGAGCGGCCCGGGCTGCTCGACCACCTCATGACGATGTTCGCGCCAACGCCGGCGGATCGGCAGTTTGGGGCGAGCGAGTGGCTGCGGGTCCTGCACGGCCAGACGACGATCAGCCAGCCGCTGGTCCAGACGGGCTCGCCACCGCCCAGGCCGGGCCGGCGGCCACGGCGGCCGGACCTGCTCTCCGCCCGCGTCGCCGATGGCCGTTCGCCCTCGTCGCGCTCCTCGCCACGTTGGCGGTGGCGGCCGTAGGCATGGATCTGGCGGGGCTGCGGCCCGGCGGGTCGGCGCTCCAGGGTCAGCCGCAGGGCGCCAGCACGGGTACGCCGAGCCTCGTGCCGAGCGGTGGCGGATCCCCGCCCAGTCAGCCGGTGCGAGCCGGGAGGATGCCGCGGCTCGTGGGCATCCGGCAGGGCGAGGCGATGACGCTGCTGCAGCAGGCCGGCGTCGCCTCCCGTGACGTGACGGTCACCGAGGTGCTGGACGACGGCAAGCCGGACCGCATGGTCGTGGAGCAGCGGCCCGAGCCGGGAGCGCCCACCGATGGGACGATGGCGCTCACGGTTGGCCGGATGCCCGTGGTCCGCTTCCTGGACACCATGGGGCCGCCGGAGGGATCAGCGGACACAGGACCGAGCAGGTCAACGGCCTCAAGTACATCCACACGGTCCGCGTCGCTGTCGGCTACTGCTACAGCGGGCCAAGGATGTTGGGCTACGACCTCGGCAGGGACTGGCAGCGGTTCCGCGCCGTTCTTGGGCTGGTCGACAGCTCACCCGAGGCATCCGTCACCGCCTACGAGGTGTTCGCCGACGGCCGGCTGATCCTGCAGAAGGAGGTCCGGTTCGGCGAGGCCATCCCGATCGACGTCGACGTCCGGGACGTGCTGCGCCTCACGCTGGTTGTGACCAACACGGGGACCGACGAGTGCGCCTTATCTGTGCAGGGGCCGGTTGGTCAATACGTGTCCGGTCGGTTTTTTTTCTGGTTGGTGGGGGTTCTTCTGGCGGTCTGGGCAGACGTCGGACCGCGGCCGGGGTCAAGGTGGAGCGCCCTACCGGACGAACGACCTTGACCCCGGCAAGGGCCGGCGCAACCTGGTTGGCTGGAAGAACCCTCGGACGGGCTTATCTGTGCAGGGGCGGCCGCCTCCGTCGACAGGTGCGGTGCCTGGCCGGCGATGCTCGTGCGTGCAGGCGCCCAGCCTTGTCTGGCTGCTCGAACCGACACCTGGCGGCGGTTCGGCGACAAGACGCTCGATGGGGTGACCCGGCCGCTCGGTCTTTGAAAGGCCGTCCACGGCAAGCCGTGACGGCAGGCGCCTTGCGGGAGCTGGCCGCGGCACATCTGTGTGTGTTGGGCACGCCACGCGCGCAGCGCTGCGGTCAGGCCGCAGCCGGCCAAGCCAGGCCGGCGGGAGCCAGCGCGTCGCCGCCGAGGCCGACGAGGGTGCGGCGGACCCGGCGGGCGAGCTTGCAGGCCACCCTCAACGCGGCCCGGTCGCCGTCGACGCGCCCCTTGACCCGGGTGCAGCGGGCAAAGCCGACAGAGCCGGCACGGGCGGCGAGCTGGGCGGGCGCGAACAGCGCCCAGCGCAGCGTCGGCGGGCCCTGCTCGGCCAGATGCCCCCGGCTGCGTCTGCGGTCGCAGGAGCAGGCGGTGACGTCGGGGCGGTGCAGCGCACGACGGCGTCGCCGTCAGCGAAACGGCGGGCGTCGCCGAGCTCGGCCAGGATCGTGGGGGCGCCCAGCTCGGGCGATGCCGTAATGGTTGGTGGTCAGCGCCCGGGTGCCGGGCTGGCGGCGGGCGAACTGGCGCAGCCAGCGCTCGAGCGGGTCGAGCTCGACAAGCGCCCGGTCGATGGCGCGCAGCCCGATCGTGGGCAACTGGCGGCTGGGCGCTGGCAGCGGCGCCTGGCCCAGCCATTCGCGCGTCTGGGCAGACAGCAGATCCTGGGCGGGTTCGGGCAGGCCGTGGTGGAAGCCCAGCGCGTGGATGCGCTGGGGCCAGCAGGTGCGCTCGTCGGCTGACGTCTTGCCCAGCCGCACCAGGGTGCGCAGGTCCCCGACGTGGCCCGGGGGGATCCACGAGCCGGGCAGCCGCCCTTGCTCGAGGAGCTGGCGCAGGTGGCGGGCGTCGGCGCGGTCGGTCTCGGCTCGCCGCTTGGGGCCGCGCAGACACGCGGTCTCGGCCGGCTCGGCCACATGCGCCGCGAATCCCGCGGCCTGCAGCTGTTCGGCCACGAACCGCCAGCCGGTGCAGCCCTTGACCGCGAACGCGCCCTGCCGGTGAGGCAGGTGAGCCAGCCAGGCGCGCAACATCTCGCGGGGCGGCCGGTGCGATCTGGCCGGTCCGCGTCTCACCCGTGTCGTGGTCGACCCAGTCGAACGTGATCTGGGCGCGGTGCACGTCAAACGCTCCTACCATGCTCATCCAGACCTCCTTCGAGCTCCGCCTACAGACCTTCAGCACGATCATCCGTGCTCGAGCCGCAGGGGATCCCTGCACATGGGCATCTTTGGCGCGGCCTGGGCTGACCCCACCATGATCGGGCATCCCGACGAGGTGCCGCCCGACGAGGCCACCGCAGCGCCCGCGTAGAGGAAGGCTCCCCACTGCGGTGGGCACAACTGCCCATGTCCCATCGCCGTGTCCTCACTGCACACTGCAACCGTCGGGCGCGGGAGCAAGCGGGGAGGGTGGACATGGACGACGCTGATGTTGCGAGGCGGCTGCGGACGCTTGCCGAGCTCAACCGATCCGGGGTGCTCAGCGACGCGGAGTACGAGGCCGCGACGGCTGAGGTCGTGCGCACGGCGAAGGCACCGGCTCGCGAGGCGCCCCAGCCCACCGGAGCAGGCTCTCCGACGGCACGAGCGCTCGGTGAGCCAGCGCGGTCCCGAAGCCGACTCCGCCGGGGTCTGCTCGTGGCCGGCTTGATCTTGGCGCTCGCGGGTTTCGGTGGCGGTGTTTGGGCGTTCCTGGCATTCCGTGGGACGGGCGATGCTCTGGCGAGGATGGTGCCCGACGACGCCACGGTCTACGTCACGGCCTACCTGGACCCTGCGGCCGGGCAGAAGGCTGCCCTCCTGTCCCTGGCCCGCAAGTTCCCGGAGTCGGGGAACCTCGACCAGTTGAGCCAGCGGCTGGACGGGCTGCTCGACGCGGGGTTGAGCGACCTCGGGCTCTCGTCGTCGGACGTCCGCCCCTGGGTCGGCGCGCAGGTCGCCTTTGTCCTGAAAGACCCGGAAGCGGCAAATCCGAGCATGGCGCTGCTCATCACGTCAAAGAACGACGCCGACGCCAAGGGCACGCTGGGCAAGCTGCGAAGCGCAGCGGCGGCGCAGGGCCTCCACTGGAGCGACGGGCAGCACAATGGGGTGGCGGTGTCGGTCGGCGTCGATGACTCGACGGGATCGTCAGGAGCCGCCTACGCGGTCCTCGACCACACCGTGATCCTCGCGAGCCATGCGGGGGTCGTCCACGACATCATCGACACCGCCCAGGGCAAGCACCGTGCTCTCCCGGCGGCGGAGGGGTTCTCACGAACGGTCGCGCGCCTCCCGCGCCGTGCGCTTGGGCTGGCCTACGTGGACCTTGCCCCACTCACTCGGCTGCTCCAGGGACCGGAGGCGCAGCTCTACGGCACCGCGTTGGCCGGCCCCCTCGACGCGTTCGTCGGGGCCGGGCTTGCCCTCAGCGCAGAGCCCACCGGGGTGGCGGCCGACCTGGCCGTGGCCTTCGACCCGTCGAAGCTCTCTGCGGAGCAAGGACGTGCGCTGACCGAGCAGGCCCCGCCCGGCCCGATCCTGTCCTTCGCTCCCGAGGATGCGTACGGGGTAGTGGTCACCCCGGCACGGGCAGAGCTGGACGCGCTCATCGAGCAGTTGCGTGAGCTCCCAGGCAGCGACTTCGCCACACTCGACGCGCAGCTCGGCCTTTCAGAGGCCATCGAGCACGTGGGCAGTGTGAGCGTCGCGGTCGGGCCTGGCAACGGGGAGGCCGTTCTGGACGGCGCCGTCGTGGTGAGCACCGACGACGAGGCCGCCATGCGACGGTTCCTCGCGCGGGCCGCCGCCATGCTGGTGCCAGAACTCGACGGCGATCCGTCCCTGGCCGAATTCGCGCCCAGGCTCCAGACCGAGGCATACCAGGGGGCGACGATCACGTCGCTGCCGGTGCCCGGGCTTTCCGGCTTCGCCCCCGCCTTCGCGGTGACCGACGGCGTCGCGATCGTCGCCTCGTCGCCAGCGCACGTGAAGAAAGTTGTGGACGCCCGCGCCCAGAAGCAGAGCATCACCACGACCGAGCGCTTTCGGGAGACCATACGGCACGTCGATGCACAGAACTCGACGCTGCTCTACGTGGACCTTGAAGCCGCTCTCGACGCCGCCCAGAACGCCGAGGGTCCGCTCTTCCCGCAGGAGGCCGCTCCGTATCTGAAGCCGCTCAGGGCGGTCGTGCTCACCTCGAAGGCGAGCGAGCAGGAACGCAGTATCCGATTGTTCGTGCTGATCGAGTAACTGACCCCCCCGCCCGCCCAATCGTGGCATCCTGGATGTGCGGGTTACGGACGGGATAGGGAGGGCAGCTGTCCGTGGCGGGGCAGGGAATTTTGTGTGTGAGCCTTGATCGGGACGATTTGGGCCACCCGGTCGTGGGTAAAGCGCTCGTGTCGCTCGGGCTGTTCCGCTGTATCGGCGCGGTCTTCGTGTTCGGACTGAGCATCCGCGAGCACGGGCTGCTGGCGACCGCGCCGTGGACCGTTGCCGTGCTCGTGTTCGCTGCTGTGCTCAACGTCACCGCGCTGGTCCTGGTGCGGGATGGTCGCCGGGCGCTGCTCGCGCATCCCGGAGTCGTGGCAGCCGACGTCGCCTTGGCCGTAGCGGTCAACGTCTGGGCAGGCGCACTCGCCGCCCGAGGCACCTACCTCACGCCCTACCAGGACCCAATGTCGATCTACCTGACCGGGACCGTGACCCTGTGGGCCTTCCTCATGGGCGGGGCGGCCGGGGTGTGGGGTGCCGGGGTCGGCCTGGCCGCCCACTGGGCGACAGGCATGGTCAACGGGTACGGGGCTGGTGCGCTCGCCAACGGCGTGCTCTATGAGCGCTGGGTCTGGCTGCTGCTCGGCGTCGTCGGCGCCGCGCTCGTCAGCAGGGGGGTCGCCGACGGGCTGCGGGCCGAGCACCGGGCGCGGCTGGCGAGCTGCCGCGCCGCACAGGCCGAGGCCGAGGCCCGGATCCTGCGCGAGGCTCACGGCGGGGTCCTGCCGACGCTCGCGAGCATCCGCCACCTGCTGGGCGCCGAGGGCGACCGGGGCGAGCAGGCCACCGCCGTCCTCGGCCTGGTTCACGACTGCGAGACCACGCTCCGCCGCCGGCTGGTCGAGTGGAACGGCGGCTGGAGCGAGGTCCGAAGCGCGGTCGAGGACGAGATCGCGCGGCTGCGCAAACGCCGCCAACTCGCCCGCGAATCCGCGGTCCACGTCGAGGTCGTCGAGGTCGGGGCCATGCCGGCGGTCGAGCCGTTCGTGGCGGGAGCCCTCGTCGAGGCGATCGGCGAGGCCGTCCGCAACGCGGTCCGCCACGCCAACGCCACGCGCGTTGTCGTGAAGCTGGCCAGCACGGGAAGCTGGCTGTCCGCCGTGGTCCGCGACGACGGCTGCGGATTCGCCCGGACGCGCGAGGGCTTCGGGATCCGCCACTCGATCCGCAACCCGCTGAAGGCCGTCGGCGGCTGTGCGGCACGCCGCGGCGGTCCCGGCGAGGGGACCCGCTGGGAGCTGCGCGTGCCGGTCGTCGCAGCTGACCACTCTCAGGACGGCGTGGGCAGGACTACCCATTCCCGCCGGTCAGCGGCGCTCGCACGATAAGGCTATGGCGATCTCCTGCCTGCTCGTCGAGGACCATCCGGCCACCCGTGACGGGTTGGCGGCGTTCCTGAGGACGACCGACGAGCTGCGGCTTGTCGGCGCGGCCACGTCGGCCCGCCAGGCGGTGGCGCTCGACATCGGTGCCCCGGACGTCGTCGTCCTCGACCTCGTCGTCGACGGCGCAGGCGCGCTCGAGGAGTTCCACGGCGCCGAGGCTGTCGAGGCTGTCATCGAGCGCTGGCCGGGCGCGGCCGTCCTTGTCTATACCGCGTTCGAGTGCCGCCGTTGCATGGTCGACGCGTTCGCGGCCGGGGCGTGCGGCTACCTACTCAAACGCGAGGAGCTGCCGGTGCTCGCCCGAGTGATCCGCCAGGTCGCTGATGGCGAGTTCCCAACCCCCGGGCTGGCGGGGTTCCTGCTGAGCGCCGAGCCCGAGCCCGGCTACCACCTCACCGGCCGTGAGATCGAGGTCCTTGAGCTGCTCGCCGAGGGGATGACCAACTCCGAAATCGCCCGCGCCCTGAGGATCAGCCAGAAGACCGTCGCCAACCACCTCGAGGCCATTCGCACCAAGATGCGCGTCGGCAACCGCACCGAGGTCGTGATCAAGGCATCCCGCGACGGCCTCATCGACGGCCTCGGCTGGAACCGCTCCTGCGCCTGCGGCGCCCCCCGCCGCCGCGCTCGCCGAGGCTGAGTGGGCAGGACTGCCCATGGTGGCGGTCGGCGGTGCCGCTCATCATGAGCATGTCTGGCGAGTCAAGAGCGGGGGTGGGTCGTGAGCACAGCACCGGAGACGGGCCGGCCGGTGCCGTGGGAGCGGGTGATCCGAGCGGCGGCAGTGCCGGTGGCGTGCGTCATGGGTACGGCGCTGGTGCTGACCGTACTGCTCGCCGCCGCAATCAAGGAGGTCGCGGTCTTGCCCGGGATCTTCGGCGCGATGGCCGGGCTGCTGCTTGGCAGCGACGTGACGCTGCAGGTCACGGTCCTCTTCTTTGAAGGCAGCGGACAGTTCGCGCTCGTGTCGCTGCTCGTCCTAGCGGTGATGGCAATCCTGGTAAGCCGTCACCAGCTCGTACGCGAGTCGGCGGACGACCCGAGGATCGTCGGGGTCGGCGCGGCCGTGTGCGGGGTGTGGTGGCTGGTCGGGGCAGTGGTCGCCGGCGTGTTCCGCTCAGGAGCAGCGGGTGATCTGGGCGGAACGGCGCTGAGTAGCCAGCCCCGGCCGCTGTACGCGCTGGTGGCGGGGGCAGCCGTCTGGGTGACGGCGTCCTGCTACAGGCGGTTCGTGGCGTTCCGCTGGGCGTTGGAGGGACTGGTAACGACCTCGCTCGTGCTGTGGCTGGCGTATCTGGTGCTGCTCGCGAAAGACGCCAGGTCGGGCGACGGGGGGCTGTTGGCCCTGTTCGCGGTGATGGCGCTGCTGCTGGCCGGCAATGTCGTGGTGATGCTGGTCGTCTGGCCGTTCGGCGCGCACGTGCAGGCCGGCCCGCTGATCACGAGCTTCTCGCAGGCGACCGAGCAGGCCGGCTGGCTGTGGCTGGTGCCGCTCGTCGTCATCGTGCTCGTGCTGTGGTGGGCCTTTTCGCTCGCGCCGGCCCGGTCGCGTCATGGGTTCCGCGACCGGCTAGTCATGGTCGGGCTGGCTCTGTGGGTCACGCTGAGCGTGGCGATCGGGCTGGGCAACCCGTCACTGACGGGGGTGGGATCGTTCCTGCCAGGGGCGAGTGAGCTGACGCTGGGCGTGACCGGCGTGCCGTTCAGCCTGCTTGTCCCCGTGATCGTACTCACCGCACTGGTCGCCGGCGCGACCTACCTGAAGATGACGAAGACCGACCCCAGCGCGTGGGCTCGCCCGGATGCCGGTGAGGGAGACCCGGCGGGGACGGATGCCGTCCGCTCCCTGGGTCAGGCGTTTCGCTCCCTGCTGTCCACGCCGTTGCACGAGGTCCCGCTCATGCGGGACTCGCGCGGTGCGACCCCGCCACCGCCTGCGGACCAGGCCCCGCCATCGCCGCCACCAGCCGCTCCCGGCTCGTCTGCTCCCTCAGACTCCGAGGGCGCCCCCTGACCAGGATCGTCGAACCGACCAGCGGAACTCTCGGGGGGGGAGACAACGGCCACTTCCACGCAATCGACCAGGCGTGGGGTACGCAGCGCTAGCGGTTCGCCTTTCTCACCCTCACGTCCTTCGCATCAGCGGCAGGAGGATCGTGGCCCCAGGCATCCAGAATTGCCTTATTGAGAAATGACGCATAACGAGAATGGGCTACATGAGCGACAAAGCAAAGACGATTCTAGAGGCTCTGGGCCTGGCGGTGACGATTGTCGGCCTCGTGTTCGCCTATCTCCAACTCCGTGAGGGAAATAGTGGCACTTCCCCAAAGACGGAGAACGGCGACCTTCTCTCGACACCTATCCCGTCCTCCACCGAGGGGTCCGGCTCCACTCCGACGATGAGCATTCCGGCTCAATCGCCGCCGCGACTCCCGTATCAGGCCGACTGGTCGAGGGGCATGGGCGGATGGGTAGGGTCCGAGGACTGGACAACGGTGAACGGCATGCTGGTCAACAACGGAGGCCGAGACAGTCAGCAAATAAGCACCACGGCACCGATTTCCCTTGACGCTGTCCGTGATTACGTTGTAGAAGCCGATATTCAACTTGTCAAGTATTCGGACGAGGGCTCCACCTCTGCCCTTAACTCATTTGGCCTCATAGTCCGATCAGGAGACAACAACAGTGGCTATGGCGTAGGCCATTGCGTCTCTGTTCGTGGACTCACCTTCGTTCCAGAGGAGTGCGCCCCAAACCAGCCGGAAGTGGGGGCAGCCAATTCGTCCCCAGGTGACGTGGCACCACCACCAGCTTTTGTTACGCTGATACAGACTGCCGACGACCAGGATCGTGAGGTTATCAAGGTGGCGCCGTTCCGCCCACGCGATTCCTGGCACCATTACCGAGCAGAAGTGAAGGGTAACACGATCCGACTTTTGATCGACGGGACAGAGATTCTCACTGCAACCGATAACAGGTACCTCACGGGTGGGCGCATCGGCCTCTGGAGCAAGCACTGCCAGATTAATATCAAAAGTTTCAGGATAACGGCAGCCTAAAGGGCACCAGGGCAGCGATCCCGGCCAGCAGGAACAGGACGGCGTCGGGATTCGACACTGGAATCGACCTGGCCGAGGGGAACCAAGTGACGATCAGCGCAAGAGGAACAGCCTTGTACGGTCCTGACTCATTCGGGGTTGCGACGGCCACCCGGTGAGACACCCTTTGTCAACCTCGGGGTCAGGCGGCCTGTTTGGGTGGGTCGTTGATGCGTCCGAGGGCACGGTTGCGGTTGGCTGTGTGGACGGCTTCGTCGTAGCGGACGCCTTTGTGCAGGCAGT
>JBOGEB010000107.1:0-14112 GCA_050743125.1 Egibacteraceae bacterium
TCAGCGCCCAGGTCGCGTGCCGCGGGCATGGTCAGTAGGCGACGGGGAGGGTCTCGAGGGCGCGCAGCATCACGCTCGGCCGCCACTGGAGGCTGTCGGTGTCGAGACGCAGCCTAGGAAGGCGTCGCACGAGCGCGCCGATCGCGACCTCGCCCTCGAGGCGGGCCAGCGGAGCGCCCAGGCAGAAGTGCGAACCGTTGCCGAAGCTCAAGTGCCGGTTGTCGCGGCGGCTCAAGTCGAGCCGGTCCGGGTCACCGAACCGGTCCGGGTCGTGGTTGGCCGCGCCGAGCATGGGCAGTACGAGGTCACCGTCGCTCAGCGTGCACCCGCCGACCTCCAGGGGCTCCGCGACGACGCGGCTGACCGCCTGGACGGGGCTGTCGTAGCGCAGCAGCTCCTCGACCGCCGGGCGGATCAGCGTGGGGTCCTGTTGCAGCCGGCGCAGCTGGTCGGGGTGACGCAGCAGCGTGAGCGTGCCGTTGCCGATCAGGTTGACGGTCGTCTCGTGGCCGGCGACGAGCAGGAGGAAACAGGTTGCCACCAGCTCGTCGTCGGTGAGCTGGTCGCCGCGCTCCGCTGCCGTGAGCAGCGCGCTGAGGATGTCGTCGGCCGGCTGGGCCCTGCGCCTGCGGATGAGGTCGCGCAGGTAGCCGTCGAACTCCTCCACCGCCAGCTCCGCGCGCCCGATGCCTTCCTCGGTGAGGTAGGGGCTCATGGCCTCGTCCACGAAGAGCCGGGACCAGGCCCTGATGCGCCCCCGGTCGCTGCGCGGGACGCCGAGCAGCTCGCAGATCACGGTGATCGGCAGGGGGTAGGCGAGCGCCGCGATGAGGTCCATGGTTGGCCCCGCGGCAATGGCGGCGTCGAGCAGCTCAGCCACGATCGCCTCGATCCGCGGGCGCAAGCCTTGCACCCGCCGGGCGGTGAACGCCTTGTTGACCAGCCTGCGCAGGCGGGTGTGGTCGGGCGGGTCGGCGCTGAGCATCGAGCGGCCCATCCGTTGTCCCAGCCTGCTCACGCGTTCCATGACTCCCCGCCGGGCCGCCCACGCGCGCAGCGCCCGCTCCCGGTCGCTCGACAGCCGGAGGTCGTGCAGGGCGGCCTCGACGTCGGCGTAGCGGGTGAGATACCAGATCCCTTGCGAGCTGCGGTACACCGGATGCTCGCGGCGCATCCGCGCGTACAGCGGGTAGGGGTTCTGGCGAAGCTCCGGCGTCGCCATCTCCCGGGTGATCTCGTCCAGCCCGCTGTCGTATTCGGTAACTTCGGTCTGCTGGGTTGCGCTGGCCATGCCCGTCCCCCCCGTTCAGTGTGGTGTGCATCGCTGCAGTTCTTGACACTGTTCGCGGCTCAGGCGTTCCAACACCGGGTGGGAAACCCGCCCAACAGCGGTCAACCGCCAACAACCCCTGGCGGCTGACCGCGCTTCAGTAGAGGAATCGAGCAGCCACCACAGACGTCGCGGTGATCCCCCGCGCTTCCCCCCGGATGCGCGGGGGTCACCGCCCCCATCCCTGCTCACCGTGCTTGGTCAGCTGAGCACGTCGTCTCCAACGCTCGACGGGGCGCGACCGGCCCGAGCGATCGCGCTTGCGACCGCGGCCCGTGACGACACGCCGAGCTTGGTGAAGATGTGTGAGAGGTGGGTTTCGATGGTCTTCTCGCTGCGGGCAAGCCTGCGAGCGATCTGTCGGTTGGTGTGGCCATCGCTGACGAGCTCGGCGATCTCCAGCTCCCGGGTGGACAGGGCTGACAGCCCCTGTCTTCCTGATGTCGCTCGGCGAGCGGTCTTCCGTCGCTGCTCCCGCGCCGCCTGCTCGCGCAGCGTGCGGGTCATCGTGGCCTCGGCCCGGGCATGTGCGTGCGCGACTTCGGTCAGCGCTTGAGCACGCTCGCCGACGGCAGCCGTCGCGGCGCCGACGGTCAGGTGCCGCGTCTGCCCCGGTTGACTGGCGTGTGCGGGAGCACAGTGCCGGACAGGCATGTCTTCTCCAATGACGACGTGGACATGCCTAAGGCGTGACAATCGGCGACACGATGGTGCTTCTCGCGACACGATTTGCCCTGGGTCTTAGATCGTCCAGGAGATGCGCGCGGCGGGGTCGGGGCGGTAGCAGCAGAACGCGCCGGTCCTGACGGAACTGTCCAAGTGGCGGCCGAGAGGCGGATGGTGGACGGCGATCTTGCGGATGGCAGCCCTGATGCGGTGGGTCACGTTGAGGCGGGCGCGTTCGGCGGCCGAGGCGGCCTTGCGGTCACGTCCGCCCAACCCCACCGCAGTGGCCAGCTCACGGGCCAGAAAGTCGATCTCGGTCTGCAGCCTGGCGGTGTGCTCGGGGTCGGCGGCGACGTCCAGCTCCTGGTTCAGCTCGGTCAGGCGGCGCCGGTAGGCGGTTTGGGCCTGACGGTCGAGCAGCTCGCCGGCGTCACCAAATCCCGGTGCCGACGTCTCGGGCTGGCCAGCCGCGCCCCGCGCGCCGGCGGCGGGTCGCTCCATGCGGACCAGGTCGAGGGCGTGCAGCTCGCGGTCGGGGTCGGCGAGCAGGCACGCGAGGTAGCCCAGCCCCTTCATGTTCTTCAGCAGGAACGAGCGGTCACCGTAGGTGATCGCCCAGTACTCTCCCTGCCGGCGGAACACGCCCGTCGCCGTCGGGTCCGCCGGCGCCGAGGACGGCGGGCGTCCACCGCCCGGCTCGAAGGCGGCGAGCCGGGCGGAGACGGCGTCCGCCAGCCGCGTCATGCCCACCGTGTTGGCGGTGTCCAGCGCCTCGGACAGCAGTCCGAGGCCTGCGGGCTGGTCTTTCGCCTCTCCGTGGTCCAGCAGCAGCTCGGCGTACTCGTGTTGGGTGTGCGCGGCCCACGGCAGCGCGCCCATCCTGCGGTTGGCCTCCAACGCGGCCTCGAAGTGGCTCCTGGCGAGCCGGTGCTGGCCCGTCGTGCGCGCAAGCAGCCCCAAATACCGGCTCGCGGCACCGTACGAGACGTACCCACCGCCGGTGATGTGCTGGTCGGCGTAGGGAAGCAGGAGGCCGTAGAGCTCACCAGCGCGCCGCTGGTCACACAGATAGGCGCAGACGTCCGCCAGGAACGCCAGCGTCGTCAGGGTCGGCAGCCGCCCGTCGCCCGCGGCAACGCAGGCGAACTGGTCTGCGGCCAAGAACTCGAACTCCCGCCGCGCGGCGTCCATACGACCCAGGCTCGCGTAAAAACTCGCGCGCCCCGCTCGCCAGGAGGGCCTCCAGGGGTACCGTTCGACTCCGCTGTCGAGCATCGGCTCCAGCTCTTCCAGCCGGTCCCCTCGCTCCCGAAGGACCCAGACCATCTGTGCCGTGTAGATCCCGGACGCATCGCTGCGCTCCAAGCGGTTTCCGGTCGAGTGGGCCGCCTGCGCCAGCCGTTCGGCTTCGTCGAAGCGTCCGGCCATGAACGCGCGCATCCCACGAATCGCGAGGCTATACCAGCGGGCCGCTGGGTCGCGGACCTCCTCTCCCAGCCGGTCGTGGACCTCCAGCTCCCGGTCTGCCTCAGCGATCCTGCCCTGCTCGAGCAGGTCGATGACGCGCTGCCGGCGGCCCGCGAGCACCATGTCGTTGTCACGCGCCTGGGTCGCCACGTGGATGTGCTCGCTGGCGATCGCCAGGCGTTCGTCAAGATGGTCCGGACCCCACAAGCTCTGGTGTCTGGCATGCAGCACCCGCGCCAGCGCCACAGGGTCGCCGCTGGAGCGGGCCAGCCGCAGGGCCTCCAGGCTCAGTGGCCCGGTCCGTTGGCCCGCCTCCGACCAGTACAGCTCGATCGCCAGCTGGGCGAGCAGCATCGCCCGCAACCGCGGGTCATCCTCGCCGATGAAACCGAGCGCCTCCTCCAGCAGCGCGACCCTGGTCTCGTCAGCCGACCACAGCTCCGTGGGCACGCCGACGAGGCCGAGCACCGCCCGCGTGAGCTGCTCAGGCTCGCGCAGCCGTTTCGCCAGCTCGATCGCCTGCTGCCACGCCTTCCTGCCGCCCGCGACGTCGCCGGCCCGTTTCTGGGCGTCGGCGTGCTTGAGCAGCAGCTCGAGTCGGTGTGTCTCACCTCCGCCGGCGGCCTTGAGCAGGCGCAACGCCTGAGCGTAGTTGGCGACCGCGTCCTCATAGGCCAGCCGGGCGATCGCCCGATCCCCTGCACGCTGGGTGTAGTCGATGGCCTTGGCCACGTCGCCGTCGTCGCCGCTGATCTCGGCAGCGCAAACGAAATGATGCGCCAACTGCGCCAGCGGCGGGTCGACCGCGTCCGCGTGCAGCTTCTCCAACGCCAGCCCGACCGTGCGATGCAACGCCGCGCGCTGGTGGGGCGGAAGCTGTGTGGACAGCACCCGTCGAACCAGGTCGTGCGAGAACGCCAGGCGTCCGGGCATCTGCGTCGACTCGACCAGGATGCCCCACCCCAGCGCCTCGGTGAGGGCGCCCTCCAGACCCTCGGGCGGGACGTCGGCCACCCGTGCGAGCAACGCGAGGTCGAACTGTTGGCCGATGACCGCAGCCTGGGTAAGCACCCGCCCGGCCTGTTCGGAGAGGCGGTCCAGACGCTGGCGGATCGCCCCGCGGACCTCTTGGGGGATCGCAAACCTGCCAACCGGCAGGCCGCCCCCGCCAAGACTCCCCTGTCGTGCGAGCAGATCCGCCACCGCCGCCGTGAACAACGGGTTGCCCGCGGTGGTCTGATGCACCGCCGCCACCATCTCCCCTGATGCTCGGACACCCGTCGTGTCCTCGATCAGACGAGCGACGTCGGTCTCGCCAAGGCCTCGAAGATGGAGCTGCTGGCCCGCTCGGGCCAGCCTTGTCAACACTCGGTCAACCGCGGGATCCTGGGTGGCCTCCACGTCGCGATAGGTGCCCACGATCAGGACGGGCATCGCTGGCAGGTCTTGAGCGAGGAACGTCAACAGCCGCAGCGACGAGACGTCAGCCGCGTGCAAGTCGTCCAGGATCAGCACCTGGGGAGCAGCCGCCGCGGCGTTGATCAAAAGGCGGGTGGCCGAGTCGAACAGCCGAAAGCGGGCCTGCTCTGCGCCCAACGGAGCGGGCGGTGACAGGCCGGGCAGGCGTTCGGCGACCTCAAGCACGACTTGGGCGATGTCGGCGGCGCCAACTCCCAGCTGTGCTCGGAGCGCATGGTCGTCCAGGTGTTGAATGTGCGCCCGGATGATCTGGATCCACGGCCAGTAGGCGGGCGCGCCCCCGCCGTCCCAACAGCGGCCCCACTGCACCACCGCGCCCGCCTGGACGGCGTGGCCGGCAAGCTGCTCGGCCAGCCGGGTCTTGCCGATGCCCGGCTCGCCGACGACGAGCAGCAGCCGGCCCCGGCCGCCGAGCGCGTCCGCCAGCCCTGCGCGCAGCGCGCTCAGCTCTGCTTCCCGGCCGACAAACGCCCTGCCGGCCGAACGCGCGTGACGAGGGGCCCGTTCCTTCATATGGTTTCGCCGAGTCTCTGGCCTACAGTGCGGGGTACAGGACCTTCCCAGCCCAAGTTGTCCCGCTCAAGGTACAGCCCGACGCAACCCGTAGTGGAACGCGTTCGTCGCGGCGACCGTCAAAGCATACGACCCCGCATCATTCCGGATTCCCCCTGGGATCTGGAGGCCAATCCTGCGCTGCGCAGGGCGTCAAGAGGGTGCGCAACATTCGGTCGGAAGCGCAAGCTGGCGGCGAAGCTGTCGTCTTCGTCTCGAGCGGCGCCACGTCCTCAATTCGCCTGTTGCCGCTCCAAATCTGGGTCTGCCTCAACCGCCGTATCGGTCCAACTTCGCGTGACTCGACGTCGGCAACAATCGGCGCACGGCTGCGCCCGCCAATCACCCACCGCCATCGGGCCACGCACGACATGAAACGCCTCAGGCGGCTTGGACAGACCGCACTTGGTGCACACGATCATCTCCCCACCCTCGTCGAGGTCGAGCGTCACTGGATCCATCGCACCTGCTTCACGGGTTGGGAAAGTAGGTCTTGAACCTCAGCGCCAGCCAGGGCTTGAGGCCCCATGCCACGAGCTTGCCCTGCGCGATCAGCCCCCATTGGCTCGCCAGCCCGAAGGCGACGAGGAAGAAGGCCACGGGCTCTGCGGACAGGTAGCAGTCCACCCGTCTCGTGGGGGCGTCCTCCACGGTGACCGCCCCGTTGTTGAACATGATTGCGAGCCTCTTGCCTCCTCGGATGCGCACCTGGAGGCAGGACTTCAGCCCCCGAACGGCCTCCTTGTCGAAGACGTGTGGCATGACCGCTTTGAGGAAGGGGATCGCAAGGTCGGTGTGGGCTGGCTCGAGCGGGGTCGGCTCGCCCAGCGCCTTGGCGATCGGGCAGCCGTGCATCAGCAGATGGACGAGCATGTAGGAGGTCAACGTGGGCAGATCCATGTACCCAAAGGGAGAGAAGAACTGGTGCTGGAGGGGGCGCTCGGCGCTCTCCTCGAGGAAGGAGCGCGTCCGGTCGACGAGCAGGGCAGCGAGCCTGGCTCCGTCGCGCTCAGCGAACTCCGTGAGCAATCCAGCATTCACGGAGGCAAACGTAGTGGCATGAGCATCCGCGAAGGGGCCGCTCCCGCCCCGAAGCCACTTATTGAACAGCTCCTGCGCCGTGGCGAGGTGAGCGGCGGCCTCGCCGACGCTCCAGTCCGAGTTTGGGATGCGGACGTTCGTGTCGGGAAGGCCGCAAAGCATCTCCGCGATGCTTCCGGCGACCGCCTCGACCGCGTCACGGGTCCGTTGATGCTCGTTCGTGTCTACCCTCACCTTCTGTCCCATCTGGCTCAGCATCACCCTACTGACTTTGGTTCGTGACGAGGCCGTGCTCAGTTTGCCAGAAAAGGCAAAAACAGGACCTCTGCCCCTTGCGAAATCAGACTACGGAGTGGATATTGCAGTTTTATGGCAGGTGCGCGGCAGCCTTCGGAGCGCGGACACGCGCTCGAAGTGCGGCTGCTCGGGCGCTTCTCGGTTCGTCACGCTGGCGAGGAGATCCCTCCCGGTGCCTTCAACGGGCGTCTGGCCCGGACCCTGGTGCGGGTCCTGGTGACCCGGAGGGGAGCGTTCGTTCCCCGGGACGTCCTCGCCGAGGCGCTCTGGCCGGGACGGGCGCCGGCCGACCCGGCGATGAACTTGAACGTCATGATCAGCCGAGCCCGCCGAGCCCTCGGCGACCCGTCGCTGATCCTCACCGGCCCCGGGGGTTACTCCTTCGCTTCCGACGATCGGTGCTCCGTCGATGCGGAGGTGTTCCTGACGTGGGTCGCGGCCGGGCGGGAGCGCCTCGCGAGCGGGCAGGCCGGCGCGGCGCTCGCAGCGTTTCAGCTGGCCGTCGAGCTCTGGGGCGGTGAGCCGCTGGCGGAGGACGCCTACGAGAAGTGGGCGCAGGAGTATCGCAGCGCCCTGGGGCGGACGTACCTGGAGGCCCTGGAAGGAGGGGCGACCGCGGCGCTGGCGGTCGAGGACCCCGGGCAGGCGGTCGCGCTGGCGGAGGAGGCGGTCACGCGTGAGCCGCTCCGAGAGGCGGCACACCTGCTGCTCGTGCGCGCTCTCGCCGCCTGCGGCGACACCGCCGCCGCCCTCGCGGCGTTCGTCCGGTTCCGACAACGGCTTGCCGGCGAGCTGGGCCTGGACCCCTCCCCCGAGGCCCTCGAGCTCGAGGGCCGGATTCTTCGCGGTGAGCCGCTCGGATCTGGGGGTCGCCGCTCACCTGTCGTTGCGCTGCGGCCGGCGTTCGACGAGCTGGCCTTCGTTGGCCGCGACGAGGAGCTCGAGGTCGTCCTCGGGATGGTCGGCGCTCCCGTCTACGGGACCGGGGTCGTCTCTGGTCTGCCTGGATCTGGGAAGTCGCGCCTGCTCGCCGAGGTGGTGGCGCGGTCGAGGGCGCCCGTGATGGCCGTGCGGGCCTTCCCTGGGGAGCGGGAGGAGGCCTGGGCGCTGGCCCGCGCCCTGCTGCGGGAGGCCCTCTCCGTCGACCCTGACGCCGCCCTGGCCATCCCCGACCGAGCGGCACAGGCCGTGGCCGACATCGTTCCCGAGCTGGAGGAGCTTCGCCCCATCGGCAACGCCTCGCTCGACCCCCAAAGCCGTCGGGCGCTGGCGATTCAGGGCGCGGTCCGCCTCACCCAGGCCGTCTCCTCGAGGGGAGCGGTGATGATCGTGGACGATCTGCAGGGCAGTGACCCCACGAGCCTTCGGCTCCTCCGGCAAGTCATACCGCGGGTCTCGAGGCTCGGCGTTGTCCTTGCCTATCGTCCTGAGGAGGTCTGTCCGGACGGGCCCGTCGCCGCGTTCCTCGCCGACCTGGATGAGCTGGCGGTGCAGGTGTGCAGGCTCGAGCTGGCGCCGCTGTCCACTCAGGCGATCGGCAGGCTCGTCGCCGACAAGGAGCTGTCGCGGGTGATCTGCGAGGAGACCGACCGTACCCCGCTCGCGGTCGCCGAGGTGCTTCGGACCCTTGCCGGGCAGGGAGCGGTCGACCGGGACGCCCAGGGCCGCTGGCGAGCCAGGACGGAGCATGCGAGCCCGCTCGCTGCGCGTGCCGCTCGCGTGGGGCAGCATCAGGCCATCCGAGCCCGGGCGGACCGGCAACCGCGACCACGACGCGAGACGCTCTGTCTGCTGGCGCTGCTGGGCCGGGAGACGCCCGCCCGGGTCCTGGCGGCAGCCAGGGGGGCGGAGCAGGCGGCAATCTTGGACGACCTCGACGCGCTCGCGCGGGCCGGGCTGGTGCGGCTGGGGGAGACCGGGTGGGCGACCGCTCACGACGTCATCGGTGAGAGCATCGCTGAAGGGGTCGCCGGCCCAGAGCGGGGCCGCCTCCACCAGATGCTGGCCCGGGCGCTTCGAACCGAGGGCGCCGACCCCTCCGAGCTCGCCCGGCATCTGGCTGCCGCGGGCGATCGAGGGGCCGCCGCCGACGCCTTCGCCCAGGCTGGCCGCCGCAGGCTGGACCGCTTCGCCAGCGAGGAGGCGGAGCGTCTGGCCGATGCCGGCCTGCCGCTCGAGCCGGCCCCCGCTACCCGCTCGGCGCTGCTCGAGATCAGGGCCGAGGCGCGGGCTCGCAAGGGGAACATCCAAGGAGCTCGAGACGACCTGCGCGCTGCCCTGGCGGCGCGCGACCCTGGACCTGAGCGCTCACGCCTGTTGACCCGCATGGCCATGCTCATCTCTGGCTCGGAGGACTACCTCCACGCCGGCGAGCTGGTCGAGCTCGCCCTCACCGAGGCTGGCGCTGACGCCGGGGCGAGAGCCGAAGCGTTGGCGGTGGGAGCGATCGTGGACGCAAACACGAATCGTTTGGGCCAGGCGGAGGCTCGGTGCGCCGAGGCGCTCTTGCTGTTCGAGCAGATCGGGAACGCGCGCGGGGTGGCCAGCATCCTGGACGCGCGGGCCACGGTGGCGCTTGGGCAAGGACGCATTCGTGAGGCAGCCGAGATGTTCGGCAGCGTGGCCCGCCTGTTCCAGGACTCCGGCATGCTGCTGCGCGTGGGCACGGCAGGCACGAACCGGGGGCTCGGGCTGGTGTTCATGGACCGGGCTCAGGAGGGCCTCGCGGCCATCGAGGAGGCGCTCGCCCTGGAGCGGCTGCTCGGGAACGGGGAGGGCGAGGTCTGGTCCGTCGGGATCCGAAGCCTGGCGCTCGCGCTGGGAAGGTCCGACGGGGCGAGGGAGGTTGCCGAGGCAGCCCTGGCGATGGCTCGACGGCTCGGGCACCGTGAGCTCACGGCCGGGGGCCTTCTTATGGTCGGCATCGCCTGCCAGACGGCGGGGGATCTCGCCCAGGCCGAGGCGTCCTTCCGAGAGGCCGTCCAGACGGGCAGGGACATGCCGATCTACTCCTCCTGGGCGGCGGCCCGTCTCGCCTGCGTCCTGATCGCCCAGGGCGACCTAGCCGCCGCCGAGCCTTGGGTGACTCGAGCGCAGGCGGAAGCCATCCCGTTGACCCAGTACGAGGCCCGCCTGGCCGGAGCGGAGCTCGCCATCGTGCGGGGGGATCCCCATGCCCACGCGCTGGCGACCGAGGCATTGGCGCTCGCCGAGGCCGGAGGCCACCTCTTGAGCGCCGCCCGTCTGCGGGAGCTGGTCCGCGCGGTCACCCCCACTGTGCCCGAGCTGCCCCGATAGCACCGTCCACCTGCTGCTTCCCCTTGGGGGGCTCCGTTCCCGAAGTCCTCGACAAGCGCTCGTTCCTGTGCGCCGCCACCGCCGAGAACGAGCGGCCATGGCGTGGGTGAGCGAAGAGACGCCGAGCGTGGCCCGAAGGGCGACCAGCCCGGGGGGGCGTACCGGGCTGGTCGCGTGCGGGCCGCATGAACCGATTACCCGGTTTGTGTGTCGCCTAACCCTCAAATCTGAAAACCCTCGTATATCTGACGAAAGGGTTCTCGGGGAATAAGGGATCGATGGATCCTGCCGTGGCCTCGACCGATCCGAGTGGGCACCGGCGACTGCGCTTGGTCAGCCGTACAACGTTGCCAGGTTTGGGGTCAAGCGAGGATGAGCACATTACGGTGGGGAGATCACAATGCTGAGACCGTTATGCACCAAAGCCAGCATGGCCTTAAATTCTGTCGCCCCTCCTGCGGGAGCGGCCCAACAGGGCGCCGCATTGTGAGCGGTGACTTGGACAAAGTCCCCGCTCGGGTTTCTGCACAACCAGCAGCGCGAATCCCGTTGCCTGCGTTCGCACAGTTGCGCGGGCAGGCCGCCGCGCGTCTGTCAGAGACGCAACCCGGCAATGCCGGGCCGAGCGGTCGGGACGCGCTGATCGCCTCCGGTGGCAGGTTCGGTCCAGCAGTATTGGAGCTTGCCGCCACGCCAGTGGCCGTCGGCGTCGCGCGAGCGTTTGTCGCGGGCGTTCTCGCCTCCGAGTCGCTTGACGAGATCGCCGATACGGCTCGGCTGCTCGTCAGTGAGCTGGTCACCAACGCGGTGTGTCATGCCCGCAGCCGCTCCAGGCTGGAGCTGACCATCGGCGAGCACAGTGTGCGCATCGACCTCATCGACCACAGCGGCGAGCCGCCAACGCTTCAGCACGCGCCGTTGGCGGCCGGCGCCCACGGTGGACAGGGGCTGCGGGTGGTGGACGCACTCGCGGACCGGTGGGGTCACGAGCAGCTCGACATCGGCAAGCGTGTCTGGTTTGAGCTGGACCTTTCGCGGCAGCAATAAATGGGTTCATTCACGCCGCTTCCCCGCGCGAGGATCTGTCCGGCTCTTCGGACAGATCCTCCAGCTCGCGGCGAGATGGGCTTGCCGGAGAGCTGCCGGTGACGCAATGTCTTGGCTTCGCAGAGCGGGTCAGTTGACGCTGACGACCGCGACGGGGCAGGGGGCCTCGCGGAGGACGTGGTCAGTGCCGTGGCCGAAGAAGGCGCGCCGGCCGACCGGGCGGCGGCCGCTGGCAAGGACGACGAGGTCGCCGCGGCGGTGCAAGCGCTCGACGATCGCGTTGGCCGGGTTGTCCGCCACCAGGACGTCGGTATGGACCGTCGCGCCCATCCAGTGGCCAAGATCGGCGATCTGCGCCACGAGATCCTCGCCGAGGTCGAACGCGTGCATGATGGCCTCGTCCGCGCCCATGCGGGTCGTGTGCTCGGGGGCGCTGATGACGTGCACGACGTCCACGACGACGTTCCGGCCGCGCGCGATCGAGAACGCGACCTCGGCCGCGTAGCGGTCGTGCTCGGTCCCGTTCACCGGCACGAGGATGTGGCGCAGGGCGAGCGGGGGGACCTGGTCGGGATCGTGAGCAGGGCGGGCACTGACGATGAGCAGCGGACAGGGCGATTCCTGGATGATGTCGTCGATGAACTGTTTGAACAGGGGCCCCTCGCCGTTGGTCCGCTGTTCGCTCGCGCCGAGGACGAGCAGGTCATAGCCGCGCTCGGCCTCGGCGAGCACCGCGGGGCCGATCGTGCTGTCACTGCGCGTGACGCTGCGGAGGCCGTCGAAGTGCTCCTTGATCCGCTCTCTGCGCTGCTGAGCCTGCGCATCGTCGGAGGGCCTGTCCCCATTGGCCGCCACCTCGACGAACATCTGTGTGACCTCCACGTCCTCATCGCGGATCATGAAGCCGACAAGCTGCGCGGCGATCTGAGAGCTCGCGCCCCCGCGGGTCGGCAACAGGACACGCTTGAGGTTGCCGACGAAGCTCAACCGCTGCCGCTCCTCAGCCTTGAGGCGCTGGATCTCGTGCGGGCTGTAGTCGACGTGGCCAAGCGTCCAGCGCAACAGCGGCGGGGCCATGATCGACGTGACGACCGCCACCATGAGGATGATCGAGTACATCGCCGGGGTGAGGATTCCCAGGCTCAGACCGACCGTGGCGACAATGATCTCCATCGCGCCGCGGGCGTTCATGCCCGACCCGAGCGCGAGCGCCTCCCAGTTGCCGAGGCCGGTAGCCCTTGCGCCCACGTAGGCGCCGACGAACTTGCCGAGGATCGCAACCGCGAGCACGAGCACGCCGACGGCGAAGGTCACCGGGTGGATCAGCGCCTTGAGGTCGACGCGCAGACCCGAGAACGCGAAGAACACCGGAGCGAACACACCGAGCGCCATCTGCTGGAAGCTGTGCTGTACGCGTTGGTCGAAGCGGCGCGCCTGAGCGACGAGGATGCCGACGATGAACGCGCCGAGGACCACCTCGAGTCCCAGCGCGTGCGTCACCGAGCCCCACGCGAGCGCGAGCACGATGAGACCGGTGATCTTCACCGTGTCGCCGCCGACCTGGTTGTCGAGGGTGCGGATGGTCCAGGTGACAAACCTCCTCCCGATCGTGAAGGACACAGCCAGCACCGCGATGACTGAGAGCATCGCCCGGCCGGCGGTGGCGAGGTTGACCTGCCCGCTGCTCGCCATGCCCGCGACGACCGACAGGAGGATCCAACCGATCGTGTCGTCGATCATCCCCGCCGCCAGCGTGATCTGGCCGATGTCGCGGCGGATGATGTTCATCTCCATGAGCACTTTCGCGATCACCGGAATCGCCGAGATGCTCATGGCCGTGCCCACGAACAGCGCGAAGACGAGCCGCTTGTCGGGCGCCGCGAGGAACTGCTGGGGCAGGAGCCACCCCAGCGCGAACCCGCTCAGGAGCGGCACGACGATCCCACCGAGGGAGATCGCCGCCGCGCCCCTGCTCTTGCGCACGATCAGCTCGACGTCGGTTTCCAGGCCGGTGAGGATCAACAGCATGATCACTCCGAGCCAGGAGATGACCTCCACCAGGTGGAACTGCTGGGTGGTCGGCGGGAACAGCGCCCTGAAGAAGCCTGGGGCAATCGTCCCCAGCAGCGAGGGGCCCAGGACGAATCCGGCGAGCAGCTCGCCAACCACCGACGGCAGGCGGAGCCGCACCGCGACCTCGCCCAGCGTTCGCGCGACGAGGAGGAGCACGCCGAACTGGAGAAGCACGAGCAACAGCTCATGACCGGCGAGCGGTTTGATGACCGGCATTTCCCAGAGGTACCCGATGGCCGACGAGCCGAATCCACGGATACGCATATTTGCGATATTTGCTCACGGACCTTCTCCCAGCCTGACGAGTCGTGGACGGACGGGGCGGTGGCGTACGGCTTGGCGGCGGTTGAGTGGAGCATTCGCCCATATCCTGCGTGGATGCTTTACGCAGCCGGCCAGAAGACCCCGGAGCGCCGAACATCCGTGTGTTGCGGGCAACCTGCGGGACCGTCCGTCCATGCCACCGAAGCGCGTACTCGATCTGTTCCCCAGCGCAAAATCACCCTGAAAGGCACCAAGCCTCCAGTTTGGCGCCGAAGCGACGTCACGCTCTCGGCCTTGCACGGCATCATCCAAGCGGCCATGGATGGGACGACTGCCATCTCCACCAGTTCGTTGTCGCCGTGAACACCTACGGCCGGGACGACGGTGGCGACTCGGGTCCGCGGCCGAAGGACAAGGAGTCGGCCAAGCTGGGCCGGTTGCGCCACCGGGATCTCGCTTCACCTCCGAATATGACTTCGGCGACTCCTGGGAACACGACATCGTCGTCGAGAAGGTTCTTCCTCGACAGGCGGACAAGACGTATCCCGTCTGCTTAGAACCCCGCGGCATAAAGACGGCGCTTCTGTACAAGTTGTGGG